>DASQOP010000279.1:0-3698 GCA_035644415.1 Burkholderiales bacterium
CCGGCGGGAACGCACAACAAGACGGCCTGGTTGTTTCAGGATCACCCACAGCATGACTGCCACTACTGCATCCGGTTTTCCTGCCGCGGTACTGCGCTGGATAGACCGCAACATCCTCGCGCTCGGACGCGAGATGCGGCTTTCCTATATGCCGCCGCTGATGGTATATGCCGCTGCCGGCATCTCCGGCCTTACCGGCATCGTCGGCGCCTTCTACGTGAAGGAACAACTCGGGTTGTCCGCCGAGTTCCTCGCCGCGCTCGGTTTCTGGATGATGCTGCCATGGGCGCTGAAGATGCCGCTCGGGCATCTGGTGGATCTGGTCTGGCGGTGGAAGAGCCTGCTGGTGTACCTCGGTGCGGGACTGATCACGCTCAGCATCCTGATCATGATCGGTCTGCTGGGCCACACCGATGCGATGCGGACGGTCGCGCCGGTCGAGACCTGGTTCGTACTGGCGGCACTGCTCGCGCCGATCGGTTACGTGCTGCAGGATGTTGTGGCCGATGCGATGACCGTCGAGGCCGTGCCGCGCTTCGGCAGCGACGGCCAGCGCATCGGTGCTGCGGAGCGCAAGCCGATGCACACGACCATGCAGACGCTGGGGCGGGTCGCGATCATCGGCGGCAGCGTGGCCGTGTCCATCCTGAACATTTTCCTGCTGCGGGGCGTCGGTGCGCTGCCGGAAGCGCAGAAGGCCGCTGCGTATCTTTCCGTCTACCAGCTTGCCCTGATCATCCCGCTGGTCTCCGTACTGGGAGTGGTGCTGGCATCGTGGCTGCGGCGGCGCGGCCTGGCGCGGCTGGCCGCAGAAGGGCGCACGCGCGCGGAATCCGAGGCGATCCTCGACAGGCATTTCGATCCGCCGCCGGTGAACTGGTGGATACTGGGCGGCGGGCTGGTGTTCGCGGTGGTTTCGCTGAGCGTCGGACTGGGCCAGATACCGGCCGCGCAGGAAATCGTATTTTGCGCGTCCATGGCCATCGTCATTTTCCTGATGTGGCGGCTGACGCGCGAGCTCGAGCCCGAGGCGCGCAATTTTCTGGTGGGAACCGCGATCGTGGTGTTCGCATTCCGCGCCATACCGAGTCCGGGTGCCGGCTCGACCTGGTGGGCGATCGACGCGCTGGGTTTCGACCAGCAGTTCATGGCCACGCTGGGGTTGATCGGATCGGCCCTGACGCTGTTCAGCCTGTTCATCTTCCGCCGTTTCATGGCCGAGCATTCGATCGCCTACGTCGTCGGTGTGCTCACCATCATCGGAACGCTGCTGTCGCTACCCAACATCGGCATGTATTACGGGCTTCATGAGTGGACCGCGGCACATACCAACGGTGTGGTGGACGCGCGCTTCATCGCGCTGATCGACACCGCATTGGAGTCGCCGCTGGGGCAGATTGCGATGATCCCGATGCTGGCCTGGATTGCCAACTCGGCCCCGGAAAAACTCAAGGCCACGTTCTTTGCTGTGATGGCCTCGTTCACCAACCTGGCGCTGTCGGCTTCGCAACTCGGCACCAAATACCTGAACAGGTTTTTTTCGGTATCTCGCGAAGTGAGAGATCCCGTCACCGGACAGGTCGTCGCGCCGGCCGACTACAGCGAACTGGGCGCGCTGATGATCACGGCGGCGGTGATCGCCTTCGCGCTGCCGTTTCTGGCCATCCTGTTCTCGAGATTGACGCGTTTCCGCAATGCCTGAGCACGATGAAATGGTCGGACTCGCACGCCGGCACGGGAAAGCCGTGTTTCACCGCTTCGAAGAGGTTCCCGGCTGCGCCGGAATGGAGGAATGATGGAAACCCATGTCACCGATATCGCCCGCATCATCCAGCTCGCCGTCGCGCCGGTGTTCCTGCTGACCGCGATCGGAACCATCCTTTCGGCGTTGAACAACAGGCTCGGCCGCATCGTCGACCGCCGCCGCGTTCTCGAGGACAGGCTGCGCACGCCCCCGGGCGAGGAGACGGGCCGGGTCAAGGAGGATGTCGAAGAACTGAACCTGCTGGCCCAGCGCATCAGGCTGATCTATCACGCCATCATGCTCGCCGTCGTATGCGCCCTGTTTGTCTGCCTGTTGGTCGCTGGAGCGTTTCTCGGGGTCTTCATTACCGCCGACCTCGCCAAGGTGGTCGGAACGCTGTTCATCCTGGCGATGTTCGCCCTGGTCGGATCCCTGGGGATGTTTCTCAGAGAGATATTCCTCGCCGTGAAGGGTGGACGCCACCAACTCACCTTGAACGACGTCATCAAGTGAATAGGGCAACAGCGTTGACGCAAAGAACGCAAAGGGGAAATGAAAGGACGCAAAGGAATACTTGGGCGAGGATCAAGCAACGAGTGGCTGGTGGTTAGGGGCGAGAGGCGAGAGGTTCGACAAGAATCTCGTGCATTTATTTTTCTCTTCACATATTCTTTCTTTGCGTTCCTTTGCGTCATTTGCGTCTCTGCGTTGAAGGGCTTGAACTTGAATTTACTAGCGGCAAAGGGCACTCCCGAGGCGAAGAAGTCCGGAGAGGTCGTTACGCCGGGCGCCGGCAAGGCATTCTACGTTGGCCGCTTAGGCAGGGTCGGGTCGTAATCTGCGCTTAGGCGCGCGGCAAATACAATTCCGAATAAGCAGAAACGATGCTCAGATGAGCGACAGAAAAACCCGCAATATTGCCCTCGTGCCCGCCCTTCCGGCAGACGCCCTGGCGGTCGCCGAAATGTCGCGCGACCTGATCGAGACCGGGCTCGGATGGTCCTGGAGCCGGCAACGCGTGGCGCGGGCGATCAGCGACGCGGAAACGCTGGTGCTGACCGCCCGCCATCGCGGCCGGGTGGTCGGGTTCGGCATCATGGAGTTCGGCGAGGAAAAGGCCCACCTCTCGCTGTTGGCGGTGAAACCCGGTTATCAGCGCGAGGGCATCGGCACACAGGTGTTCGGGTGGCTGAAGGAATCGGCGCTGACGGCGGGCATCGCCATCGTCAAGCTGGAATTGCGCGCCACCAACGTGGTCGCCCAGCAGTTCTACCGGTCCCTCGGTTTCGAAGAAGCCGGATGGGCGGTCGGTTACTACCGCGGGCAGGAAACCGCATTGCGGATGGCATTGCACCTGCGCCTGCAATCGGCCGGACGTTCGCACCAGGCGCTCTGAGGCGGCGAAGGCCATAAGAAATAGAGCACAGAGTTGCATCACTTGACGAAAAGGCAACTGCATCGGATGATTCACGGCAGCGAATTAAAGGGGAGCATTCCCATGCCGATGCAACGGATAGTGATCATGTTGGGGGCGTTGGCCGGCGTACTTTTAAATTTGACCGCGGCCACGGCTGATGAACAGACGCTGCCAGATGCCGCGGACCAGAAGATTCAGACAAGCATACTGTTTGTCGATTCGCACGACGCAATAGGCAAATTTGTGAAAGTTCGGAGGGACGGGGTCCGTCATAGGCGCTCGAGGGCTCATGCGGATGCGCGAATCTGCCTCGACGCTGCCAACAGAGCCGCCATAATTCGCTGCGCGGAGAAGTACCGCTAACGCTCACCGCAGAGGACGCGGAGGACGCGGAGGACGCTGAGAGATTACCTGTTATCCCATTGTCCGAGGCAGCCACAGCGAGATCGCGGGAAAGGCGCAAAGCACCAGCAGCCGGACCAGGTCCGTGGCGATGAACGGCATGGTGCCGGCGTAGATGCGCGGCAAGCTGATGTC
>DASQOP010000280.1:0-55008 GCA_035644415.1 Burkholderiales bacterium
ATGCGCCTCAACCGCAAGGGGATCCTGACTCGCGCGGGCTTGGCCTGGTGGCGGGAATCGGTGACCCAGGTGCTGCGCAAAGCCGACCGCTACGCGGGCGTCTATGTGGTCAGGCTGGGCATCGAGGCCGCCAAGCGCGATCATGAAGAACGCGTGAAGCTGATGGGCGGAAATGCGCAGCCTCTCGATCTGTCCGGAGTGACAGAAGCGCGGCTGGATCTTCCCGTGATCATCGACGCAGAAACGGCCCGGCTGGCACGGGCTATCCAGACGCAGAACAAGACGAAGAGGGCGGGGCGGCCGACCAAATACTTCCCCCTCAGCAAACTGGTCTATTGCTCCGTACCTAATGGAAACGGCCCCTGCGGCGGCGTTTGGTATTTCCGCAACAATGGCGAGGCGCGGCATGGCATCGGCTATTGCTCCAAACACAACTACCAAGGCGGCGGCATCCGCCTGAAGTGTCACGCGAGCGAGATGGTCGCGGCAAAGCTGGAGGCGATCGTGATCGATGCCATGAAGGAACACCTGCGCCAGCCCGAGGTAGCGCACGCCGCCGCCATACAGGCTTATCGGGCAGAGCACGGGGTGGATGCCCACCAGCGGCGGGCCGACTCCGAAGCCGCCCTGGAGGCTCTCCGGGAGCAGCAGGAGCACTACGGCACGATCATTCTCAATCCGGCCATGAAGAAGCTGCACGGCAAGGCCAACACGCAGTTCGCGGCCCTGGAAATTCAGATCCAGGCCCTGGAGAGGGAACTGCGCCACGCCCCGGTCAGCATGATGTATTCTGAGGCTTCCATCGTGGCGGCGTTCGGCGCAATGCTGGGCGATCTGGAAGAGGTCCAGACCTTCGAGGAAAAGCGGGAGTTCCTGCAATCGACCGTGGAGCGGATCGAGATGACCGGAGAGGAAGTCGTCATCAGGGGCGCGATCTCAATCCCGCAGGACGCGGTCAGCGGGGGGCAAAATTGGAATGGCTGTGGTCCCAGCGATTCCAATTTTACCCCTTCGATTCCGTTTGTTATCAAGAGGCGGGTCGCATGACCCGCGAGCCCACACTCACCACTTTCTGCGCGGCCTGCGCAGCCTGCATAGCGGGACGCCGCCACGCACCAGAAGAGGTCCAGGCGCACCATCCGTTCTCCGGCCACGGCTTTTCGCCAGAGGTTGGCTGGACGGATCCACGCCTTGAGCCGAAGCCCACCACGTTGCACTCCTGGCCAATGGAATACGACCCCACGCCGTTCGCGCCAGGCGAAACCGCGGTTGTCCCCAGCACTAAGGGGCGGGTTGCGTGACCGGCCCGGGCCCAACCCCCGCTGGAAACGGCGGGGGTTTTTCGTCTCCGCAGCGCTGGGCGCGGATTCAGTATTCAGGCGGGGCAAACCGCTGGCACGCAGTAGACGGCTTCCGGGCCATCTGCGGACATTTGGACTTCAACCATCCTCGGGCGGAATACCAAGAGTCCAAGCCGGATCGCGGCAAACTCTGCAAGAGCTGCGTGGCGAAGCTAGCGGAGGCCTCATGAGAGTGGCCTACCGGGACAACCCGGCAATCGCCGGCACGGTGAACCTGATCCGGTCCTGGGAGCGCGGCGAGATCGCGGAGCCGACGATGAGCACGTCGAGCGGCCCGAAGGCTACCATACGCAACCACATCTTCGCGATCTTCGAGCGCTATCCCCACGTCGGCCGCGTGCTCATGGTGATCGGCAAATATTCCCAGAGTGTTCCGTTCCTGCTGGTCGTCGACGAGGCTGGCCAATTCTTCGACATGGCGGGCAAAGAGGTAGTGGTCGATGGATAAACCTAAACGCTTGACGGTCGCGTATCTGGGGTGGCACCGTTCCGAGCAGAACCTGACTATTTGCGCTAATGACGGGCGCGCGATCGTGCGGATAACGCGCGACGGCAAAGTAATCGTCAACCCCGATTTCACGATTGACGAAGCAGCCCGTGCCTTCTGGGAAGCGGTCCAAAAGCTGGCAGCAAAGGAGAAGTGAATGGCAGAGAAGCGGTTGTATGAAGCGATCAAATACACCTTCGGGCCGACGGAGATGCGGGAGCTGGGCGAGAGCCTGGCTCACGAAAATCAAAACTGTTTCAACCTTGAGGATCAGAAAGCGAACACGGTAGCGGCGCTGGCGGCGGCAATCAAAAGCGCCAAGTCCCGCGTTGTGGAACTGACCACCAAAATCAATAACGGCTACGAAATGCGCGAGGTCGAATGTCTCGCCATCCTAGAGACGCCGCGGCCGGGTATGAAACGGATCATCCGCCTCGATACTAACGAGATGGTCCGCGAAGAGGCCATGACGGTGAATGAAATGCAGTCGGGCTTCGGCTTCATCGCCCCGGGCCCGGAGGCACCAGGCGAATGAATCCGGCCCTCGGCTACGGCGTCTGTCCAGACTGCGGCGCCGTGTCCCACGGCAACCTCACCTGCAGAACCTGCCGCCAGCACATGCGGCAAACCGCCGGCTGTCCGGCGGACTTCCTGGACCAGCTGGATGCGGCCAATATCGCCACCGTTGCGCCGGTAGGACCAGCAGCGATCCGCGCGTTCCTGAAGCGGTTGGAGGGCGAGTGATGGCGAAGCGGCCGTTCCGGCTGACCCCGCCGCCGATTTCCGAGGACGACATAGAGGCTGGGTGTAAGACTGTCCTGGCGCTGCACAGCTATTTAGTGATTCGCCTGCATGCCGGGGTTTACAAGACGCTGGATGGGGCGCGGCATGTTCACGGTGTTCCGAAAGGCACGCCCGATTACGCCTGCCTGCATGAGTTCCACCGCAATTTTCTGTTGGAGGTCAAGCGTCCTGGCGGAAAGCTGAACCCCGACCAGGAGACCCAGATCGCGGCGATCCGGCAGCAATACCGACTGCCGGTGGTGGTTGCGGAGGGAGTGGAAGAGTTCTGCAATTGGCTGGCGAGGCACGAACACCCGCCCTAAAAAATAAAGGGGCACGTTATCCGCGTGCCCCCACTGCAATCACATTGGTCCCAGCTGGAGAAGGTCCCCGACATGGAACACGGTTCCAAGGAGCGAACTCGATGGAACGTAACTCTTTTTTGATTGTAGCCAAAGCGGTCCTGGCGGACAAGAGAATTTCCGCTACAGCCAAGTTACTTCTGGCGGTCCTCGCGGATCACTGGAACAAAAACACGGGGCAGTGTAATCCCCATGAAGCGACTCTGGCGGAGGAAATCGGCGTTTGCCGCCGCACCGTAATTCGCGCCTTGGCGGAGTTAAAGACGGCTGGGCTGATCCAGGTGCAACGGACCCAGCGGGGCAATCGGTACGAGTTCCCGAAGTGCCAAAATGTCACTTCCCAAGTGACAAATAGTCACTCTGCAGAGTGCCAAAATGTCACTTCGGAACCTCCGTATCCTTTATATGAACCTTACTTAGGTGAACCTAGCGGCTTACGCGCGCAAAAACGGCGCGCTCCCGCCGCGTCTCCTCCTAATCCAAAACCTCTCCACGCCCCGCTGCCGCGCCGTAAATCGGTGCAGAGCGCAACGCTGGAAGCGTTCTACCGCGAAGAGCGAAGAAAGGCAGGAAGGTGAATGTCTGCCAGCCTGATAGTGCAGCACATAAAGACCTATCAAGATGATGATCGCGTGCGCGACACGGATCTAGCTGAGTGGCTTGGCTATGCTGACCCTCGCAAGATTCGGCAGACGATCAACAGGCATCGAACGCAACTAGAAAAAGTCGGAGTTATTCACACGGTGGGAATAACCTCCGGGGATCTTGGGGGCCGCCCAGCCTCAGAGAATTGGCTCACAGTTAAACAGTGCCTGCTTCTCTGTACCTATGCGGAGACGGCCAACGCCGATCAGGTTCGCATCGCTCTCGTGGAAGCCTTCGACCAGTACAGGAAAAGTAAGCTGGTTGCCGTCGAGCCGTCCTTGGAAATGTCAGTTCTCGATACTCAGGCCCGTCAAATTTGGGTGCCGCTCCAGCGCATGGTGCGCCAGGAGATCGAGCCTATGCAGAATGACGTTCGTGCCTTGCGCGGTGACGTCCAAGAGGTAAAACAGATCGTCCGCACGGAGGCAGACGATATCAAGCGCGAGATCCGGGAAAGCCGTCAGAAGTACAGATGGAAGCCGATTGACCAAGCCGACAAACTGCTCCATATCGATTGCTTATGGAGACGGCACGCCGGAATCTGCCCGCGCTGCAAGCGCACCGTCATCGTAGATCAGGACGGAGTGCCGACCGCCGAGTTTGAGATCGATCACAATTTCGCCCCTTGGAAAAATGCCCTCACAGAAACGTGGCCATTGTGTTCGCGCTGCAATAAGGAGGTCAACGCCGCCGAAGAACGGCAGAAGTGCCAGGACGATTTCCACTCCTATCAGAAATCATTGCAAGCCCACCGCGAGGATTTGCACTTTCCCCTATTGAGGCATTTATGAAAGCGTTGACTCCTGAAACCGCCGCCGCTGTCGTCGGCAAGCTCGCGTTGATGGCTTTCTTTCCTAGCGACCCCGAGGTCCGCGCGGGGCTGGTCGCCATTTTCATAGAGATGGTTGAAACCGACGAGCAGATGGAGTGGCTGGGTAGCCGGGCGATGCGCATGTTTGCACGCTGGCCTGGCGTGGCGGAAATCCGCGCGCTCTACTGTTCGCGGTACAAACCGAGGGACGGCCTCGAAAGTTACAGCGAGATTTACCCAGAGGGCTTCCCAACTGAACGAAAAGAGCCCGAGCCAGGCCGCGCTGCGCGTCGCGGCGAGCCGGTCACAGCGGACCCGGTCCTCGACCGTAAGATTCGGACAGTAGCAGCCAGCAAGAAGCTGAAGCCCGTCCGAAAGGGGCGATAAAAGTGGAGCAACTTTGGCCAGCTGACAGCGTGGAGCGGTGGCCGCTGGCGCGGCTGATCCCCTACGCGCGGAATGCGAGGACACATACTCCAGACCAGGTCAAGCAGATCGCGGCCTCGATGCGGGAATGGGGCTGGACGATTCCAGTGCTGGCCGACGAGGCCGGCGGAATTATTGCGGGCCACGCGCGTGTGATGGCGGCCGAGCTGAACCAGTATGCCGAAGCGCCGGTGATGATCGCGCGCGGCTGGTCGGACGCCAAGAAGCGGGCCTACGTGCTGGCCGATAACAAGCTGGCCATGAACGCGGGATGGAACGAGGAATTACTGGGAGTGGAGCTGCTCGAGTTGCGGGACGCGGGATTCGACATGCCGGTGATCGGCTTCGACGCCAGCGAATTGGACGGGCTGATGCGGGAGGTGGCCGAGGCCGGGTATCCAGTGCTGCCGGAAGGCGACCGGGCGCCCTACCAGCAGATCACCTTCCTGCTGCACGACGAGCAGGTGAAAATCGTGCAGGCCGCGGTGACCGCCGCCAAGCAGCGCGGGCCGTTCGTTGGCACTCATAACGACAACGTAAACGGCAACGCCCTGGCGCGGATCTGCGCAGCGTACCTGGAGGAGGAGAACTAACTTGCAGTCGCCATCAAGCTACGACCCGGATCTGCGCAGCGCGCGGCGGTCGGCACTTACTTCGGGCGTGCTCAACCTCGCCGTTGTGGGCTTCCATGTCTACCGGCACAGCTGGGCTGTCGTGGCGGCCTCGGCAGTTTGGACACTGTCGTCGTGGATTTGGCTGGTCACTATTCGCGCGCAACAGACTACGCGCGATTATAGCCGCGTGGTCGAGGCCGCAACTCGGCGGGAAATCGAAAGAAGGGAGTTTCGATGACGGATCGCTTGATCTGGGCGGAACTGTTCCCCGGCCAGCCGTGGCCGGGTGAAGAGGCAGTGCTGCGGGCGCTGGCCGCGGAAGTGCGGACACTAAGGAGCACGATTGTCAACGAGCCGCAGCTGCGGCGCACTCTCGACGAGATCCAGCGGGCGCACGATCTGGTGGGCCAATACTGCTACGAGACCCAGGACGAGGCGACCTTCCAGTTCGTCTCGGCTCTCTGCTGGGTTCTGGGCCACGATCACAACCCCGCCTTTGCGGACACCCTTGCAACGATTGAGACGCTGCTGGAGGGGCTCGGAGTCCAGGTAGTGCGCCTGCCGCATCTGGTATATCCGACGCGGGGAGAGAGCGTAAAATAGCGGCCATGCAATCACAGAATGAGTACCCTGCGTCCGCCTCCCGGAGCTTTGCCACTGCGGCGATCGTTCAAGCATTCGCTAAGACCGCGCGGCCTTTCATGCGCCGGTTTATGAGTGCCAACTCGTGTATCGCGGCGGCGCGGACCACCATCGAGACCATGCGGCTCTACCGCCTGCGCGCGGTCGAGAAGCCGGTCTGTTACGTCTTTCAGGTGCCCGCGCGGAATTATGCGCGGCTGGCTGGATTCTCCGCAGAGGAGCGCGCGGAGATGAAAGCGAAAGCGGGAAATTGGGTAGATGCAACGCCGGACGGAGGCAGCTGGAACGGTCACCTGATCGTGGTGGTGGAGGACCGCTGGATTCTCGATCCATCAATCGATCAGGCCGACGCTCCCCAGTTCGGCGTCTCGGTTCCTGCGGAGGTGTTCGTCGCGGATACGCTTGGACAAACTTGGCATCCGAATATGAACTTCGAGATCGAACTCGGCTTGATCCTCGACAACGGCGATGCGGCATCGCTGCTGTATCACAGCATCAGCGACCGCGGGTATCTCGAAACGGAAGCCTGGACCGATGAAGGGCTCCCGCTGCTGGCGCACGCCATCGCCAGCGAGATGAAAAACGCAGCGGCGGTGAGCATCGCCTGTCCCAAATGCGGCAGGGTCAGCCATAACGCGAACGACGTGCGCGAGCGCTACTGTGGCAACTGCCACTCCTTCCACGACGATGCGCGCTGAAATTCTCGACAGAGCCGTGGCCTTTGAAGTCCAGCCGGAAGCTCGTCCGGACGGCAGCTGGGAGCCGCCGGCTGAAGTGACCCTGACGCTGCGGCCCTGCTGGCGAAAGCCGCCGGTTCGCTTGCGGGTAGCCTACCTGTACACCTACGAGCAAGTCGCTTATTACGCGGAGGAGCTATGATTCGCTGTGCCATTTGCCAAGACGATGGTTGGATCGCCTACCCGACGTTTGCCGATGCCGAAAAGCAAGTCATCCGCATTCGCAAAGTGGCCTGTCCGCGAGGATGCCCGCTGGCGAACCCGACCGAAGAGGGCGTGCTGGCTACGTTCCCGTCAGACCAGGAAGGCGAGGCATGAGCACCAAAGAGTTTTGCAAACAATCCCGGCTGACCCCGCGCAAGGTGCAATGGTGGTGCGAGACGGGCGTCCTGCGATGCAGCCAGCGGGAGCGCGGTTTCCGCGACTTCGACGAGGCCGAGTTGCGGGTGGCGGCGCTGGTCGCGCAGCTGCGGCGCAAAGGGGTCGCGCTGACCAGGATCCGCCAGATGCGGATCCGAAACCCGCAGGGCGATTTCCTGGTGGCGAACGGCGCGGCCTATTGGTGGTGCACGAGAGAGGAACTCCTGCCGGAACTCGCCAAAACCCGCGGGGCCTGTGTGGTGGTTTCCCTGAAAGGCCTATGAACGGTACGCTCAAGCAGAGGAGCTTCCATGAGTCCCCGGCCTGCCGATCCTCCCCTCGACCGCGAATGGACGCAGGAAGAACTGCGGTCCTATCTCGAACCGCACGGCTTCACGTTCCGCGAGGGCGAGGTGATTCCACAGGGGTGCAAGTACATCTCGTTTCAGCCGGTGACTGAGAAGGAGATTCGGTGGGTTGAAGACCTTGCTCGGCGATTCGATTGGGCGAAGCGATTCGGTTGGTAGAGTAATAAGTGACCGACTAGGAAACGCCGGTGAAGCTCCGGCGGGTCCCTATAGGGGACTCTGGTGTAGAGAGGAACGGGATGCGCGCTAACCCCCGTGAACACACCTAGTGGCGCAACATGCGCGTTGCGTGCATTTTTTCGGAGAAATGATCCGGGAAATGACGACCGCCAAAGACATCCGCGTGGCCGCGATCAGCAGCCAGGCCGGCAACGCGCTGATCCGCAAACTGCACTACTCGCACAAGGTGGTGGTGAACTCCCAGCTGCACCTGGGCGTGTTCCTGGGCACGCGCCTGGAAGGGGCCATGCAGTTCGGCCCTTCGCTCGACCGGCGCAAATTGCTGGGGCTGGTGGAGGGCACCAGATGGAACGGCTTTCTGGAATTGAACCGGCTGGCCTTCAGCGAAAACCTGCCGCGCAATTCCGAGAGCCGCGCGCTGGGCGTGGCCATGCGGTTGATCCGCCGCCAGTATCCGTGGATCGAATGGATCGTCTCTTTCGCGGACGCCACGCAGTGCGGCGACGGCACCATCTACCGCGCGGCCGGCTTCGTGCTGACGCGCATCAAGCGCAACACGACGCTGTGGGCCGGGCCGGATGGAACGGTAATCAGTAACGTCGGGGAGCGGACCAGCATGAAGAAGATTCAGGCCACCGCGGCGCGCACCAGCTATCACGGTGGCGCCGACATGGACCATTACAAGGCGATGGGGTTCCAGCCGCTCGCCGGATACCAGTTGCGATATATTTACTTCACGAATCGCGCGGCCCGTGCGCGGCTGACAGTTCCGATTCTCCCTTACACTGAAATTCACCGTGCGGGGGCCGCGATGGTTCGCGGCCAGCGCGTCGGTAGTATTCCGGCTGAAACAACGGTGTTCCACACCGAAGAGGGCGGTTCGACCCCGACCCCGACGCTCCAGCAACCCACCTCGTGAGAGATTGGTAATCGCCCTATGACCCTCAACATTGGCTTTTCCACGCCCCTGGTAGTCCTTCACAAGCCGTGGTCTGATGAATCCTGGGGCGCAGTCTTCACGTTTCAGATAGGCAATTTCGTTTTCAAAGGAGAGCACATGGAAGCTACGATGCAAGTCGGCGCCCGCGCATCCGTCTCGGTCGAATGGAAGGACACGGGCGGCAATATCGTCAAAGTAGACGGCCCCACCAAATGGGAATCGTCCGCTTCTGACATGGTGCAGGTAACCCCGTCCACCGGCAATCCGCAGATCGCCAATCTATTCGCGCCAGGCCCCATCGGCACGGCGCAGATCCACGCCACCGCAGACGCCGACCTGGGCGCCGGCGTCAAACCGGTCACCGCAACGATTGATGTGACCGTAATTTCCGGTGAAGCCGTCGGCGGCGACATCACCTTCACGCCCACGCCCAGCGCAGCGGCCCAACAGCCCAAGCGGCGGTAACCAAAAAAAGCGCCCCCAGTTAGAGGGCGCGGAGTTTGCTCTTCCAAAAGAAAATTGGCTTTCAGTTTAGCGCACCCCTCTATTGTCCCGCCGCCGCACATTTGAGCGGCTCCCGTTAAAGAATTCCTCTTTTTCGACCGGAAATGAGGCTGCAACCCAGCCCATCCGAGCACCTGCACATAACATCCTGGCTGTTTTAAAATAAGGATATGAAAACAAAACAGCCTTTTCTACGTAAGGATAGGCAAAAAAAGAACTTCTCAATCATGGATCTACTCAAAGCGGAGAACATCCGGACTAACGCTGACCTCGCAGCTTGGTGCATCAAGAACGGGCGGAAGGGCGAGTCCAGATATTGTGTCCTGGTTCGGCAGTTCGGGGAAGTAAACGCGGATCGGATCGTGCGCCTTCTGGAGGTTGCGGAGTGGGACCTGAGGGAGGTCAATTAGCCATGACGAGACGATTTGTGGCACCCGGCGATGTGGTGCGGCTGGAGATCCCCTCTTCTGAGGTCTGCATGTCCATGCATGTGGCGGGCGAGGTGATGAACGTGCGGTTCCAATCGCCGCACAGCTATCCCAACGCCCAGTTGCTCATGGACGATGGCCGCGAGTTCAGCGCGCCGATCACACCTGGCGAGGCGGGGTTCTACTACGAAGACGGGAAGTATTACTGCTACCCGGTCGATGCGCAGAACAACGGGGGGCGGCTATGAAACCCCCCGATCTCACTCTGATTCCTGACGCCGCGCTGCTCTCCGAAGTGCAGCGGCGCAGGAACGCCAAGCGGAAAACGTTCGGCGCGGGCCCGGGCCGGCCGAAGGTGATAAAGACCTGCGAGGCCTGCGGCGGCATCTTTTCCGCCCGCGAGTTCAGACAGCATCGGTGCACGGGAACAGGAAGGATCAACCAATGAGCACACCCATAATCATCGTCATCGGTGATGTCGGAACGGGCGGCTGGTGGTACGCCATCGAGGAACAGCAAATCTTCGGGGACGGCTTCCCCACGGAGACCGCCGCTATCGCCGCGGCGGCCACCGCCGCCGGAGCCGCACCGTACGAGATCTGGTATCGGTGCGAGGCTGAGGGCCGCACAGTGATGGTGCCGGGCGCGCGATCCGCCAATCACCCAGAGGAAGGCTTATGAGCCCGGATCCGAAGCGGATAGCCGCACTGAATGATCTGGCGCGCACCGCGATGGGGGTTTGCAGCCGGGTACTGCAAACTCGCGGCATCTGCGCGCTGCCGCCAGCGGACCAATCCCGCATCCGGGAGAAGGTGGAATTGTTCAACGACTTCCATCCCGGCGACGATCCCTACGGGGAGCACGATTTCGGCTCCTTCGAGCACAACGGGGTCGGGATCTTCTGGAAGATCGACTACTACGACACGAAGCTGGAGTTCGGCAGCGAAGATCCGAGCGATCCCGCCCAGACCACGCGGGTGCTGACCATCATGCTGCGGGAGGAATACTGATGCAGCGAGGCACTCAGGTATTTGTGACCGGCGCTAAACGTTTTACCGGCACCGTGCTGGCGGCGGGTAAGGACAGTCTGGTGATCGAGGTCGCTCCGGGCGTCAGCGCCACCCTTCGCCGCGATATCGCCAGTACCAAGCCATTGCAGTGGCGGTGCGCCGGCCTTCCGGTGGAGGTTTCTGCAAAACCCGCTAATAATATAAGCGGCGACTGCAAACCGGCCTCAATCGAGGGGCCAAAACGTGTAGTCAATCTGAAGGAGTTTCGCAAGCGGCTATTCGCGCTGGAAAAGCGAACCCGCAAGTTGTAGTATCTATCCCAACGCCCCGCCCGGTTTCGGCGGGCGTTCGGGTCTGCACTGTAAGGTCCCTTCCCCTTTTCCCTCAACTACATGCCAAGTCCTGTTGACACAGCGCCAGCTATGCCGTAGTATGCGCCCATGAAGCGCAAGAAAGCAGGGAAAGCGGGGACAGCCGCCGACCCTT
Organism: Burkholderiales bacterium; assembly: GCA_035644415.1. Classification (GTDB taxonomy): domain Bacteria; phylum Pseudomonadota; class Gammaproteobacteria; order Burkholderiales; family JACQAP01; genus JACQAP01. The sequence goes on from DASQOP010000280.1 coordinate 11,145, forward strand.
TTGACAAGACCAAACGGGATGCGGCCGAGTTTCTCGGCGTGACAGTCTCGACCATCGACCGCTACGTGAGGAAGCGGAAAGTGCCACATATCAAACTGAACAACCATTTGGTGCGGTTCCGGATTTCCGACCTGGTCAAGTTCGCAGAAAAACAAAGGGTGGCTTAGATGGCGAGGAGCATCCTACGGGTCCGCGAGGGCGGCGAAAGCTGTCCCTGGTGCGCCAGCACCGGCAGGTCGCCAAAAGGTGACGGTCCTTGCCCGCTCTGCGCTCGCGGGCGCACGGTCGGGAGAGTGCCGTGAACATCTGCCAATACTGCGGCGAGCCGATCCTGCCGGAGGAAGAGGGCCACTCTCCCCGCGTTCCCGGTCACCATCGGGAATGCGCGTTTCGCGCCGTTGGCGGCTCGGTCGCTCACATCGAGCGCCGGTGCTCCTGTTTTGTGCCGGGCTCGACCGAAAACGATCCGCCGGGCATGACACTCCGGCAGGCCGCCGAGGCCGCGATAACCGTCGCATGGAATCGGAGGCACTTGCAATGACCAAACCAATTGACATTTTCCCGACGCCGGTGTTGTCCGAGGATGAAGGGCAGCTTACCCTGTTGTTCCCTGGCAACGTCCTGGGCGTTTCGCTGATGACCGACAGCGCCCTGGAGGAGCGCGTCACACAGGCCCTGATTCGCGCCTGGAACTCCTCCCTGCTCGCGTTCCAGCGGGAGGCCTGGAATATCTTCACCAGCGGCACGCGCGTGCCAGGCGCAGGGTGGCTCCGGCGTTCCGAGGACGTTTCCGAATGACTAAGTTGGCTATGAAGGTGCGGCAATGCCCCTATTAAACGCGGAACAAATCGCGGAGCTACTGATGATCGCGGAGCACAGCCGCAACTGCATGGAGTGCGGTCACCGCACGGCACAAGATTACTGCCGTTCGTGCGATGAATTTTATTGGCTTCACAAGCCGGGGTGCGGGATGTTTGAAAACCACTGCGGCCATAGACTCACCATCGTGCCGTTCGTGGAGGTGCGGGGTGCATAAACAGGGGCCATACCGGGACGGCAAGATTCACGTGAATCAAAGAATGTGCGAGACGTGCATTTTTCGCCCGGGAAATCTGATGCAACTGGAGCCAGGGCGGCGGGAATCGCTGGAGCGGCAGGCGGTGCGGCGGGATGGCTGTATCCCCTGCCATGAAACCCTGGACGGTCCCCGGGTGATTTGCCGGGGGTTTTTTGATCGGCACAAGGATGACGTGGTGGGCCTCCGGCTGGCCCAGGTATTTAAGAAGTTGGAGTTCGTATGACAGAGACCCATCTACTCACTGATGCCGAACTGCAAGGCATCGCGTTGCAGGCGCTGAACATGGCGAAGCGCGACTTACTCCAGCACAAATTCAATTTCCTGGTCGGCGCCTATCACCACGGCGAAGGCCTGCACCGAATGAGAAAAATCGAGACGCTGCTGATCGAGACGCTGGGGGAGGACTGGCTCAACGGAGGCCGCACCAAAGATGCCGGTTTCGGTGTGCTGCGGTCGGCGGTCGAGCGGATGCCTCCCGATGCGGTCGTATTTGTCAGCATCGTCAATCAATTTATGGCCGCCGAAAAGCTGCGGACGCTGGGCGAGGAAGAGGCCCGGGAGCTGCTGAACTCTACCCACGATCGGCACCACCGGGCGGTGGCCGAGGGCCTGCTGACCGTCCACGACGCGCTCTACGCCATCGCGCAAGACCCGCGGCGCATTTGCATGTACGTGCAGATGATCGACCGGCACCTCGGGTTTCTCGGTCCGCCGGACATCCAGTTTATGGACCAGGACAACTTCAGCGGGCGCATGAAAATGTACGGCCCCAAGTCCGGCTACACGGACGCGGTGCGGCCCGCGCGAAAGGCCGCCCAATAATGAGGGAAGAGGTTGCCAATGCTCTGGATAGCGACCATGTACTGCGAAAACGGCCACCCCATCATCGGCGCGGTATGCGTGCTGGAGCGCGCCGGACTTCCCGACGAGCGGGAGTTGGATGAGTTCGTTCAATCGGCGCGGGCGTTCCTTGCCGAGGCTGCGGCGCAGCAGCGCGGCACCGCGCTCTGTGAGGACTGCGGGGCGGCATCGACGGCGCTACGTCTGGAACAAATCGACGATCCCGATTTCGAGAAGACCGTTCATGAGTTCGCGGCGGATCTGAAAAAGCCGTCCGCCAAACGAAGAGAGGAGCAGTTATGGAAGCTGCGGAATTGAAGCTGGAGTTGATCGCATGAGCGTCATGACGCGCGTCGAACACCTGGCTTGGGCGAAACAGCGCGCCTTGCAGTACCTCAATGCGGGGGATTTGATGAACGCCCTTGCGTCAATGGGTTCGGACCTGTCGAAGCATGAGGAGCTAAGCAAGATCGGAGACATGCTGTTTCCCCTCGGTATGCTGTACGTGCAAAACCACGATGTTGGCGGAATGCGCCGCTGGATTGAAGGTTTCAACTAGCCATGACCTATGAGGAGAGGTTCCGTGGGCTGGCAGACGCGGCCCGCATGCTCCGCGTCATGATGGAGGCCCGCGAGGCTGCGGCCAAGACCGCGCGGTTCCGGCCAGACGGCAAATACAAGCCGCGCATTTCGCGCAACCGCGAAATAGCGGATAGGGCTTTGCTGCGGGAGCCGATTCCCGGCGGCGGCGGCGCCGAGTGGTGGATCGCCTACGGCGGGATGCGCGAGAACATTCTCGAACTGCGCAAGAGTCCGATATTGCCGCTGGTCGAAAGAACTCTCGATCCCGAAGCGCTCAACGGCTACGTAGCGTTCCCTAAACGTCACGCACCCAAGCTGCCGACCAATTCGTATGGCGGCATCTTGCAGTACATCCCGGTCCACGGCGGCGTGACCTACGCCGTCAAGGACTCCTACATGGCCGTCTGGGGCTTCGATACGCTGCATTGCGATAGCGGCGAGGTGCCGCGCGCCGACCGGGCGTGGATTCTCGGGCAATGCCGGTTGCTGCACACCGGACTCCTGATTGCCGCCAAGCTGTGGCCGGAGTGGCGTAAGGCGAGCCAGGCGCGCCGCACCGAGATGGCGGACTGGATGCTCCAGTTGGTCGACGATGGGCGCGTGGGCCTCACTGGCCGCCTGAATTTGGGCAGCATGCTCGACCTGATGCGCGGGAGGATCGGAGAGTGACGAAGGCAACGAAGAAAGCCGAGTTCAAGGGACGATTGGAAATGCTCGACCCGCTTTGGGTGCAGATCCTCGAAGCCAAGCCGAACCCGCTGTTTGGCGAGGACGCGCATGAATGGGTTCGCTTCCTAGGCCGGAGCATGAAAATCCGGCTGGCCATTCGCGGATACGTCGGCAAGCGGGTGATGTTCGAGGACCGGGTGGAGATGGAGGAGGCCGCGCTCGACCGCTTGCTGCCGCGACTGGCCGAGAAACACGCCCTGGCACTGGCGGAACACGCGCTGCACATGATCGAGATCGAGTTCCTGGATGAGGCCAATCCGCTCGAACGGTTCTTTCGGTTCGGCACGGACCCGGCGGGAATGGTCCTGCCCATCGAGGTAAAGCTGTGACCGAAGGCGTATATTCTGGTCTGATGACGTTCGGGGTGGATTTGAAATGGCTCACCGTGTCGGATAAAGAGTCTCGGTACTTTGCGGTCGCGTTCGACTAACAGGCAAAATAGGTGAAATGAAATGTTTTCTGGACCTGCTTTCCCGTATCGTAGCTATCCATACGAAGGTGCATTGCACGAACACTTGACCAACCTTCAAAGCGATCGGATCGGTATCGACTGCGATAACTACGGCGTATTTATCTGGTGGCCGCAAGATTACTTTTATACCTACTATCAGTTATCTGGCGGCGTCACTGAGGAGGATTGGTTGACTGGGGTGCATGAGTTCACGTTGTCCGAAATCGACGCGAAATGCAGTCGGAGATCCCGAACCCCTGGCGGAAAAGAAACTGAACCACATGAGCATGAGCCTCAGCAGTGAGCAATACATCCGCTTCGGATTCTACGTCGGGGCAGCGGGCCTCTGGCTCGGCGATTCGAGCTATGAGAAACGTTGGCGCGGCAAGGTCGAGGAACTGACCGAGGAGTTGTATTGGGAAATCGTCAGCGAGATACAACAGAGATTGGTGGCCGCCGGTAAGTGCCGCGCGGACGAAGACATTTTCGAGACCAGTTTGTCGGAGGCAACCTAGTATGTCCCCGTTACTCGATCCTGCCCATCCGCTCGCGCCGAAATTCTGGCGCAACGAAACGGGCGGTGAACTCCAGCCGGCAGTGATGGCCTATCTGACCGGCGAGCCAATGACCCTGCGCCAGATCGCGCTGATGCGGGCTTACCTGCAGCAGTGGATCGATTCGCCGGTGTGGAACCCGCCCGGGCCGCCGGATGTACCCAAGGGCACCTGCACCGACGCGCGGTTGGAACTCGAATTTATCCGGGCGGCGCTCGCGGAGGTCCGCACGCGGGCTCAGATCAACGAGTGGCTCCACTCGGCACTAAGCATCGGCATCGATCCGCTATGAGCGACGTCTATCTAAGCCAGAGCCGCACGCCCCTTCCGCATCTGCGCTGCCCGAAATGCGGCGGGCCTTGCGACGGCTGGAGCGGTCTCAGCATGGAGGAGTTTGCTCAACCGGAGCCGGGCTCGCGCACGCTCTGTGGAACCTGTGGCGCGTTTTTGGTGTTCATCGAAAGCGCTGCGAGCTACCGCGCGCTCGCTCTGAGGATGGCGACCGCCGCCGAGATTGCCGCGATCTGCGCGCATAAGGACCCCAAGGTCCGGCAACTCTGGACGCTCGCGCAGGAGTTCGTTGCGAAGCGCAACCAGCGGCAGCGCACCGGCCAGGGATAGGCACCTGCACATAACATCCCGGCTGTTTAATAATGGCCGCATGCAATCACAAAAGAAGCCCGCTAAGGGCAAAGCAGAGCACTACCAGATCGGCACAGTTACCTGCGCTCCTCTTGAGCAGGATCTCGTTCGGGATTTCCTATTGGCGGCCGAGAAGTTGACAGCCGATGATCCCAGCCAAAGGGAAGAGGTCGAGGAAATCAGGGCGCGGGCCTCCAAGCGCGGGAAGTCCGGCTATTACACTTCCAAGGGGAAAAAACAGAGGAAGGAAGATCGGAAGGCGTTGTGGCAGATTCTCTGGAATTGCAGCGGGCCGTACTGCACTTTCGATGAGCATCCCGATGATCCGGGGAATTGGGGGTTCTGGCTTATCTCCCATTGGCGCGAAGAGTTGCTTGAGGGGCATGGAATCATTGTTTACGAGGTGCGGCAGATACCGAAGAACTTCGAGGGCGATTTCTTGCTCGTGACGAAATCGGGCAACCTGATTCGGAAGGTGGCCATGTGCTATCGCGGCGCGGCTCCTGCCCATGAGATGCAGACTTTTTGGGAGATGGAGGGTTCGCTGATCCCGAGGTCGTATCTGCCCCAATTGCAGTAAGCCGCGTCCGAATCCCCCTCAGCAAAGCCGCCCGTTCGAAGGCGGCTTTTTGGTCTGCGCCGTTCGCCGCTGAAGTGAGAAGTTCCTGCTGATAAGTCACGTGGAATCACCAATTTGCAGAGTTACTAGCGCGACTGTGCGGGCGGCGAGCCCGCGGGCGGCCAGACGCGGCGGAGTACCTTTAACTCTATGATTCTAAAGGGTCTAGGCGATTCGCGCGCACGTAGCGTTGGCGTGTTGATAACAAAGGGGTTCGCTCTGTGGGGGCTATGGGCTATGGCCTATGGCCTATGGGTACGGGCGGCTGGGCGGCTGTGGGGCGGTACGGGCGGCTGGGCAGCCTTGGGAGCGGCTGGGCGGCTGAAATGGGGCGGCTGGGCGGCTGTAGGGGATACGAGGCGATTCTAGGGCAGCTAGCGGGCGGCTGTAGGGGATTGTACGGGGCGGTACGGGCGGCTGGGCGGCTGTAGAGCAAAAAAAAGCCGCCCCGTAGGGCGGCCCGGCTGGGCGGCTGTTTTAGGCGAATTTGAATTCAAATCCCGCGCTACCGTAGGGCTTTGCTTCGATGTCATACGGCCTTGAGCCATCGAATCCCAATGTTTTGAATTGCTTGGTAGCGGAGATGTACGGCCTACCCGAAGCATCGCGCACATCCAGCGCGCCTTCTACCTCTTTCGCTTGAGGCACAATCCGTACCATTCGCCCTTCGATGGTAAGCGTAGCGAATTTGGGCTTTGGCGTACCTAGCCGCTCTGCTGCATCCTTCCCGAAGCATACGCGCCCTGTCTTGTTGAGATGAATCGCAAATTCTGTAGGCTTGTCGGCCTTGGGAGCGGCGGGAGCGGCGGGAGCGGGCTTGGCAGCGGCAGCGGGCTTGACAGCAGCAGCGGGCTTGACAGCAGCAGCGGGCTTGGCAGCAGCAGCGGGCTTGACAGCAGCAGCGGGCTTGACAGCGGCAGCGGGCTTGGCAGCGCTTTTCAGGGCAGTAGCTAAGGCCTTGCCTACGGTAGCGGTAACATTCAAATTCTTTTTTGCCATTTGGAGTAAATTCCCTTATTTTTGTTCGATTTAGAGGCGGCATCTCCGCCACAATCCGAACGTAGCATGTTCCCACAAAAAAAGGGAAGCGCCGTGGTGCTGCACCTACTAAAGCCTTATGCTACAATGATTTACATGGTTCGGATGGCAGAGCCAGAAAGCGCGGCAGGTATAGACATAGCCAACCCCACGCCATAGCCTAAGCCGTGGGCCAACGGTACGTGGTACAGGGGTACGTGGTACCCCCCAACGGTACCGCCACGGGGGTTTCTATGCCAGAAGACGAAAACTCGATGCTGGGTCGAGTTGTTACCGTCCACTTCACCGACTCGCCGTCCACTTCACGATTTGAAAGTTAGGCTCTCCCTTTCCGCTGCCGTGAGGATCTCCCGGCGGTATGCTGGTGCGATGCCAATCACTGAAGAAAGGAGGGCGCGGAACGTAGCCAGAGCAATCGTCCGGGCACGGCCCATACGGAGCGCACTTCATCTGGCCGATGCAGTGTTGCGGGCCGTGCCGAGGACGGAACGCCTGAGCCGCATGGGCCTGATGGAGCGTTTTCTGCTGGTGGCCGCCGCATTCGTGGCCGGCCTGCTGATCCGAGCGGTGCTATGATCTGCCCCGAGTGCGGCATCGAGGTGAAACGCCATGTCTGCCGCGCCTGCCAAGCCAAGCGCACTCGCGCGGGGATGCTGCGGCACCAGCGGCGCTTCCTGCAAACGTGGCTGGCCGGTCAGATCGAATTGCGCGTGAAGCGCGTCGCAGGCGTGCTGCACTTGGAGCTATTCGACGACCGCTGGCACAGCTACTGTGACACCGAGATGTTCTCCGTTCACCAGCGCGATTTCGTGCGCGAACTCCCGGCCGACCTGTGTCCGGCGTGCATTACCATCTTCCATGAACAGGTGGCCGCAGCCAAGGAGGTCCGATGATTAAGCTCAAACTCCTGCTCATGATTCTGGCGGTGCTCTGCTTTGCTCTGGGCGCATCTGAAGTCAAGCCGCCGCGCGGTAATTTCGTGGCCGCGGGCCTGTGCCTGTGGGCTCTGGCGACGGTCGTGGCAGGCTAGCGGTGCTATGCTCGCGGAGTAACACTTTGTTTTCTGCCATGCTTAAACAGCCCGCGCTTCCTGCCAACTGGTGAGCGTGGGCTTTGTTTGTTTTTCGCAGGATCTCCCGTGACAAGAGCGACTTCCGGGTTTAGAATGGCCGCAGGCCGTCGCCGGGACTAGGCCTTGAAAGCAAGTGATAACATCCCGCACCTCCGAGGGATGGAATCACAATGCCCCTGGTCACCGAACTCGAGCTGGCGCGCCACCTTAAAAGAGACCGCAAAGCTGTGCGCCTGGCCGCGCAAAGCGGCCGGCTGACGACTCGAGCAGACGGTCTGTTCGATCTCGACGTAGCGGTCAGGGAATGGGCCGAGACCACTCACCACGAGAAGGGTCACAACAACCGCAGCCTCGCCGAGATTCCGTCGCCCGACATTCCACTGCGACCTGAAACCAAGAGCACCGACTATGCCAAGGCGCGGGCCGGGACGCAGATTTACGAAGCCCTGCTGAAGAAACTGCGTTACGAGGAGCGCGCCAAGAACCTGACTCCAACCGCGGATGTAGAAACCGCGCGTTTCACCGAGTTCCGCATCCTGCGTGAGGCTTGCTTCAACATTCCGGCGCGGATCGCGGCGCTGATCGCCGGGGAGACGCAAGTGGAGCGGTGCCAGCAGCTGCTCGAAAGCGAACTGAACAGCGTGTTCAACGCCTTCGCCGACGGCAGGCTCTCATGACGCCCGCACTGACGCTGCACGCTTCGCTGCCCGGTCTGGCCGACGCCTACGAAGTCAGCCGGCAGGCCTGCCGTGCCGGGGCGCGGCCGGACCCCAAGCTGCGCATCTCGGAGTGGGCAGACCAATACCGGGTTCTCACGACACGCTCGTCGCCGGAGCCCGGGATGTGGCGCACTGAGCGCACTCCATTTCTGCGCGACATCATGGACTCCTTGATGCCCGAGGCTCCGTGGGAGCGGGTGGTGTTCATGAAGGGGTCGCAGGTCGGCGCAACGGAATCGGGCAACAACTGGATCGGGTACGTGATCCATCTCGCGCCAGGCCCGATGCTGGTGGTGCAGCCGACCGAGATGATGGCCAAGCGCAACTCGAAACAGCGCATTGGTCCGCTGATCGAGGACTCGCCGGTCCTGCGCACCCTGGTACGGACGGCGCGGTCGCGCGACTCGGGCAACACGATTCTGGCCAAAGAGTTTCTGGGCGGCATCCTGGTGCTGGCCGGCGCGAACAGTGCCAAGCAGCTGCGTTCGATGGCCGCGCGCTATCTGTTCCTGGACGAGGTGGACGCCTATCCGCCCAACGTGGACCGCGAGGGCGAGCCCTGCGATCTGGCGATTGCGCGCACCAGCAACTTCCGGCGCAAGAAGATTTTCATCACCTCGACGCCCACGATTGCGGGCCGCAGCCGCATCTGCACCTTCTTCGAGCAGAGCGACCAGAATTTCTATTTCGTGCCCTGCCCGCGCTGCGGCGTTTTGATCACCTTACTGCCCGAGCAGCTGGGCTGGTCGCCCACCCTGAAGCATCAGGCCAGCTACCGGTGTCAGGAGTGCGAGGGCGAGATCTTCGATCACGAGAAAACGGGGATGCTGGAGTTGGGCGAATGGCGCGCGACCGCCGCGGGCGACGGCGTGACGCGCGGCTACCACTTGTCCAGCTATTACTCGCCGGTGGGCTGGCTGTCCTGGACGCAGATCATGCGCAACCACGACAAGAGCACGGCGTCTCCCGAGAAGTTGCAGGCGTTCTACAACACCGTGCTCGGCCTGCCGTGGGCGGACCAGGGCGAAGTGCCGGACGTGGACCGGCTCTACGAGCGCAGGGAATCCTACGTGATCGGCGAAGTGCCCGAGGGCGGGCTGGTGCTGACCGCAGGCGCCGACGTGCAGCTCAACCGCATCGAGGTCGAGATCGTGGCCTGGGGCCGCGACCGCATTTCCTGGAGTGTCGACTATCGCGTGCTCGAAGGCAACAGCAACCAGCCCCAGGTGTGGGAGCAGCTGGCCCGGCTGATGGACGAAGAGTTCCCCACCTTCTACGGCGGCGCGCTGCGAATTCAGAAACTAGCCGTCGATTCCGGTTTCAACACCATGCGGGTGTATGAGTGGGTGCGCACGATGCTCGCGCAGCGCGTGATGGCGGTCAAAGGCGAGAGCCACGTGCCCGCATTGGTCGGCTCTCCGAACCTGATCGAACGCGGCCCGGCCGGACGCCTGATTCGAGGCGGCGTGCGCCTGTGGCCGGTCAATTCCTCTATCGGCAAGGAAGAACTGTACCGCTGCCTGAAACTGTCGGCCCCAGACCTCGCGGCCGGCGAAGAGTGGCCAGCGGGCTATTGCCACTTCCCGTCCTACTCTAAGGAGTTTTTCGAGCAGCTGTGCGGCGAGCAGCTGATTACGCGCACGCTGGCGGGCCGCACCACCAGCCGTTGGGAAAAGCGGCGCGACCGCAACGAAGCGCTGGACGTCAGGATCTATGCGCGAGCCGCAGCCGCCACTCTGCGCATGGAGACGTGGCAGCCGAAGCGGTGGAACGACATCGAGACCGCGCTGCGCGGCGGCAGGGCCATCGGCGGCAGCGTCGCCAAAGGCGTGCAGTCCCCGATTCCGCAGTTTCGCCCGCTCAGAGCCAACGAAGGATTTCTGGAATGACACCGAACGGCAGGCTTCCCTTCCAACCCAAGCCGATGGCCGCGAACGTCCGCTTCAAGCTGCCCAAGGTGACCGATCCGGCGACTGCCGCCACTATGCTGGAGCAGGCGCAGCAGGCGATGTTCAACCTGGTCACCGGGCAGCTGCCGAGCGGCGTCGAAACCCCGCAGCTGGGCCGGGTGACCTTCAACGCCACCAACACCGCCGATTTGCAGCGGCTGATTGATTACCTGAGCGGGGTGGTCGCCAGCGGTGACGGCAGCGGCAACACCAACCGGCGCATCCCGATTAGTTTCCTGGCTTGGCCATGACAGCGACGCCCGAATCCAACCCGACGAGCTCCACCACGGTCCCCGCGATCCGCAAGCCGGGGCTATTGAAGCGTCTCTTCGGCGGCGACCGGAGCGCGGCCCAATTCCAGGCGCAGTCGCCGGACGGCGGTTCCAACTACGGGGCGGGCACCGGCTACGGCGCACTGGGCGGCCGCGACACGCCCTATACCGGCGCGTCCTGGATTCGCAAGCAGATGTCCAACTGGTTTCCCACGCGCGCCTCAGCCGACGCCGAACTGTTGGGCGACATGGGCACGCTGGTGGCCCGGTCGCGCGATCTCGACCGCAACACCGGCATCGCCGCAGGCGCGATCCAGACCACCGTGGATAACGTGGTCGGCGCCAATCTCCGTCTGTCCTGCTGGCCCGACTACCGGGCTTTGGGCCGCGACCCACAGTGGGCCGAAAGCTGGGGCAGGAGTGTGGAAAGCCTCTGGAAAAGCGTGGCGGATACCACGGCTTTCGATGTTGCGAACAAGCTCACCTTTACCGGGTTGACTACCCTGGTCTTCCGGTCGGTGTTGCAGAACGGGGAAGCTCTGGCGCTGGCCTTGTGGATGGCGCGGGCCGACGCGAAATTCAAGACCTGCGTGCAGCTGGTCGATACCGACCGGCTCTCTAATCCGGGGAACATGACACCCACGCTGACCCTACGCGGCGGCGTGGAGACCAACGATTACGGCCGTCCGCTGGCCTACCACGTCCGCAAGATTTCCAACTGGCCCGCCATGTTCTTTCCCGCCATCGGCGGTATCGGCGGCGAGTGGGAACGCATCCCGGCGGCCACCGAATGGGGCCGCAAGCGCGTGCTGCACGTCTACACCCAGGACCGCGTGGACCAGACGCGCGGCAAGCCAATCCTGGCTCCGGTGATCGAGCAGTTCCGCATGCTCGACTCCTACATGCGCGCGGAGCTGCAATCGGCGATTGTGAACGCCCTGGTGGCGGGCGTGATTGAAACCCCGCTCGACCCCGGCACGCTGGCCGAGATGGTGGGCGGGGATGCCAACGGCTACCTGGCCGCCAAGAACGAGTACCGCATCCAGCTGGAAGCCGGCACCTTCATTCCGCTGTATCCCGGCGACAAGATGACGCCCTTCATGCCTGCGCGGCCCGCGCCTCAGTTCGCGCAGTTCTCGGAATTCGTCATGCGCCAGATCGGCGTCAGCATGGGCCTGCCGTACGAGCAGCTGATGAAGGATTACTCGAAGACCAACTATTCGAGTGCCCGCGCGGCGTTGCTCGAATCCTGGCGCTATTTCACCACCCGGCGGTCCTGGCTGTGCACCTACTGGGCGCAGCCATTGTACGAATTGTGGTTCGAGGAAGCCGTCAACGAGGGCCTCATCGACGCGCCCGACTTCTACAACCAGCGGACCCTGTACACGCGCGCCAAATGGATCGGACCAGGCCGGGGATGGATCGACCCGGTGAAGGAAGCTGAGGCCGCCCAAGTCCGCATGTCGAGCGGCATTTCCACACTCGAAGCTGAGTGCGCCGAGCAAGGCCTGGACTACAACGACGTGATCGACCAGCGGCAGATCGAGAAGCAACGCCTCCAGGAAGCGGGGTTGTGGGTGGAGCCGGCGCCGCCGACCAAACCCTTGGGATTCCCAGCGCAACCGGAAGAGACGCCGGTTAGAGAGCAGGTATAAGTTATGGCTACAGACGAACTCCTTACCGGCGAAGCACCGCTGGCGTTCCAGCTGCTATCCCTCAACGACCGCCCCTGGGCCATGAGCCTCACGGCCCTACGGTCGCTGGTGGCGGCCTGCGGCGCGCTCGACTTCGAGGCTGTGGCCGCGCGCGCGGGACAGCCGCTCGATAATGGCAGCGGGGTGATGAATTACCACGGCACCGCGGTAGTCAACATTCGCGGTCCTTTGTTCCGCTATCGCTCGATTTGGACGTGGCTCCTGGGCGGCACCTCCGTCGAGCAGACGGCGCTGGCCCTGCATGCAGCTGTGGACGACCCCACAGTGCAGCGCATCGTGCTGGCCATCAATTCGCCTGGCGGCCAGATCGACGGTATCAATGAACTGGCCAACATGATCCGCACGGCCAACCAGACCAAACCCATCACCGCGTACGTGGATGGCCAGGGGGCGTCGGCCGCGTACTGGCTGGCTTCAGCAGCTGGCACAATCGTGGCCGACGAAACCGCGCGCCTTGGCTCCATCGGCGTGCGGGCCACTGTGTTCGATGAGCGGGCGGCGGAAGAGAAGCAGGGCGTGAAGCGGTACGAGATCATTTCCAGCCAGAGTCCGCTCAAGCGGACCGACCCCGGCACCGACCAGGGGCGGGCGCAGCTGCAACAGATGGTGGACGCGATGGCGGCGGTCTTCATCGCAAAGGTGGCGGAGTTCCGGGGGACCAGCGAAGAGAAGGTGGTAAGCGACTTTGGCCAAGGCGCGGAGCTGTCGGCTCGCGACGCCGTCTCGGTCGGGATGGCGGAAGCGCTCGGTTCCCTGGAGGGCCTGCTGGGCGCTGGCAACGGCGACCCAGTGCGGGTGGTGCGCGATCAGCCCGCGCTGCGCGTCGGCCTGGGGACGACCGTGCCGGCCGCCGTGCTGCATATAGGGGCGGCGGCCACGGAGCCGGAGGCGGCGGAGGAGACCGACGACGAGGAATGCGACTGCCCGCCGGGCGAAGACTGCGAATGTGACGAGGAAGAACAGGAGCCGCTCGATAGCTCGGCTTCAGAAGGAGATGGAGACTTGATTACGCCAACCGAAGAACGGCAGCGGATCGCTGCAATTTTAACCTGCGAGGAAGCGCGCGGCCGCGAAGAGTTGGCCCGCACGCTGGCACTTGAAACCAACCACACCCTGGAAGCCGCCCAGAAACTCTTGAAGGCGTGTCCGCTGGCGGTCGCTACCAAGCCGGTCAATGCGCTCGAAGTCCGCATGGGCCAGATCCAAAACCCCAACGTGGGAGTAAGCGGCGATGCGGTCGCCGACGATTCGCCGGCCGCCGAGGTGCAGCGCATCCTGGCGTTCGTTCCGAAGTCCCGCAGGCACGCGGTGCAGTAAGGAGAAACTATGGCAACACCAAGTGTGAACCCGATTAACGTTGCGTCTTTCCGGTCGGACATCTTCAACTACGACTCGCTCCTCGCGGGCGAGTGTCTTTCCAAAAGCGCCAAGATCGGCGCAAGTCAGGGCATCCTGAAACGCGGCACCGTCCTCGGCGGTGTGGCCGCAGGCGTGCCGCCAACGGGCGTTACGCCGTTCGTCTATGGCAACGCGCCAGCGGGCGCGATCCTGGCGGCGGACATCGACACCGGCACCGGGGCCGCCGTCACCGGCCTGGTTTATACGCAGGGAAAATTCCTGGACACTGCCATGATTTTCTCGGCCAACGGAGCCGCCACCGACGTAGCGCAGCTGTGGAACGTCGGCATCTACGTCCTGACCGTCGAACAGCGCAGCGGCCAACTCGTGCCGCTGATGAACCTGCCCACGTCGGGCGCAGGCCCGCTGCCGCAAGCCATGTCAGCGAAAGACGCAGCCGAAGCCACCAAGGAGGAAGTGGAGGCGATCCGGGCCGCGCAAGGGCAGAGCCCAGTGGCGATCCCTGGCCCGGCCAGCGCCAAAGACCCGGCGTGGTATACCGCAGCCTTCGGGGAGCGTGAACTGACCAAGGAGGAGCAGGCCCGCGAGAAAACCGTGGAGCAGGTTGCCGACCTCGACGAGAAACAGCAGAAAGCGCGCGAGGAGCTGACCGCCAAGCAGAACAAGGAAGCCTCCGAGTTGGCGAAGAAGCAGCGCGACGAGCGTGCCCAGCTGGCAAAGCAGGAAGCAGCCGCCATGCAGCACGGCCGCCAAGCCAACCCACCGGTGCCGACTACGGCACCGAAGAAATAACCCCCCTGCGGCCCGTCGTCTTGGCACCAGACAGCGGGTCGCCTGATTTCTAACCCACCCAGTACACCGGGAGGCAAGCCAACATGGCCGACGTTTTTAGTACAGATGTTCTGACCGCTGTGCTCCAAAGTTTACTGGGCAACCCTCAGTTCCTGCTGGACCGCTTCTTCGGCATCACGCAGGCCGAGGCCAGCGAACAGATCCACTTCGACGTGATGCAGGGCAAGCGGCGCGTTTCGCCCTTCGTCTCGCCGCTGGTGGAAGGACAGGTGGTCGCTTCGCAGGGATTCGTCACCAACACCTTCACGCCAGCCTACATCAAGGACAAGCGGGTGTTCGATATGAACCGGCCCTTGAAGCGCGGGCCAGGCGAGCAGATCGGCGGCACGATGGTCCCTGCGGATCGCCTGCGCGCGCTGATCGCCTTCGATATGCAGGACCAGCTGAATATGCTGCGCCGCCGTCTGGAGGTGATGTGCGGCGAAGTCCTGGCCAGCGGCAAGAGCACGATCAGCGGCGACAAGTACCCCACGCAGGTAGTGGACTTCCAGCGCTCGGCCACCCACCAGATCGTGGCCGCTCCGCTGTGGAGCACGGCCAGCCCGCCGATTCTAAACAACCTCCAGGACTGGGCCCAGATCTGTCTCGAAGACACCGGCGTCTTTCCTAATGACGTCATCATGACCGTGGATGTTTGGAAAGTCTTCCGCGCCGACCCGGCGATTGTCAACGTGCTCAATATCTTCCGCCGCAACACGGACACCCCGAGTGTCATGCCGATGGCGCAAGTGACCGAGGGCGGCGTGCTGATGGGCAATATCGAAGGGTTCAACATCTGGGTCTATTCGGGCTGGTATGTGGACCCGGCAGACGGCGTGGAGAAACCCATCATCCCGGCGGGCACGGTGATCATGTGCTCTCCGTCGCTCGAAGGGGTGCAGGCCTATGGCGCGATCCGCGACGAGGAGATCGGCTTGCAGCCGGTGCCGTATTACGTCAAGTCCTGGATCCAGTACGACCCCAGCGTGCGCTACGTGATGCTGCAAAGCGCACCGATCATGGTTCCGTTCCGTCCCAACGCCTCGCTGGCCGCGAAGGTGCTTTAAATGCGGGACGGCGAAGATCCGCGGTGCCAGCGGAAAGCGCCTAGCGCGCCTTCAAATCTTTACTGGGGGTTTGGGGGCGCGGGCGCGCTGACGAGGAGGGTTTGATGAGCAGCTTTATCAATCCGTTCCTCTCCGACTACCTGCCGAACCTGTTCTGGCCGGCGGAACTGGCCACCTTCGGGAGGCAGGTCCAATACCTGCCGCAAGGCGACGCGGGGCAAGCGGTCGCGGTGACCATCCTGTGGAAAGAGGGCGCGAGCGACGAGGAAGTGTCGCCGGGCCGCTACAGCCATATCGACCTGCAGAACGCGGATCTGCCGGTCGCGCCCGCCCTGGGCGACATTGTGCAGAAGGACGGCAAGGAATACGACGTGGTGCGGGTGAACGCTCTCGCGGTCGGCTACTCCACGATCGTGCTGCAAGAAGGGGGAACACTCTAATGGCGCAAGGAATCCTGGCTGGTCCCATCGCCGCCACGCAAGCCTCGATGAACATTCAGGTGAAGCGCACCGGCAGGGTGCGCGCGCCCAAGCTCGACGATCCGCAGCTCGCGGCGATTGGCTTGAAGATGGTCGCGGAACAGAAAGCGCGGTGGGCCAGAGGCATGGATGCGGCCGGGCAGACCGCGAAGAAGCTCACCGTCCGCTACGCCATCATCAAACAGGCCGTGCTGCATAAACGGCCCGTGCGCGACATGCACCTGACCGGCGCCACGATCAAGAATTTCCAGCTGCGCAAGGCCACGCTGGGGACCATCCGCGCCGAGAACACCACGCGCCTGGAGCGGTCGAAGGCGCGGCGGTGCCAGGGTTACGACCAGATGATCGGCTTTGCGCTCACCGACACCAAAGTGGTGTTCGATGCGGCGCAGAACGAATTTGGCCAGTACGTGAACAAGGCCTGGATCCCGCTCGACGGCACTAACCGCCGCCCAGGGACGCTGAACATGCTGCCGTGAGAACCGGATGATCAAGCTGGCCGATCTGGTGAATGCGATGGCGCAAACGTTGACCAACATCCCGGAACTGGTGGCCCAGCTGGCGCCCACCGATCCGGTGAAGGCGTATATCGACTTCAATCCCACCAGCAATTCCGTGGATAACGCCATCTATCAGATGCAGCCGGGCCAGCTGCTGGTCATGTGGGTGGAGACCGCGCTGGTGACCGAAGCCATGAGCAAGTGGAGCCACCGCGTGGAGATTTGCGTGCGCGCCATGCGCGACCATTCCGACCTCGATCTGGTAGACCAGATCCTGAACGGCGTCCCGGTCCCCGGTGACGGCCAGATCTGGCGCATGTGTCCTATCCTCGCGGGCGTGCTTCCCACCGACGTGTTAGGCATTGCCCGCCGCACCGATACCGAAGGCGTGGACTACGCCGTAATTCTGACCGAGACGGCCGAGACAGGCGACTGGCCTCTGCCTTAAACCCTTGGAGGTGATTCGACCGATGGCAACCTTAACCGCTCCCGCGCCGCTGGCAGGAGGACCGATCTCCTGCCCGGCGAATATTCAGGAGACCAGAATCGCGTTCGGCTACAAGCCGCAGACGGACGTGCCGACGATCAACGCGCTTGCCGACATGTGGGCGCTGACCAAGGTGAATCCGGCCCTGTCGGTGGTCAATCCGGTCAACGAAACCAACGCGCTCGATATCGGCAAGGGTAACGAGTTCCCCAGCCAGACGTTCCCGTCGCATCAGGACACCAGCGTGGCTCTCGAAAAGTACGTCTCGAGTGAGTTCCTCGCCTGGCTGTTCTGTTTCACAACCGGCCAAGCCACCAAGACCGTGGCCGGAACCGGCTTCGCCTATGCGGCCGTGCCCAACGATCCCGCGGTTACCTGCATCAATCTGCCGTGCTTCACCTGGGACGAGCAGATCCGGCCTTCCCCGAATTCGGTAGTAGACCGGGCGCTGATCGGCTGTGTGGTGGGCGACTGGGCGCTGACCATGTCCAGCGGGCCGGGGCGCGCCAACTGCCGGGTGGCCTGCACGCTTCCCGGGTCGGGGCGCGTGCAGAGTCCCGGCCTGTCGCCGCTGCCCGCGCTCACGCCGGAGCACTTCCTGAACGCCTCGGGTGCTTTCATTACCATCAACGGCATTGATTACGTGCTTCAGCAGACCTTCATGAGCCTGGAGTTTCGCTACAACAACAACGTGCGGCTCGACACCGGGCTATATCCCGGCTCGGGCACCCAAAACGGTTTCGGCGTGCGAGGCCGCATGGAATACGGCGTCCGCGAAATGAGTTTGAATTTCGTGGCCCGCGCGCAGAAAGGCAGCATAGAGTACAACAACTTGATCAATCAGGTGGAAGGGCCGGTGAGCTTCGGGGTGAAGGGGGCGCTAATCGACACCACCTTCTACCACAATTTCACGATCTCGATGCCGCGCACCATCATGCAGGCGGTGGTCAATGGCGACGACGCCAACATCGTCACCGTGCAGTGCGGGGTCACGGCGCTGCAACCGACCGACGGGATCACGCCCATCATCACCATGAGCGCCACCACCACGAAGGACGGAATCCTGGGGCTATGAGGCTAGAAGGGAAATTCGTCCCAATGAAAGTCGAGGGTCACGTTCGCCGCCTCAAAGTAGTGCGCTTGAATGCGTACCCGCTTTGCAGTCTGCAATTGAGCGATCAATTCCGATTGCCCGGTCCAGGCCGCGTTGGTCTGGTCATCGAATCGGAGCATCGTGAAATTCTGGACCGGCCCTTCATCGAAGCGAACGCGCAAAGGGCACACTATGCCGTAGCTTTTCCAATCCCCAATGAACTGGCCACGCTCCAGATGCAGGGACAAGATAAAGAGGCCCGGTTTCTCTTCGCTCACTCGCAATGTGCCATGCTGCGGCCCGTTGTAAGGGAAAGGAAACTCGACAAGATTGGTAGACCGCAGCGTGGCGAACCGCTGTTCGGTCCCATCCAGATCGTCGCGGGCGCCCCCGTGTTTCCACTGCTCCGGTTCTGGCTGCGCAGCCTCTTGATCCGGTTCCTTGGCAGCGGGCAGAGGAGCGGCGGGAACAGGAACCATAGCCGCTCGGCCGGAGTTGTAGGCAGTTGGGCGCTCCAGCCGGAACCAGTAACCCGCGCCTGCGGCGATCAGGACAATAAATATGAATCTGTGCATACCAGTACCATTGTACCGGAATACGCTAAGTGCAGCCGGATGAAGGGGATACGCCGATGCAAAACGCAATCTGCAAAAATGGAAGGCGCGGTGGGTTATTTCTCGCGCCTTCCTGTGTGCCATTGGCACCCTCGCCTTGCCGCACCGCGCCAAACCCAGCCATGGCTAGCCATGCCCAGCCGTGCCGAGCCTTGCCACGCCAGGCCCAGCCAAGCCCTAATGGACTTCACAATTATAGAGGATGAAATCGATGTTTGATACCGCTGCAACCATTACCATCGGGCTGCGCGTGGCTGGCGCAGGGAAGACCGACATTACCGTGCGCTGGCCTTCCGACGAGGAATGGGCCATGCACCGCAAGCGCAGCAAGTTGATGATGCGCCAGATGGGCCGGGGCGCTTCGGAAATGGAGACCGACTCCAGCGCTGCCGACCAGAAGATGTATGAAGCCATCAAGCTCAACGGCGCGCCTCCCTTGACTGCGGGTGAAGCCACGACCATTATCCAGGCCATTGGCAAGTGCGACGTGCTGCGGGTGGATCTAGGTGCGGACGAGGCGGAGGCCGAGCTGCAAATCCTGACGGGCCGGGTGACGCACACCGTGCGCATCCCGACCCTCGACGAGGTGCGCAAGCTGCACCGTACGACGCGCTACCTAAACCTACCGTACAACTGCCAGGAGGTCCGCACCAGCATGGAAGCGGCGGCGGCGCTGTGGGATGCCTGCGGCGGGAAAGCGGACGGGTACGCCGGCGCGGTGCCGATTCTCCACAAGGATTCGGTGATCCGCCAGGTCATTATCGAAATCGAGCGGGAAACAGCGGCGAGTTATGGCGAAGAAAATTTTTAGCGGGCGGGGGTTGGCCGGCTCAACCTTCGCCGAGGTTTATCCTCCACCGAATGCTCCGCCGCGACCAACTGTGCCCCGGTTCTGGCGAATGCCCCGAGGCACTGATGCGCGATCCTTTCGCGGACGCCAACTCCCCGCCGTGCGACGAATGCCCGCTGGCGCTGCTGGACGAATATCTAGCGACCCCAGCAGGCCGGTTGATAGGCCTCACCATCGACCTGGATTTCGCAATGCAAGCGGGGGTGACCGTTAGCCTCCAAGACATCACCTACCCGGAGTTTTTGTTGCTCCGCTTCCTGAGCGAGGAGCGGAACCGCTTCCACGCGGAAGCGGCGGAGAGGGCGGCGCGTGGCCAGTAACACGATTTACCTCCAAGTCGATTTCAACAGCGAGACCGCGCAGCAGAACGTCAACGCCCTCAATCAGTCGATTGCCACGACCGGCCCCACCGCAGAGAAAAGTTCCAAACAGGCCACCGCTGGCTTCCAGTCCATCGGCGTCTCGATTCAGAGCGTCAACCGGGAGTTCTCGCAGCTGACCTCTGCCCTGGCAGGACTGGGGATCGCGCGCGTGATCGCCGGCATGGTGCAGATGTCTGCCGAGTTGAGCCGCACGCAGTTGGCTATGCAGTCGTTCACGGGGAGCGCGGCAGAGGCTAACAAGGTCTTCGAGCAGGTGCGCGCGATCGCGGCGACCAGCCCGTTCCGGTTCAAGGATCTGGAAGAGACGGCGCGCCAGTTGCTCGGCTTCGGCATGGCCGCCAAAAACGTGCCCGACACGCTGCGCGTGATCACCGACCAGGTGGGCCGCATGGGCGGCTCGATTGAGAACGTCAACAACGTGGTGCGCCTCTTCGGTCGCATCATGGAAAAGGATTTCGTCGGAGCAATGGACCTGATGCGGGCGCTGCCGCAGCAGGGCGTGCAGGTGATGACCGCGCTGCGCGAGGCCATGTCGAAGCAGCTGGGCCGCGCCATCGACGTGGAGGGAGTTCGGGACGCGATTAAGGAAGGCATTCTGGACCCGCTGCAAACCATCCGCGTGGTGCTCGACTCCATGCGGAAGGCCGGCGGCTTCGGTGCTTCGCTGGCCGACGCCGCGCTGGCGTTCAAGAATATGGCCGACGCGGCTCAGAACGCGGTCAGCCAGCTGTTCGGGCCACAGGGCTTTGGACCGGCGCTTAGGAAGTTGGGCACTGAGATCGGCAACCTGCTGGCGCCGCTCGGCGGTCTGCTCGACTATCTGATGAAACTGCCGGATCCCACGAAGCTGGTGATCCTCCAAGTCTTGGCTGGGGCGGCGGCGGTCGCGGCCCTTGGCACTGCGCTCGCCATTGTCACTAGTCTAGCCAGCCCGCTGCTCAGTCTCACCGCGGCGATTTTCAAGTTCACGGTGGGACTGGCGACCATGAACCCGCAACTGGCCATTACGGTGGTGTTGCTCGGCACGTTGGCCTTTGCCGCCTATAAGCTGATCCCGCAATTCCAAGGGATGGTGGATACCCTGGTCGGCGGGGTGGCCGGCAAGATTAAAACGGCCCTGACCGGCCTGGCGGAACAGGGCAAGAAGTTCATGGCCGGGATTTTCAAGGGCGGGGGCCAGATCGAACCGGGCGATATCCTCGACACCGCCAAGCTGTTCGAGAAACTCCGTCTGGAGGAACAGAAACACGCTGATGCGGCGCAGCGCAGTTTACTCGAAGCGCTGGCCTCGCCGGTCGAGGCGGTGCGCCTGAAATACGCGACCCTCTTCAGCGAACTGGAGGAAAAGATCAAACTCCTTCCGCAGGCCCAGCAGCAGGCACTGCGCGCCATCCTGGTCGGTGCCGAAGTGACCGAGACGGCGGGGGCGAAATTCAAGGAGCAGAAAAAGCAGGAGGACGAATTCACCCGCTATCAGGTGGAGCGCGCCAAGGGAGCGGCCGACGCGCAGGTGGCCTACATCGAGGCGCAGGACGCTCAGGATCTGCGCAGCAAGGTGCGCAACATCGACCGCATCACCCAGATCCGCATGGACGCCGCGAAGCAGGTTGCGGACATCGAAAACAACAACCTGGAGGATCAATTCCACCGCTTCGAGAAGATGGCCAACGACTACCGCAAGCAGTTCGCCGCAGCGGGCGTGGACGTGGACAAGATGATCGAGGCCCACCGCAAAGAAACCGACGATAAGGAAGCGGCGGTGACCAGGAAGCAATTCGACGAGGGGCAGAAATACCGGCTGGAAGGGTGGAAGAAGGCTAACGATCTGATCATCGAAGACCAGAAGCGGGTGTACGACGCCTTCAAGGATCAGTTCAGCCAACTGTTCGACGTGTTCACCGATAAGACCAAGAGCCTCGGTCAGGCACTGGGGGACTTCTTCAAAAAACTGGTGCTGGGCGAGGCCAAGGAGCTATTCGCCAGCCAACTGGCAGGGGTGG
The DNA here is from genome assembly GCA_035644415.1 of Burkholderiales bacterium. GTDB lineage: Bacteria > Pseudomonadota > Gammaproteobacteria > Burkholderiales > JACQAP01 > JACQAP01. Next base: position 33,068 of record DASQOP010000280.1, read on the forward strand.
CCACCGCAGCGGCAGGTTATGGGCAGCCGCAGGAAAGCTTGGGCAGGGGTGGGCAGGGGATCCTGGGAACCCTGCTGCGTCGCGGGATGCCGCCGCGGCCACCCCTGCCGCCGCCAGACGTGCAGCAGATCAACGCGACGCAGAGCGACATCTCGTTCCCGGTAGCCAGCGCGTTTCAGAACAGCACGCACAGCTACGAGATCGCTACCAACGCCTACTCCGACGCCACCATCCGTTTCGCGGAGGCGGTCAACAACTTCGCCGGCGCCACCGTGCAGCATGAGGGCAGCGCCGACCGCATGGCGGATACCACCACCACCATGAAGGAGGCCTTTCAGACAGCCAGCGGGGCCACCGGCGTGCCGCAGACTCTCTTGCGGGCCGTGGCGCAAGCCGAGTCCAGTATGAGACCGGGGGCCGTCTCGTCCGCAGGCGCAATGGGCCTCATGCAGTTGATGCCCGGGACGGCCCGCGAACACGGCGTGACCGACGTGTTCAATGTCGGGCAAAACGTGATGGGCGGCGCACAACACCTGCAGGAGATGCTCACCCGCTACCACGGCAATGTGCCGCTGGCGCTGGCGGCTTACAACATGGGCGCGCACGCTTTAGACCAACGGTTGGCTTCCGGTCGTGCGCTGCCCGCGGAGACTAAGGCCTACGTCGCCCGCATCACGCAGCTGATGGCAGCGGCACCCGAAGCGGCTGGTGGCGGTGGCGCCGATCTCCTTCCTGGCGGTGAGGACGCCCGCTATCTCGCGGCCACTGGCGGCGGGGGCGCTCCCGCGGTTACGATGGCTCAACTGGCAGCGTTGCCGCAGCGCGCCCAGCCACTGTTTCTGCCAGGTGTGCCCAGCTTTCAGGCGGAAGGCGCGGGAGCCGTCACCGGGCCCAGCGTGGCGGAACTGGCCAACCTGCCGATGGGTCTCACGGCACTGCAAAGGTTGAGTCCGTCCCTCTTGCCCCTGCTAACCGGCGCGTTGAAGGCGGGAGGAGCCACCACGGGCGCGGGCGGAGTGAATCTGGCGGGTCTGAACATACAGAATCTCTCGAAGCTCGGGCAGTTCTTCGGCATCTACGGCAAGGGAGTCACGTCGGCCGGCAGCATCCTGACCTCCCCGGCAGCGGGCACGCTGGCGCTAATGGCAGGCATGGGACTGGCCAGCAAAGGGTTGCAGCAGCACTACGCACCCGCGACGGTGGCGGGCGGCGCGCTGGCGGGCGCGGGGATGTTTCTGACCAATCCGAGTATGATCGCGCGCGCCAGTGAGATGCCCGGCGGGGTCGGCCTTGGCATCGGCGCGGCGGCGGCGACCGGCGCAGGCCTGGGGTTGTTCGCCAGCGGGTTCCAGCGCGGCGGCGGCACTGGCCTCGCAATGGATATCGGCGGCGGCGCACTGGCGGGCGCGGGCATCGGCACCATGATCCTGCCCGGACTCGGCACCGCCATCGGCGCGGCTATCGGAGCCGGGGTGGGCGCGATCACAGGCATTGTGCGCCTGTTCGTGCATACCGAGCAAGAGCGGATCCGCACCGGCATCAAGCAGGTCTACGGCATCGACATCTCCAACCGCCAGATCCTCACCCAGATCCAGCAGATCGTGGATCAGAAGTACGGCGGCAGCGTGACGATCGGTATCCGGTCCCAGGACGTGCAAGACATCGTGCGGCTGTATGCCCTCTCGACCGGGCAAGCGGCGAACCTGCCGCGGCCCATGTATGCCGCCACCATCGCGCAGTCGCAGGCGGGAGGCCTCGCCACCCAGCCGGTCTATCAGGGCGGCGTGCTGGTGCAGAATCCCTACACCGGCCCGACCACCTACCAATACCAGACCGCCGTCACCGCCGCGCAGGGGCTGATGGCGGGCACCAGCCAGGGCGTGCCGGGAGCCGGCGGGCAGGTGAGCAGTATTTTCATGCAGCTGAATCCGCAGCAGGCCAACGATCTATTCACGGGCCGGGTGGTACAGGCGGTGCAGCAGAACCCCGCGGCGGTTGCTTCCGCCAACGCTTCCGCCACCCGGGCGGGAGACAGCCGGGTGTCGCAAGCCTCGAACATGTTGGAGCCGTTGACGAGTTTAAGTTGAGAAGGAGAAGCACCTAAGTGAAACCAACAATCGGCAGAATCGTGCTGTATAACCATCCGGGTAGCGCGGACGGCAGGTACCCGCCAACGCAATCCCCGGCCATCATTCAAAACGTTGCTGAAGACGGAACGGTACGTTTGTTCGTCTTCGGTCCCAAAGGCCAGCACATGGATGACGGACTGACGCAAGGCGACGGGCCTTGTCAGTGGAATTGGCCACCGAGAGTGTAGGGTGCCGCAGAATCTCAATTCCGCCAACCCGCAGGGTGTGATGCCGAAGCAGCTGTGCCGGTCCTTTCAGGAGGAGTTGCGCCTGGAAGCGCTGCTGAACCAATACGCGGACGGCAGTAGCGACCGCAATGCGCTGGCACAGAACGTGCGGCACTTCTTCCGCTTGGTGCCCGGGGTGAACGGCGCCGACTGGGCCGCCCTGTGGCAGTTCTATATCCAGCACCAGGGTCCGGCTTTCTATTTTTACAACCTGCGCGAAACCGTGCCGCCGTTTAGCTACGACCCCAGCGGGCAAAACACCATCGGCCGCTACACGGTGGTCTTCGACGGCCAATGGTCGGACACCTACAACGTCGCGCGCACGGACGTCGCCCTGCAGCTGCGCGAGGTGGCCTGATGGTCCGGGTCGAAGTCAGAGACAGCCTGGGGCCAGTGCCCATACCAAGCCCTCCGGTAATTTCCGCCTTCCCTCTTCGGCCCGACTTCGGCGGCGGCATCGACTACAATCCGGCGGTCGTGGTCCACACCTTCGATCAGCCAGGCCTGAAGACGGAGCAGCGGTTCCTGCTGACGCCGATGGGCGCGCGGCGCTTCAAGTTCGCCAAACACCATCTGTCGTGCCGGGAGTACGACGACCTCAAAGCCCACTTCGAGCAGGCGCAGGGCAGCTATGCGCAGTTCCCCTACACGGTGTGGGAGCCGGGGCCGGGGCACGGCGTGCCGCGTCCAACGCAGCCGGTGTATGCCACCGAGACAGTCACAGCCCGCTACGAGAATCCGAATCTGACCTTCGACTACATGGTGGCGCTGTTGATGAACGGCCCCGGCCTGAGCTTTCTCGAAGTCCCGCAGACCACCCCGCAATATTATTCGGCGCAGCGGTTGACCCGATTCCCCGACGCGACCTTGACCGCCGCCTTGCAAGTCCAGTTTCAGCAGATCATTCCGCTGATCACGGTGGTGCCGCGTTCGAATCCAACCGCGGCGGTTTATCTTTCCAACCAGCACTTCGCGCTCGACAGCCAGTCCTACCTGCCCAGGCTGCTCGACTGGTCCGGGATCTCGCAGAGTATCGGCGAAAATTCCGATTCCGCCAGCTTCACCTTCGGCAACGCAGACGGGGTGTGGCAGACCTACGTCAATCAGGTCAATCTGTACGCGGCTTCGGTTCAGGTCAGCCTCTACCATGTGGGGAGCCGCTACATCCTGGACCTCTGGAAGGGTGCGCTGTTGAATTGGGGCTTCGACACCAGCGGGCGCTTCCAGGTGAACGCCGCCGACGGCGTGTTCAATCTGAGTCTGGCCTACCCGTCGCGCAAGATTCTGCGCACCTGCTGGAAGGTGTACAAAGGCCGCTGGTGCCCATCGACCGCGGATCCGGGGACTTTCCCCGACTGTCCAAAGGACTACGACAGCTGCGTGGCGCGCGGCGTGCCGCATTCCTTCGGCGGGCTGGTGGTGCCGCCGCAGAGCGTGCATATCAAGGACAACTCGACCGGCGTGTTCGGCTTTGGCCGGTCCAGCATGACCTCGGTGACGGTGACGCAGGATACCGTCTACCAGCGTCCCTTGCAGGAGATATTCACCGACACGCCGATGAACGTAACCGTGGACGTGGCGGCCGGCCGCGACGAGAGTGACTTCTATGCGGCGCTGGGCATTGTGGGCGAAGGCCCGATCTCGGCGTACAACGGCAACCTGATCTTGCAGACGCTGGACGGCCAGCCGCCGCAGGACCCCTTGCGCTTCAGCGGTTGGCGCGCCTTCACCGGCACCGATCCTTCGGGGCCATACGACTTCGTCGGCATCAGCCAGGCCAATCCGCTCACCGGCAAGTGGGCCAACCCGGACGGTTCTCCGTATGTCCCGGTTGGCTCCACGTATGCGGGCGGGATCGCCCTGGCGGAGATCCGCCGCACCGACCAGAAGGGCTTGCAGCTCGCGCCCGTGGCCGACCGCGCCATGACGGTGAATGTGACAGGCGGAATCGGCGGCTGGGTGTGGAATGGGCCGGGGCAGCGCACCTGGTTGAACTCGCTGCACAACGCGGTGTGGGTGGCGGTGAACGTGTATCTGCGCGGCATCGGGCTGCGCGTCGATCCGAGCAATGCCGCCCAAGTGCCCCCCTCGGTCATGGAGCAGTATGTGGACGTGGATCAGGCCGGGATCGCGGCGGCGATCTGCGACACCATGGTGCCCAAGATCATCGGCGCGGGGAACGAATTGCAATTCCCTTTCCGTGGCGTGCTCAAAGAGCAGAAGCCGCTGCGCGACTGGCTGCGCGAAATTCTGAACTGCTGCCTGGGCTACTTCACCTTCGTCAACGGCAAGCTCTGGATCGGCATCCGCTCCAACTCAAGTGTGCTCGCGGGCAATGCCTTCACGCGAGCGAGCGTGCTTTTTAAGAGCCTGACCGCTTCGCCCTTGCAGCCGCAGTTCAACTGGCTGGTGGGAAATTTCGGGGACGAGGAGTTCGGCTGGCAGCTGAATAATGTCACCATCTACGACATCGACCACGCCAGCTTCCTGGGCACGCCCGACTCGCCCCAGTACCTCACCAACACCGTGAGCTTCGCGGGCGTCAGCAACAAGAGCCAGTGCGCCCGCGTCATCATCACCAAGCTGCGCGAGGAGATTGGCGGTCTGAAGAGTGGCAGCGGCCCGCACGGGACCGGCTCCGGCATCGACGAGCAGATGAATGCGCGCAACTTCCAGTTCCGCACCACGGTGCTGGCGCTTGGGACGCTGGTGGGCGATATCGTCTCCATAGCCCACGACACCATGCCCAATAGCGGCTATGCCGAGGGCCGGGTGGCTAAGTGGACCCTAAACCCGGATTTGTCCATCGATATGCAGGCAACCTCGACCACCGAGGATATGTACGATCTGGTGGTCGGTCCCAAACCGGAGGACGTATCCGCGCCCATGGTGCCGCCCGAGGTGCTGCAAGCGGCCACCGGCCTGGCGTGGATGCCCAACGAGGTGGCGCCCTCGGCCGGCGATCCGGTCTATCCGCCGTGGGAGCGCACCTTCGATCTCTGGCAGGAATACGAGATTTCGCGCGACGCGGTGTGGGAGCCGACCATCTGGGTGCAAGGCGAGATGGCGATCAATCAGTTCGCCATTCTGAAGCAGCCGCGCATCCTGGAAATTGAGGTCCAAAGCGGCGGCAACCTGACCGGCCCGCTGACGGTTTACGCGGCGGTCACCCAGAAGAACGCGGGCGGGGAGCCGGCTGTGCCGTCGAATCTGACGGCCATCTACATCCCCACCGGAATGAGCAATCAGAAGGTGACGCTTACGGTGGTGCCCGCCGTCGACGCCACCCTGACGGACTACGACGTCTGGGCCGGCCTTGACCGGCGGCGGATGGCCTGGCAATTCGGCGGCAGCGGCCAACCGCCCGGAACGATCGACATCCCCGGTCCCATCCACGACATGACCAGAGGCCTGCCCGAGGGCGCCGCGGTGGGTGTGCGGATCGCCGCCAAGCACGTCTGGCACGCCGGGGTGGCGGGCCTGCTGGTCAACGGGGTCACCTCGCCCAACAAGATCCTGTGCAACGACTTCCTCCACTCGACCGATGACTGGGTCGGCCAGATGGTGTTCGTGTGCTCCAACAAGGACGGGCAGGTGCCGCTCTGGAACTTTGAGATCACGGCATTCGACCCGGCGACCGGCGTACTTACAGTGAGCCCCGATTGCGCGACCGCCGATCCCACCCAGTCCGTGCAGCAGGGCGATGTGCTGATCGTCTACGCGCGGCCGACCTCCGCCGACGCCAACAGCATCAGCAACTCCCTGTGGGATAACAGCGTCAACCGCCAGCAGTTTCCGGGGACCGCCGGCATGACTCCCGGCGAAGAGAAGGGCAGGATCGTCCGCATCCTGCGCAATACGGGCGCGGGGCAATGGCGCTTCGTCACCGACAATACCGCGCTCTCCCATTCGATCTCTCCTCCGTGGGATGTGATCCCCGACAGCACCTCGCTCTATATCGTCGAGGCCGCCGACTGGCCCAGCATCAGCCCGACCAACCAGCTGATCGTTTCGCACTCCGGCATCTCTACCGCGCTGCACCTGCAGGTGCCTAATCTGACCGACGAGGTGGCGCTGGTGGGAGGCTTCCTGGTGGACACGGAGGGCCGGCAAACCGACGATAGCGTGGCCGCCTTCCGCATGATCTTTGTGTTCGGCCAGCCGCCCACGGTGCGTGTGGTGGGGCCTGACCGCGGCCCCTTCGATGTCGCCGTGACCGACCAGACCATCCGCGCGGATACCTCGCAGAACGACGTCACTGTCAACCTGCCGCCTCTCGCCGTGCTCCAAGGGCGCAGCCTGCTGTTCGTGACGGACGGGCCGAATACCACCATGATCAACACCTCGCCTCCGGATAAGTTCCCGGACGGCTCCGTGCGGATCGCGCTTGGGGCTGGAGCCACCGTTCGTATCACCGCAGGAGGGATTTACACCACATGAACGGTCCCCTTCGGCCACTAAGGAACGCCCGCGTCTCGAGACCGCACGTGCCCAAGGCATCGCCTACTACCGGCTCCTGGATTGTGGAGACCGACGGGACCGGCAGCAGCGGGGGCTACATCCCACCGGATGCTCCACCGGTCTCGGTCGGCATACCAGAAGTGAACCCGCTTTACGATGGCCGCTTCGAAGTGCGCGTTCCCTGGACGCCGGACCCGACCGCCGGCAGCGGCAACTTCCAGGGCGTCTCGGTCTACGTCGAAGACCCCGACATGAGCGAGACCACGACCGCGCCGATGGATGGCACGGTGCCGATGGACGGCACGATTCAAATGGCCGGCAAGTGGATTTGGCAGCACGTCACCGAAAACACTGAATCTCCGGCCGACTTGTTCGTAAACGGCAAGGTCAGCGATCGCTACATCCGGGTGTATTTGCAGGCTTACAACTTCGTCGTCAACTCCACGTTGATCCGGGCCAACAAGCCCAACGCCACTCCGAACGTGCGGGTTCCGATCCCGGCCGCGGCGGGCCACTATGTGAGCGGCCAGGAATACGCCTGGCTGGTCTCGAATCCCATCGTCACCGTAATCGACAATTTCGATAACCCGGAAGACCCTACTTACAGCCTCGTGTTCTCGTTCATTGAACCGGACGACACCATTCCCCTGCCGCCCGGGTTGAAGCCCTACGCCGGGGTGCAGACGGTCTACGAGTACCCATCCCAGAACAACCGGCGCGCGCAGGCCCGTTTCCTGACGGCGCACAAGCCCGAGACCTGGATCTCGGACGAATACTACGCAACCACCATCACCTTCCTGGTGTGGTTCTGTTCGGTCGATTCCGAGGGCCACGTCAACACCATCGTGAAGGGCGTCACCCCGATGGTGCAGGTGTCGGTCACTTACCCGCCCGCAGGCCAGACCATTTCGCCCGAGGTCACCGGCCTTGCCATTGGGCCGACGACTTACCTGCCGACGCCCGACGGCTCCATCCTGGCGCAAGCGCAGCTCACCTGGACCAACCCGGCGACGTTGAACCGATTCAGCGGGATTCATATCTACCGCGTCGGGATCACGCCGCCGCGCAGCTTCGGAGTGGGCGGAAACAACGCCACCAGCTTTACCCTCGAAGCGCTCGACTGGCCACCCGTCACCGCGGAGAGCTGGACTATCGCCGCCATCTCGCTCGACGACAAGGGACGCCTCGCGGACGACCCTGCGTCGATCTCTGCGGCTACGCCGACGGCAATCTGGCACATCGGGCCGCCTTCCATTTCGAACGGCCAGTACGCGCCCGTGGTGGTCGCCACCGCGGCCACAGTAGTGGCGGAACAGCAACTCAATTCCGATGGCGTAGTGATGGTCCGCTTCGTCATCTCGGGGTGGGTGAACTCGACTGATAACAAATTCGGCGGCGTCTCCATCGCGCGGCTGCTGGCCAACGATTCCTTGACCACCGGCAAAACCACCTGGTGGGACGCTCCCAAAAATCAGACCTCCTTTACCACCGACTGGGAGCCCGCGCCCGCTGCGACCTCCTGGGATTTCTGGTTTGTGTCGCGCGATCAGCAGGGTAACCGCAACCAGATCCTGCCGGGGATCACGCCCAAGGTGACGGTCAACTTCACCCCGCAAGCGGGCGACGTGCTGGCATCGCGCCTGCCCAAAGACTGGTTCGATACCTCGGAATTTCAATGGCCCGATGGTTTCGATTTTTCGGTCAAGCTGATTCACGCCGAGAAGATTTTTGTGGACAAGGTCCTGCGCGTCGGCGGCGGCACCGGCACGCTGGCGTCCTCCTTCGCCGGAAATCAGAATGGGCAAATCGGCGTCTTTAATTTTCAGAACACGCTGGTCGGATGGATCGGCCAGCAGGACGGCACGTCGACTGGCGACAATCCCACGCCGCACAGCATTTACGGCGCATGGTTCGCTCAGGTCTACATCGGCGGCGGCAACCCCACCACCGCGCCCATCTATATCAACGACCAGGGTGTGGCGATCTTCGGCGGCTTCGATACGCAGATTGCCAACGGCGCAACACGGTACCCGTACATCTCGATCCGGGACGCCTCCAACGTTGAGAAGGGCCGTATCGGAGCGCGGATTGGCGACGGTCTGGTGACGCCGGCCGATCCGGCCTATATTGCGGGCGCGTGGTTCACCGAGTTCGCCGTCGGCGGTCAGTCGCTCGCCGACTGGCGCATCCTCGCCAAGCGCTCAGCCACCACGGATCCGACCGAGGGCAGTCTGGTCCAGCTGCGGAACATCAATATGTTCCAGATCAATTACGTGCAGAACTACCACTACCCATCGGGCGGCAGCAATCATCCGAACGCGGCCTACACTTTCCAACTCGGGTACGACGCCTATGTGACGGACGGAACCACTAGCGCCTATTCCAAATTCCCCGGCCTCACGCTGGTGCGCGATGGAACCTCGCACGGCATCAGCCTGATCAATCGCGGCCTGATCTGCTACATGCCAAACGGAGCGCGGGCGGCGGCGCTGGTGACCTACAACGGCGATCCCAACGGCGGCGACGGCGGGCAGTTCTGGGCGGAAATGACTCTGTACTCGCAGGCGAATAGCGCGATCAACGTCGAGCTTTCCTCCGGGACCTCGGGAAGCGGCGCTTCGTTTTTCAAGCTCTGGGATGCGGGGAGCAACCTAAATTTCTCGGTAGATGGGGCGGGGACGGTGTTCTGCCGGAGCGGACTGACCTGCGCCAGCTTGACGGTCAACGGCGCTCTGACGGTTAACAGCCTGACCGTAAACTCGGCCATGATCGCACAGTCTTACAAGGTGGGCTCCACCGAGGTCATCACTGCGGGCGGGCAGTTCGATGGACCGGGCGGCGTCAACACGACCGGCGACATCCGCACGGGCGGGCAAGTGGTGGGCGCTTCCTTCTACCTGCCGGGAGGAAGCCAGCCGCTGATTACCAACGCGGGTGGGGGGCAGTGGAATGGAGCAGGCGGCGTTTACACCAACGGCGAAATCGAGAGCACATCGGTAGTGAAGTGCAGGACAGGCTTTTATGTGAACGGAGTAGGAGGGGCGAACGGATCTTTCGTGGCTGGCGCGAAAACGGTCACCGTGTCGGGTGGCATCATCACATCGATTGTTTAAGGAAGAGGAGAAACATGGAACGAAGTTTTCGGTTACTGGATTACGAAGCGGAGCAACAAACGCGCATGGAGCAGGAGTTGCAGAACACGCTTGCCAACTATGGCGCTCTCACTCTGCAACTGGAAGCGGTCAAGGCCCGCATCCCGCAGGTCGAGGAACGGCAGCGGACCTTTGTGGGGCAGGTGGCGGCGCGGGCCAACGCGGGGCAGTTTCAGAGCGCCAGGATTGCGAACGGCCATCTGATCTGCACGGTGCCCGATGAGCCGATGGGGCTGCCGAACCCGGTGCCGGCGGGGCTACCAGTGCTGGATAGCGCGGGTGGCCCGGTGGCAGTTCCCGAACATCGTGCCGCCGAAGGCCGCAAGCCGCGCGTCAATGGGCCGGATCAGATAAGCGCAAAGGAGTAAGTCGATGGCTTCCGATTGCAGCGATGTTATCCGGCGGACGATAGAAGTCATCGGCAACCGGCGCGAAGCAATGCAATGGCTGGGCACGCCGGTTCGCGCCCTCGGGTACGCCACGCCGATTGCGCGACTGGCAAGCGAGGCCGGAACAGAAGAAGTCCTGAATCTGCTGACCGCACTGGAGCATGGCGTTCTGGAGCCCGTGGGCATTACGGGCACGGTGGGCGTTATCACACTCGTGGGCGGAATCGTCGTTGAATATCGGCTGAAGGAGTAGATCACCATGCCGTGGCTGTCGCTCAATACCTACGTTCCGACTGACAAGGTTCGGAACGATATGTTCAATAGTTTGGCCAACGATGACCGCAACTGGGGCGGCAACGTGAACGGCGGCGGCAACCGGCTGAGCAACGTCATCCTCGACGGCACAGGCGGCTTTCAGTTCTACGCTTCGCCGCTCCAGGTCACCCCGGGCGCGGATGGCCAGGGCGTCGTGCAGATGGATCAGACCGTCGGGGCCAACCAGATCGCGCGATGGACAGCGGGCAAAACCGCCACCGCCGAGAGCGGGGCAAACGCCGGTTCCGACTATGCCATCGTCCGCTACGACGATGCCGGCGCTCTGCTGGGCACTCCCTTCCAGATCGCCCGCTCGACCGGGCTGATTACGATGGGCGCTCAGAAGTGGACCGGCGCGATTGACGGCGGCGGGCAGACGCTCTCGAACATCACCATCGCCGGAGTGGCCTCCGATCCAACCACCACCAAGGGCGACCTGATCGCGCGGGGCGCGGCGGTGCTAGGGCGGTTGGCGGTCGGCACCAATGGGCAGGCGCTCGTAGCGGACTCTGCACAGACTCTCGGCATGAAGTGGGCCACCACCGATCCCACTACGACGCTCGGAGATCTGATCGTGCGCGGGGCGGCGGCGGTCGGGCGGCTCGGCGTCGGCACCAACGGGCAGGTGCTTCAGGCCGATTCCACGCAGACGTTCGGCGTGAAGTGGGCAGCGGCGGCGACCACGGCATCCTACTCGAAGGACGGCACGCTGGTTGGGACACGTCCCGGCTTCAACGTCATCACTGGCGCGAACGTGGTGCTGACGATGGCGGATGACTCGGCCAACAACCGCGTCAACCTCACCATCGCGGCGGCGGGCGGCGGCTCGGGCGGGATGGTCGACCCGACCACAACGCTCGGGGACCTGATTGTGCGCGGCTCCGCTGCGCCGGTGCGGTTCGCGGTCGGCAGCAACGGGCAGGTGCTCACGGCGGATTCGTCGGCGGCGCTCGGCGTCAAGTGGGCGGTGGGCGGCGGCGGGCAAACGCCGTGGACAAGCGATATCAATGCGGCGAATTTTGGGTTGTGGAACTTACGCTACCTCGCTATTGGTGCAGCCTCTTTGCAGCCATCGCCCACTGTCGGCTTTGGGGTTGCAGGAAGCAGTGGTCTTACGTCAGTGGTTATTACAGAAACGCTGAGCACCGGGCAGGCAGGCTTCACTCTCAACGCCAACGTTGCCCAAGCCACTTTCATGTTGAGCGGGAGCGCGGCGAGTGTCCCGAATCATCTGGCGCTGAGTAATAACACCGGAGGTATTTCATTCTGGACAGGGACCGAGCGCCTGCGCATCACGGCGACGGGGAATGTCGGCATCAATATCACAACTCCAGGTTCCCTGCTCCATCTCGCGGGAAATGGCGCTGTAGATACGCCTCAAGGCGTGATCACAATGTCCCGGTTTTGGCCTGATGCCTCAAACGTGCGGGCAAGCGCCCTTTTCCACTATTACAATTCCGCAGCGGCTACGGATTTGCTCGCCTTCGGAGTTTCCGGGGACGGCGGTGGCTCAACTACCGCACCCGGACAAATCAGCAACGCCAAGATGGTTATCACGGCGGGCGGTTATGCTGGCATCGGCACGACGACTCCGACGCTTGAGGCCGCAATGGCCAGACTTGTGGTAACTGGCATAGCAGCGCAGGTGGCCTCGAATCTTGCCACAAGCAACACAAAAGCGCTGGCTTCTTTCCGGGCTAATAGCAGTTCCGGTTATACACTCGCCATCGGGGCCGAGAGCGGCAATTCTTTCCCGTACTTACAGGCCGTCAATTGGAATGGCGGTAGCTCGGCGGCGTCTCTGCTGCTAAATCCATTCGGCGGCAACATTGGCATGCTCAAAATCAACCCAGCTTACGCGCTCGACGTCGCGGGCGACGTGAATTGCACGGGCGCGTTCCGCGTCAACGGCGTGGCCATTGGCGGCGCTCAAACACCGTGGACAGGAGACGTGGATGCGGCGGGGCACGCATTGAACAATGTCAGCGCGGTCTACAGCAACATCGCATCCGTAGGCGGCACGGGTAAATATTTAATATTTGGCTGTCCACTGGCCACGGGTGATCCTGGCACAATGGCAGCGGACACCATTGCCTTTTGGCGTGACTCATCCAATCAACTACACATTGTGTGTTCTTACAGCGATCTAACACGCCACCGCGCAACCATAGGTCTGGCCTAGAGCGAATAGGAGAGAAACTAACATGGCACTTACTTACGATCAATCCAACACCCTGATGCAGGACGCGGCTTTCCGCGGCCGCGTCAAGGTGGCTTGCTTAAAATACGCGGACTCGATTCTCAACGAAGCGCCGACCGTGCCGGCGCACAACACGCGGTATCGCTGGGCGCAGCAGTGCGACCAACAGCCGGACCAGACCGCGCTGACCATCACGCCGCCGACCGTGATGGACCCGGCGGTGCAGCAAGACGGCTCCAACATCACCGATACGGCCTTGCAGGGGTCGGTCGAGACCGTCATCAACAAACTGCTCTAAGGCTTCGGGCGGGAGCGCTTGAGGCGTTTGAGTTCCCGTTCGAACACGATGGCGAACTCCACGAAGCTGATATCCAGCTTCCAGAGCAGCTTCAAAACCGTGTCCAGCGTGGGCGAGTGCAGGCCGCGTTCGAGCCCGCTCATGTAGCCGCGGTCCACGTCGGAGTCGAAGGCCAGGCGCTCCTGCGCGACCTGAGCGGTGGCGCGTAACGCGCGGATGGCGCGGCCGAAGGCCAACCGAACCGATGGCAAATCGCCCGTTGCTGGCTTCCGGGGCATATAGGCATAGTGCAAGGAACTGCACAAAAACTACCACGCGATAGATGCCACGGGATAGATCAGACTAGCCGCAACCATATTGTGTAACAACTGTACTATCCCTATGGGCCGTGCGCCCTTACTCACAGTACCGATGTGAGTCCTAGGAAAGTTTGGTTGCAATTTCGCGGTAGAGGGTCATACTTCTTAACAACATATCTTTCAGCAAACGTTTGATGGATGGGCGAGCTTCTTCGGCACCTGTTAACGGGCGGGTCCGCGCGGCCCCACAGCTTTGGAATACTTCGATGGTTCCGAGTCGCAGTCCGCCCGCCTACCCACTAGAGCCACCGTACTGCCTCGATATTGCAACCGTACTTTCGCAGCACCGTGGCGACACCACAGCAGCACTGTGGGAGCACCGCAGATGTGCCGCCATCGTGCGCGCGAGAGCACCGCGGCGGTGCTAACCGCTGTGTTGCCTATAATTTACGCTTGACACAGCGCAAGTGCTGCGTTAGTATTCTGCGTGTTGATCGCACCCCGACCGGGCGACAGCACGCGGAGCCAAAAAACAATGCCCAAACACTTACGGGAGAGAACTGTGCCCAAAATCACGAAGTCCGCAGAGTTACGGCCCGCTGGGTTTTCCAGAACCAATATGCAGCTGCCGGTTGGTCTGATCGATGCGATGAGAAAACTCCGGCATATCCGGCACCAGCAGGAGGGCGTGGACCCCAAGCTCTGCCGGATCTACAAGGAAGCCGTGGAGCAGTACGTCAACGCGAAACCGCAGCAGCAACTGCTGCAGGAGTGGTACGGAGATGGACCTGGAAAGCCGGCCAGAGCCTCTGGCGACCGCGCTGCCGCGCGGGTGTGATGTCTGTCACCAGCAGGCCGCCGTGCGCTGGCTGGATTACGACCTCTGGGCGTGCGCCGACTGCGCACGCCTCTATCTGACACAGCTGCAACTGAAAGGCTGAACCGTCATGCAAACAGCAACCATTGAAATCGACCGTTCGCAAGCGATGACCCTGTACCGCCAGTACAAGGAGCACCGCGACTGCTTCACCAAGATGGACGCGGAGATCGAGCGTGCCTACCGGCAGATCGCGCGCGGCCACAAGGTGATTCAGGCGCTCGAAAGCATCCGTCACGCCGGCCTCGACGCCCTGAGCCGCCCGCGTCTGGGGATCGTCCGGGCGGATGCCGAGTGGTGTTATCTGACACGCGGCAACGGGCAGGTGTTGTTCTCGATGGACCGATGGGTGCGTGCTCGCGCGCCACGCCGCTCGGTGATCGTGCGCTGGCCCGGCATGATCTGGAACATCGACAACGGAGGCGCCAAGGCGCGTGTGCCGCTGATCCCGGTGCATCTCCGGCCGCGCGTGAGCCTGGACCGGTACCACCTTCTGTTTGAAGCGGACTGGGTGGGGGTGCCGCCCGACCCGATGTTGTTGCGGCGCTGCGGCAACGACCTTTGGGTGGTGGTGGCAGCGTGGGATTTGACGCCGGTAGAGCGCGCCGTCATGGGCGCGGAGTAATGCCATGATCGACCACCAACTCAGGAACGCGTGCATCACCTCGACGGATGTGGGGCCGATCTTCGGGGTGGACGCCTACCGGGGAGCCTTCGACGTGTGGGCCGTGAAGCACGGACACGCGCCGCGGTGGAACCCAACTCCGCGGATGCTCCTGGGCAAGGACCTGGAGCAGGGCATCTTGCAGGCCTACAGCCGGATCACCGGCAGGCCGGTGGAGTGGTTCGACAAGACCATGCGGCATCCCGAGCGGCCGTGGATGGCGGCCAGCCCCGACGCGCTGGTAACCAGCGATCCGCTGGAGCGCGGGGTGGACGCCAAGCTGGTCTTCTGGGACCAGCGGCGTAAGTGGGGCGCGAACTCCAACGACATCCCCGAAGGCATCCAGATGCAGATGTGGTGGTTCATGGCGGTCCTCGAATGCGACGTCTGGGACGTGGCGGCCTGGGTGGGCGAGGATGAGCCGCGCATCTACGAGATCGAGCGCGACCGCGAAGCCGAGCGGGTGGTGATTGCCAAGTGCGAGGAATGGCACCGCCGCTATGTGGTGGGCGACGAGGTCCCGCCGATCTCTGGCAGTGAAACGTCGTCGGCCTGGCTCCAGCAGGCGTTTCCGCACGACCATCGGCCGGACATGCGCGACGCGACCGATGCTGAGATCGCCTACCTGGAGGAGTACGCGCTGGCTCGGATCGACCAGCAAGAAGCCACCGAACGCCGCGGGGAGATGGAGAATCAGATCAAACTGGCGATTGGCGACCGCGAGGGCCTGCAATGGCCGGGCGGTAAGTTCACATGGCGGCGCACCAAGGACCAGGAAAAGATCAACTGGAAAGCGCTGGGCACATACCTGCTAAATACCCGCATTCGGGAAGAGCAGGAACGCGAGGCGATGCGCGTCGAGTACACGAATACCAAAGCCGGGGTGCGGCGGATTCATTTCGTCTGCGACACGCATGATATCTCCGACGCTGTGGGAGTGACGGGGTGAAGATCGAGCAACTCAGTCCGGAGGCGCAGGACGGCCTGCGCAAGTGGGCCGCGTTCCAGCACGATGATTTGCTCTTCGACGCCATCAGCAGTGTGCCGCAGGAGCGGGCCTGGATCTGGTTTCAGCTATGCGCGGCGGAAGACAGGCCCGAGTGGTTTCCCAAGGGGAAGTGGGCAACCATCCAGCACATCGCCACGATTCTGGACGAGGAAGCGGATGCGACGAGAATACGACCCTCAATGTGAAGCCCTCGCCCGCTATTTCCTGGGCCAACCCGCGCGCGATGAAGCCCTCGTGGTGGAGCTGGCCGGGGTGATTCAGGAGGCCATCGAGGACTGGGAACAGAACCGACAGAAGGAGAAAACAAGCGATGCAACCGACACCAAGCAACACAACCGTTGACGTAGCGGTGACCCCGCCAACCGCGCCGCCGCCGGCGCCGGGAGCTATACCCACCGAGGCGCGCTCTCGGGTAACAGTCGAGCAGTTGGCCACGTTGCCCGACAGCGAACGGCGCACCAATTGGATCAACTCGCTGGTCGACGCCGAGGTCGCGCGGCAGAACTACGCGCAAGACCGTGCGATGGCGAGGGAGTTCGCCCTGTGCGGGCAGTTCGACGATCTCAAAGGAGTGAGCACCGAGCAGGCCGTCGCCACGGCGATGGTGAAAATCAACCTGGGCCGCTCGTGGGGATTCAACTGCGCTGACTCCATGCGGAATATTTATTTCGTGAACGGCAAGCCCGCGCTGGAGCAAGATATCGTAGCGAGTAAGTTGCAACAGGCGGGAATCGCTTGGGACCCCGAGTTCGCCTATGAGGAAGTGCCCGCAACTAAGACCGGGCGCGCGTGGCGCAAATGCGTAGGATGCACCTTGTGGCTGAAGGAGTGGAACAAGATCGAGCAGCGCTACCAGCCAATCAAAGATCGCAAGGGCGAACAGGTGGCGGTGTCGTTCACCCTGGCCGACGCGGAGAACGCGAAGTACTGGGAAAAGGGTCAGGAAAAGCCGCTCTCCGAGAAGTTCAACTACCGCAGTTATCCAGGGGACATGTTCTATTGGAGGTGCATCAGCCGGGTGCGCAAATACTACGCGCCGCACGTCCTGCGCGGCGGCATGCTGCGTGAAGAGGCGCTGGAGATGATGCCCGCCGATCTGCCGCCCGACCAGCTGCCGCGCGAATTGCAACCGCCGGAAGTGCTACCGGCCGAGCGGAAAACCTTGGCGGAGAGAGTGAAGGCCAACGAAGTCGGGCCGGACGTAGGCACGCAGAACGCCATGTTTCCCGAGTAGTGCCATGACCCCGGAGCCAGAGCACGACTGTCTGCAATACCTGCAATATCGGGAGCATAGCTGGGTCGAGACGCACGGCCTCGATGCGCCACCCTACGAGGCCTGCTGGCAGGAATGGTGGGAGTGCGCTGTCTGTGGGTCGCGGTTTACCTCAAAGGAGTTGAGAGAGATTTATGAGTCGCAAACGACAGTGGGGCGAGGATTCGACGACGAAGATTGATCTTTCCGGGGGCGCGTCCATCACGGTGTCGTTCCTCGGAAACCTCTTCACTCTGGAGCCGGCTGAGCGGCAGCTGATGAGCGACCTTTCCGCCGTCCTCCAGAGCTATCAGGACAGCAAAGCATCGGGCCAGGCGAAGGCGGCGGCATTAAAATGACCACGGCATCCACAACTCGTAAATGCGCCTGCGGCCGCACGATCAGTGGCAACAAACTGACGTGTGCCGCTTGCTCGAAGCCGGTCGCGACTGGCGATGGCGTGCTGGAAATCTTGAACGTGGGAGCGGGGGACGTGAAGATCACATTCAACACCGGCGACGTATCCGATACGATTCGTGCGCGCCGCATTGTCACCGACATGCTGCGCCGTGGCTTCGCACTGCTAGTCGAGATCGAGCGTGACGGCGAGCGGAAATACGAGCGCGTGCAGGCCTTCGATGAAAAGACCGGCGAGTATCTGATTGCCGACTTCGATCCGCTGGACGCGCGGCAAGCCGATCTAGAAGACGCTGCTACAGCCCGCCGGCTGGAGACGGCCCAACGGCATGGGGAAGCACCAACCGGACTTCAGCCCCCGGGCAGTAGCAGCGACCTTGGGATCACGGTGAAGGATATTCCTTTGTGCGCCTGCGGGCGACCGCTGCACCATCGCGGCTCGTGTAAGGGCCAGAAGCGCGGCTATCGCCGGGTGCCGATGGAAGGCGCGAAGGCCACGGCAGTGGGGAGGTCAAGCGGTGGCTAGGCCTACACCGTCTTGGGCGGACGTTCGCAAGGGGATGGCGCGGATGGCCGAGAAGCAGCACGAGTGGGCCGGCTTCCCGATGCCGGTCGAGGGCATGTCGATGCAGATCCATCCGAGCTATCCGTTCGCGGAGAACCTCAGCAAGACCTTTCTGCCGAAACCGTCCCTGCGCATGTGCCGCGATTCGGACGTGTGCGAAGAGACGCGCCTACGGAACCGCTGGAACTCCTACCGCGACGGTAAGGAGATCCTGATCGTCCAGGAGCGCGGGAAGTTTTTCTTTCTCTACTCGCCGGTGCAGAACAGCGGGCCGATGCTGCTGCAAACGGTGAGCGCCGCGCGGGCGTGGGATTTCGAGGCCGAGCTTCGCGCGATGGAGACACTCAAGCGGCACGTTACCGAGTGGGCGTTTCAGTGCTACGTGATGACCGGCTCGTTCCTTGAAACCTCGAAGCGCTCGGGGGTGGTGTACCTGTTCCGGCGGTTGCGGCCTACGATTGCCTTGACTGGCAAGCCCGACAAGAACCGCCGCGATGTCGGGATGCGGATCCTCTGCACGCTCTGCGCTCACCCCATCGGTTACTACCGCGATTCGTGGGCCGGCGCCCTGGTGCCGACCGACGATGTGCTGAGTCACCTCTTGCTCATGAGGGCCGATGAAAAGTTTTTTTGGCGCAATAGCAATCAACATCCGGCGTGGGCGCCGGAGTCGGGGTTATAAAACCGCGATGGCGATGACACCAGCGCGGCGAGGTCAGGCGGAGGCAGGGCTCGGCAGGGTTTTTTGAAAAGAAGGTTTTTAATTTGCCGGGGCAGGGTGTGGCACGGCTGGGCACGGCACGGCCGGGCAGGGCAGGGCAGGGCAGGGCAGGGTACGGCGAGGCGAGGGTGCCAATGGCACAAATCAACTAAGAAGGGCAGAAACAACAACTATGAGAACCATTGAAGTGGAACTTACCAGCGAAATGCCGCTCTTAATGCACGCGGATAACATCGACTGGGCAGACAAGATGGAAGACTGGAAGAACGATCCCAAGAACAAGAGTAAGTCAAAGCCAGGAGACGATAGAACTCCCGCCTGGAGGTGGCTCGGGTGCCTAAACTACGATGATCCGAAGACCGGCGTCGTGACCGTTCCATCCGAATACATCATGCGGTGCCTCATGGGAGGCGCAGCGGAAGTACCGACCGGCAAGGGCCGGAAGACCTTTAAGGAACTGAGCCAGAGCGGCATTCTATGCGAAAAATTTCACTGGCCTTTGCTAATCAATGGGGAAAAGAAGCCGGTGCGAATGGAGGATATCAATCAATTATTGAAGGTCCCCCGTTTCCCGGACCAGGTCGAGGGCGCTAAGGCGCTGGGCTTCTCTCTCTTTGTCAAACGCGCAAGAGTCGGCAATAACAAACATATCCGAGTCCGGCCGCGTTTTGACGATTGGAGTACGAGAGGTGAACTGATGATCATCGACGATCAGATCACCAATGATGTGGTCGCTAGTATTCTCGACATCTCGGGAAGGTTGAAGGGTCTTGGAGATTGGAGGCCGAGCGCTAAGACTCCGGGACCGTTCGGGACGTTCAAGGCGAAGATTGTGAGTTAAGGCATGGCTCGGCGCGGTAGGGTCGGGCTGGGCCTGGCCTGGCAAGGCCGGGCGCGGTGCGGCATGGTTGGGCAGGGCGAGGGTGCCAATGGCACAAATGAAAGGAGGAAGTTATGAGTCATGGATTTCGCGGCGGCATTCCCTACGCGGTTGACGTGAACCGCCTGAAGGATGCTTTCCCGGTGCCGATGCTCGCCGAAGGGCGAGTCATTGAACATGCCGACTTAGAAGAAATCGTGAAGGCGAAGAGGGGCGGGCAGCGCT
The DNA here is from genome assembly GCA_035644415.1 of Burkholderiales bacterium. Taxonomy (GTDB): domain Bacteria; phylum Pseudomonadota; class Gammaproteobacteria; order Burkholderiales; family JACQAP01; genus JACQAP01. The sequence goes on from DASQOP010000280.1 coordinate 53,148, forward strand.
ACTACGGAGTCATCAACTCCTGGATCAATAGCATGAAAAACACCAACGGAATTTTCATGACCTGGGAGACGTCGGTGGGCGTAAAGGTTCTGGGCCCGGCGGAAATTCTAGCTCACGCTGAGATCAGGACCCGGCAGAAGATCAAGCAGACCGGCAATGCGGTGAAGACCTTCGTATGGGTCGACCGAACGAGATTGGACAGCACGGGGCAGCAGCGTTTGGATCACCAGGAGCGCGTCGCCAACGCGATCAGGGATGCGCTGAACACTGCCAGAAAAGATTTGGCGATAGACCTGGCGCCGGTAAAGTCTCTGCCAAAACCGAAAATGATTCGGGAGGCCTGAAGAAGTTTGGTCCGGTCGGGCTCGGCAAGGCCCGGTGGGGCTAGGCGTGGCGGGGTGCGGCTAGGCAAGGTTGGGTATGGTACGGCGAGGCAAGGGTGCCAATGGCACACGGGATTGTGATTTCGGTACGGCGAGGCGAGGCCTGGCAGGGTGTGGGCATGGTGTGGCGAGGCGAGGCGAGGTATGGCAGGGCGAGGGTGCCAATGGCACATGAGAATTCATTTCGTAAGGTTTGCGGCGAGGGCAGGGCAAGGTCGGGTCAGGCTCGGCTCGGTCAGGCAGGCCAAGGCTGGGTCAGGTCAGGTGGGGTGGGGCATGGTCGGGCTCGGTCAGGCAAGGCCGGGCAGGGCAGGGTACGGCGAGGCGAGGGTGCCAATGGCACGAACGGGATGTTTGCAAGTTCCGGCAATGCGCGGCTGGGCTGGGCGCGGCGAGGCACGGCAGGCCAGGAGGAACCAGCGGGTTTCCAATGGGAAATGTCAAAATGAGCCATGCAATCACAAAAGCCTAGTACAGAACAACAGGAGCGCCCGCAGCTTCCGTGGGGCATGGGCAGCGCCAGGATCAAGGGCCGCGTCTGGTGGATTACGTACCGAGATCCGAAAGGCAAGATACACCTCGAAAATTCCGGCACCGGGGATCCCGCCGAGGCCCAACGGATCATGGCACAGAAGGCTTTGCCACGAGCGTGGGCAATGGTCGCGGCCTTGGAGAAGTTAGCCAATGCAGAACCCCAAGGTCCCAACAGTAAGGGTGGTAAGCGGCCACGATCTGGATCTGTCGCGCCGGTCGGCACTGCGGCTGCTGCGGCTGCTCGAAAGGCTGGCGGCAAAGCGACTCGCAAGGGAGGCAAAGCGTGACGCGAAAGACTGATCTCCCTTGGTTCGTCTATATCCGGGTAAGCTCCAAAGACCAAGGCGACAAGTACGGGCCGTCGAGACAGATCGAGGCCATTCGGAACTGGCTGCAGGTCAATGTGCCCCATGTCCGCGTGCCGGGACTGGATACCTGCATCGCTGGGCCGCGCGATGTGCGGCAGTGCGAGTATGTTGGATTCGACAAGCAGAGCGGCAAGACCGACGAGCGGCCCGACTTTCAGCGCGGCTGCGAGTTAGCGAAGGCAGGCAGGATCGGCGGGTTCATTGCCCTCCGGTTGGATCGAGTGGCGCGCAATGCGGGAGACGCCTACCTGCTTCGCTCCAGGATGAAGCGCATGGGCGTGCGGCTGGAATTCGCCACCCAGACGTTCGACGCCACGCCGACCGGCGACCTGATGTATCAGGTGTACGCGAGTTTCGCGGAGTTAGAAGGGAAGCTGATTTTGGAGCGCACCGCGGATGGCCGCATGGGCCGTCTGTGCGGCGACAAGTTATTCCACAACCCCAACGCGATGCCTTACGGTTACCTCTACGTGGATGAAGCGGTCGCGAAAAAGAATCCGGGCGCGGTCATCGGCAGGGCGATCATCAACGAGCAAGAGGCCAAGATCGTGCGCCTGATCTTCCGCTGGTACGTGG
>DASQOP010000281.1:0-2867 GCA_035644415.1 Burkholderiales bacterium
TCGACGCCAGCGCCGTGCTCCACCTGGCGAGCGCAGGGATGAAGGTCTCGGGACGCCACAAGCTCCTCGCACCCACGCTCCTACGTTCCCAAACGCTGTCTGCTCTGCACGAGGCTGTTCAACGCGGAGAGATCCCGGCCGACGTCGCGCGCGACCGCCTAACACGGATCGGACGGATGCCGATCAGGCTCCTTGGCGATGCCGTACTCCGGCGTCGGGCTTGGGAGCTGGCGGATCGGTTGGGATGGGCCTCGACCTACAACGCCGAGTACGTTGCACTCACTCAGCTGCAGGCGGACGCTTTCGTAACTCTGGACGCGGAACTGGCGCGCAGTGTCGAAGGCGTCATCGCGACTGCTTCGATTGATGCGTTGCGCTAGGACTGCGATGCATGCCGCAATTTTCCGATGCTGATATGGAGCAGAATTGAGGCGGTAAGGTGCCGCATGCATCGCGCACGAACCTTGAAACCTGGCATCGCGCAACATGGGTTGGCGAGGGCAGCGCCAGTACTGCTCGGAGCCATGGCGGCAGCGCTCATTGGCGGACCGGCCTTGGCCGAAAAGCGCGCGAATTACTTCAACGATCCCTTTCTTCAGGTTACCAGAGGGATCGCTGACTGTCCTGTGCCGGAGGGTCCAATGATCACGGAGGCTGAGATGAGTACCCAAGCGCACGTAAGGATTGAACGCGGTACGCGTTGCTTCCTGTCCGGGCGCTGCCGGCTTCCGAACTCGTATCTCTACGACAAGGAGATCATTCCACGCGTCGAGAAGGCTATCCTCGCCGACGGTCGCTTCGCTGACACCGCCGTCTGGGCCGAAGGCCAGCGCCGGTGGGTATCGCTCAAGGGCTGTGTCCGGAGCAAGGAGCAAGCCAAAGCGCTGGAACAGCTGGTGCGCCAGCTAGATGACGTCGAGGCGGTGATCAATCAACTTGTGGTCAGTCCCCATTCCCAGGGAGCATTCCATGAATAAAACGAAGTTCATCGCAACATTTCTGGTTGCAGCTGTACTTTCCACTCTCGCAGGATGCGCAAGCCTTCCTTCGCCGGAAGTCATGAAAGCGGAAGTAGCCTCATTTAACGTGCCGAAACTGCCCGACCCCGGCAAAGCGATCTGCTATGTCGTGCGACCGTCAGGTCTTGGCGGCCTGGTTCGTTTCAACGTATTCGTCGACGATCAGCAGGACTCCTCGGAAGTGGGCTATACCCGGTCGAGCGAATATATCTATTTCAGCCTGGCCCCCGGGGAACGCAAGATCTACTCCAAGGCGGAAAACTGGGCGGAAATTCAGGTTTCCGCCCGAGCTGGAGACGTAATTTTCGTTCAGCAGGAACCATCGATGGGAATCATCATGGCGCGCAATAGCATGGTCAAGCTCGAAGACTATCAAGGGAAGTACTACGTCAAGACCTTGCAAGTCGGAACGATCATCAAAACCGATAAGTGAGCTTATGGACCTCAACACCTGGCTCATCTACCTCCTGGCGGCCATCGGGCTTTCTCTATCGCCCGGACCTAACGGGCTGCTTGCCCTGACGCACGGGGCATTGCACGGCCGGCGCAAGGCGATGTACACCATCTTCGGGGGCGCCTTCGGCTTCATCGCCGTCGTTGCCTTCTCCATGCTTGGCATCGGCGCGTTGCTCAAGACTTCCCTGGTGTGGCTGACGGTCATGAAGTGGGTGGGCGGTGCCTACCTCGTCTGGCTCGGCATTCAAGTCTGGCGCTCGCCGCCGATCGGCATCGAAGTCCGCGGTGCAGCGGAACCCAGAGCAGGCTGGTCGCTGTTCCAGCAAGGAGCGCTCTCCGCGCTGACCAATCCCAAGGCGCTTCTCTTCTTCACCGCCTTTCTTCCGCAATTCATCGATCCTGCTCGAAGTCTCTTCGTCCAGTTCGTCATCATGGCTGGAACATTCGCGGTACTCGAAATCGCCACCGAGGTGTTCATCGCCAATATGGCTCACCGCATCAACCCATGGCTTCGGCGAGTCGGGCGGCGCTTCAACCAGGCCTGCGGCGGGGTATTCATGGCGATAGGGGTTGCACTGCCCCTTCGCAGTTGAGCGGTGGGACTAAGTCCCTTTGCGCTCAGCAAATCGCACGCCAGGCGGCTATGGCTGCGCGCCCAGAGGCTCGACGAATACGCGCCGTTTGGCGACGGGCCCGGGGCGACCCGCGCCGCGGTGGAGCACCTGGGTTATGTGCAGATCGACACCATCAACGTGATCGAGCGCTGTCATCACCAGATCCTCTACACGCGCATCCCCGGATACCGGCGCGACCATCTGCGCCAGGCGCAGACGGTCGACAAGACGGTGTTCGAATACTGGACGCATGCGCTGTCCTACGTGCCGACGCGGGACCTGCGGTTTTACCTCGGCGCCATGAAGTGGTACCGGCAGCACCGCAGCCCCTGGTTCGCCAAGGTGAAGGAGGAGGACCTGCGGCGGGTGCTGGCCCTCATCAGAAAGCAAGGCGCCCTCACGATCCGGGATATCGACGACGACGTGCTGGTGGAAAAAGACCACGCGTGGGCGAGCCGCAAGCCGTCAAAGCGAGTGCTGCAGCTGGCTTTCTACCAGGGCACGGTGACCATCAGCGAGCGGACCGGCATGCTGAAGACCTATGAGCTGACGAGCCGGCACTTCGGCTGGCAAAGGCCGCCGAAGCCCGCGTCGGAAAGAGAGGTCCTCGACTATCAGCTCGACCGTGCGCTGCGAGCGCAGGGCGTCGTGAGCGTCGATTCGGCCTGCTATCTCGACGCGCCGCGCAAGCCGGCCATGCGGCGATTGATCGAGGCCAGGCTGCGCCGCAAGGAGCTGGTGAGCGTCGAGCTCGAAGGGGCCGGAAAGCTGCAGCACT
>DASQOP010000282.1:0-10472 GCA_035644415.1 Burkholderiales bacterium
CTGGAGCTCATGCTTTCCTTGTGGTTCTGTCGGTTGAAAGGCCGAGATTATAGGGCGCTGCGCATATTGTTCCCTAGAGGGTTTCCTGGTCCTCAGGGGCCAGCGCAGCGCGCACATCCCTCGCCGTCGCCAGTTCCCCGCCGGCGTTGCCGATGCGCTGCACCGATTCTTCCACCCACTGCAGGTTGCTCTTGTCCGAGCCCAGCGGCGCGTCTTCCAGGCCCACGCGCACATGTCCGCCTTCCATCACCGCACGCGGAATCAACGGGAGCACGTCCACGTCCAGCCCCGCAATCATCCAGTTTGCGCCGGGCGCGACCTGGTCGAGCAGATTGAGATAAGCCGTCACGCCGTAATCCTCGGGTGGAAAGCCGAAAGTGAAGCCGCGCGAGAACATGAAACGGTAAATCGGGCGCGGGCAACTGCTGCGCCAGTGCAGCGTAGCGCCGAGTCGCAGGAATCCGGGTTCGTAAATTGCGTAGGCCGGATGAAAGCCGTAGCGCATCGCCAGATTCAGCCCATGGCGGATATGGTCCTCGGAATTGAGGTAGACGAAACCGGCCTTGTCCTCGCGCAATTCGTCGTAATGCGCGAAATTGGTCGATCCCGGGTCCACCGCGGCCCACTCGATAAGCCGGCGGCGCGCGAGTTCCTCGACGTGGGCAAAGCGCTCCTGCGGCGTTTGTTCTCCTGGCTGGCCCCTTAGCCCGCTGGTCGGGATGGTCGGATAGACGATCGCGTCCACCCTGGTGCGGATACCCTCGATGATGCGCGTGTACACGTCCGGATCTTCGGTCTGCCGCCCGCTCGCCTCGTCGTAGGCGTGCAGGTGCACGATGGCAGCACCCGCCTTCACGCAGGCGATGCCCTGCTCGACGATGTCTTTCACCGTGACCGGAATGCCGGGCTGGCGGCCCCGGGTCCAGGGTCCGTTCAGTGCCACTTCCAGCCAGGTCTTCCGCGCGACTGCGTTCATGTTCTTGTTCTGTCCGCCGGGAAGACTCAAACCACCGTGACGACCAGTTCCCCCAGGTTTTCCACGCCGCCGACCATCTGATCGCCGCGCTTCACCGCGCCGACTCCCGCCGGCGTGCCGGTAAAAATCAGGTCGCCAGGCTTGAGCACGTAATATTCGGAAAGAAACGCGATGGTGTCGGGCACGTTCCAGATCATGTCGGCCAGGTCCGCCTGCTGGCGCATTTCGCCGTTGACCTTGAGCCAGATGTTTCCGGTCGAATGGTGGCCGTGGCTCGCGACAGGATGGATATGCGTGATCGGGGCGGACTCGTCGAAGGACTTGCCGAAATCCCAGGGCCGGCCCATGTCGCGCGCCTTCATCTGCAGGTCGCGGCGGGTCATGTCGAGCCCGACCGCATAGCCGTAGACATGGTCCAGCGCCTTTGCCGCCGCGATGTTGCGCCCCTCGCGCTGGATCGCCACCACCAGTTCGATCTCGTGATGGAGATTCTGGGTACCCGGCGGGTAGTGGATCTGCCCGCCGCCGGGCACCACCGCATCCGCAGGCTTCATGAAGAAAAACGGCGGCTCCTTCTCCGGATCCTTGCCCATCTCGCGCGCATGCGCGGCGTAATTGCGGCCGACGCAGTAAATGCGGTGAACCGGAAATCTTTCCTTGCGGCCGATGACCGGCACAGATGCGACCGGCCCGATGTCGAACAGCAGCTGGTTTTCGCTCATGGTCAGAGCAGCTCCTCCCGGAACAGCCCGAGCGCGCGCTGCACCGGCCGGTCGGAAAAGCTGAACAACACGGTGTCGTCTTCCGCGTAAAGTGCATAGGCGTGCCAGGACGGCACGACGAAGGTGTCGCGCGCGGTGAACTCGAAGGTCTCGCCGCCGATCACAACCCGGCCGTTGCCTTCGATCACCGAGAACACGGTGCCGTCGGTGCTGCGGTAAGGCCGGCCGCTGAAACCCCTGGGCAGCAACTGGATGAATGAACTCATGCTCGGCATCGCCGGTCCGCCGCTTGCCGGATTGACGAACTCCATCTTGTGCCCGTGGCAGCTGTGCGCCTTGTCTACTCGACCCAGTTGACGCAGGCTCTCGCGCGAACGCGCGTACGGATACGCGAATACCGGCGAGGACGCGCCCTGCAAGCGGTATTCGATCGGCAAGAGATTGTTGCCGTAGCGCCGCCACGCATCGCCCTCCGGCCGCACCACTTCCTGCTGCTCGCGCGGATATTCCTCGGCAAAGCCGGCGTCGAGAAAACGCACCAGAGGAATGTCGAGCCCGTCCAGCCACACTACCGGCTCGCCGGCCGGGTTGCCATGGTCGTGCCAGGTCCACGACGGCGTGATGATGAAATCTCCGGGATGCATGGTGACGCGCTCGCCGTCCACCGCGGTATACGCGCCGGAACCTTCGACGATCAGTCGCAGCGCAGTCTGGGTATGGCGGTGGCTGGGCGCCACTTCGCCCGGGAGGATGAGCTGCCAGCCGGCAAAAAGCGTATGGGTGATCGAGGACTGCCCGGGCAGGCCGGGGTTCTCGAGGATGAGCACGCGGCGCACCGCCTCCTTCGCGGTGATCAGGCTGCCGGATTCCATCAGCCACGGCCGCACTTCCCCGTACTTCCACAGCGCCGGCACGCACGGCGAGGCCGGCTGCTTCGGCACCAGCGCGCTCATCGACTCCCACAGCGGCGTCAGGTGCGCCCGCCCGATGCGGCGGTAGTACGTTTCCCGCTCCGCGCGGGAATCCTTCATCGGTTGTCCCATTTTTTCCTCCTTAACCGGCCATATTCACCACAGAGACACAGAGGCACGAAGAAAAGAATTTCCGTACAGAAAAAAACGAATTCGACAAAGACGGATGTTGCCTTGATTTCGCGCGTGTTCGGTCAATTGCACGAATGGGATCTTATATTGCATTTCTCTGTGCCTCTGTGTCTCTGTGGTTAGTGCGCCCATCAAATCGCCGGCAATCTCAAACCGAAATCCTTCTCCACCAGTTCGCCCACGCGACCCAGGAAGTCGGCGCGCATTTCGTCGTTGGTGCGGCTTTTCAACCCCCAGCGCAGGTACATCTCGTTGTTCTTCGAATTGCTGGCACCGAAGAATCCCGGCGTGATCGGGAAATAGCGGTTGATCGCATCCTGCACTGCCCTGCCTTCTCCGCTCTGGATCAGCTCCATGCAGAAATCCCTGCCGAACTTGGCGTGGAATTTCTCCTCAGGCATGGTGATGCGCGCCAGGTTGCGCAGCGGATGGAAACTGCAGTGAAGCAGGTCTTCCACCTGCAAGATCTCGGCGTAATCCGCGATCGCCTTGATCACGCAGAACTCCGGCCAGGTACTGAGCTCGAAATCGAAGATGGTCAGCGGCTTCTTCACTTTCGGGTCGAGCATTTCCGCAGCAACCCCGATCTCCTCCGCCAGCCCCCTGAACCGCACATGGTGATGGTACTCCTCCATCGCCACCCTGCAGGTCAGCCACTTGGCGTAAGGCGTCGGCGCCAGCGCGATGGCGGGCTCGTCGAACACCTGCGCGCCGTAAAGCTCGTTGACCGCGTGACTGACGACGATCTTCTTCACCGCCGTGCGGTATTCCTCGGACTGGTGCGCCAATTCGGCTACGGTCTTCACTTCGATGGTGGCTGTGGCTGTCATGGGGTACACCTCAAACGAGCGGTTCGGTATTGAAGAATTCCAGGTCGGTGCCCAGATCGGTCAGTTTCCCGGCAAACCCGGTTTCCATCGCCTTCGCGAGGTCTTCGAGCCCCCACGAAGTTCCCGGGTTCATCGGCGTCCGCGCCACCGGGCGCGCCTGGGAGAACAGGAACAGCTCGCGGCCGCGCACTCCGAACACCTGCCCGGTGATGTCGTGCGCGTTCGAGCACAGCAAGGCGGTGAGGCGCGCGACGTAGTGCGCCGGGATCCTGAGCGCCCTTTCCTTGTACGCCGCCTGCGCCTCGTTGGCAGGCTGGATGGTTGCGGTCACCCGGGTCGCGGCGAACGGCGCGATCGCGTTGCACGCGACTTTCGAGCGTGCCATGTCCATCGCTACGACGCGCGTCAATCCCACCAGCCCGGCCTTGGCCGACGCATAGGCCGACTGGCCGAAATTCCCGAACAGTCCGGCGCTGGAGACGATGTTGACGATGCGCCCCGGCGCCCGGCCGTTCTTCTGCTGTTCGCGCATCAACGGCGTCGCCGCCGCCAGCAGCGCGAAAGGTGCGGTCAGGTTGTTGGCGATTACCTGTTCCCAGTTGTCGCGACTGGCCTTGAAAATTAAGGCGTCGCGCAGGATCGCCGCATTGTTCACCACGATATCCAGCGCGCCGAATTTCCCCACCGCAAGTTTCACCGCCCGGTCCGCGGCGCCGGTCGCGGCCATGTCTTCGGTGAACGCTGCCGCATTGCCACCGAGCTTCGCCGCGACGGTCTGTGCAACGGAAGAATCGGGTTCACTTCCGGAAATGGATACACCGCTGTCGGCAACCAACACCGCCGCACCGAGGCGATGCAACTCCTCCACGACCGCCAGCCCGATGCCGCGTGCGCCTCCGGTGACGATCGCGACCCTGCCAGCCAGTGCCTGTCCCGCGTTCATCTCGCCACCGCGGCTTTCGGCGTTTCAGCGGCCGCCGGGAAAAACGCATCGGCGTGAATGTCGCGCAAACCGACCGCGCGCGTCTTCACCAACGCGGTGGCCACGTCCACCATCGGCGGCGGTCCGGCGAAATAGGCCTTGAAACCGCCGAGGTCCGCGAAATCCGCCGCCACCGCATCGGTCACGAGTCCGTATCTGCGCGGCAGCAGTGTGCCCGAGGAGGACGTTGCGCCGGGTTCGGACAAAACGATATACACCCTGAAATTGTCATGGCGCTCCTGCAACCCGGCCAGTTCGCGCTCGAAGTAGACGTCGCGCTCGGCGCGCACCCCGAAATACAGATGCACAGGCTGGGCGAAGCCGGAGGCGAGCGCAGTCCCGGCGATGGAAATGACCGGCGCCAGCCCGCTGCCGCCGGCGATGCATAGCATCGGCCCGGGATGCTGCGCCCGCAGATACGACGTGCCCATCGGCCCGGATACCTTGACCATGTCGCCGACCTTGAGCGCGGTGGCGATGCGATGGCTCACCGACCCGCCGGGCATCACCCGCACGTGGAACTCGAGCAACGGCTGGTCCGGGCGATTCGCCATCGAGTAGTCGCGGCTGATTCCGGGCGCCACGGGCAGCTCGAGCTGCGCATACTGCCCCGCGGAAAAAGTGAACGGCCCGCCCGTGACGATTTCCAGCCTCAGCCTGAGGATGTCGTGGGTCAGGTTGGCAATTTCGGCGACTCTGCAGCGCATCACCCTCGACGGGTGCACCACGAAGTCCTCGGAATCGAGGCGCCGCACCACCACGTCGCTCCACATTTGCGAGCGGCAGGCGAGCACGATGCCGCGGCCGCGTTCGTCCGGGGAGAGCGCGTGTTCGGAATATTCCAGCTCGAGGATATCCCCGGATACCAGCTCGCATTTGCAGGTGCCGCAGTTGCCGGACTGGCAGCTGTAGGCAAAGCCGATGCCGTGGGCAAGCAGCGCACCGAGCACGGTATCGCCTTCCCCGGCGGGCGCGGACTGGTTCAGATCGGCGACGGTAACGGTGAGGCTCATCGAGGCTAGCGATCGCAGGCGCCATGGGCTAATATCCTTAAAGTATGGGAACCAAACTGTTGGATGTCAAACAATCGGGGCGGCCGCGCAGGGGAATGAAACCGGCGGGCGCAAGGCGCAAGGCCGCCAGCATGGGCCTGCTGCCCGGCCTGATCGGCTACCAGTTGCGGCTCGCGCAGCGCGCGATCTTTGCCGATTTCGTAGAGACCGTGGACGGCGCAGGAATTTCCCCCGGCTTGTTCGGAATCCTGGTGATCGTCGACGCCAACCCGGGACTCACCCAGCAAGCGCTGGCCGATGCCGCACACCTGGATCGCTCCACCGTCGTGACCGTGCTCGACAAGCTGGAAGACCGGGGACTGGTGGAGCGCCACGCCGCCGATCGCCGCAGTAACGGGCTGTTCCTGACCCGCGACGGCGCCAGCCTGCTGCGCCGGCTGAAGCGCAAAGTCGCCCAGCACGAACGCCGCGTGGTGCACAACCTCAGCGCCAGGGAGCGCAATCAACTGGTCGCGCTCCTGCAACGCATCCTGCCGGGAAAAAGATAATTAAGAGGCAGTGATTGAGCGATGAGGGATGAGTGCTGAGTGCTGAGTGCTGAGTGCTGAGTGCTGACCAAAAGTGTAGTCGGACTTGCCGCTCTTTGCGTCCTTTGCGTTCCTTTGCGTCCTTTGCGTCAACGCTCTTATCGCCGGCCGGAGGCCGGCTGATCTCAATCCGAATCGGAAACCCGGCCGCGCTGGCGCTTCACAGCGGCGCGCACGCGCTTTCCCTCCACTCTTCGACGCCTTGATGCCGCAGTCGGCCTAGTTGCGATCCGCGACTTGGGCCGGTGCCAAGCGGCGCGCACCAGCTCGCCCAGGCGCGCCAACGCATCGCGCCGGTTGGCCTCCTGACTGCGAAATCGCTGCGCGTCGATCACCAGCACGTCCTGATCGCTGACCCGCCTTCCGGCCAGTTTGCGCAGCCGGCTCTTGACATCTTCGGTCAATGACCTGCTCGAGCCGATATGGAAGCGCAGCTCGACCGCGGTGGCGACCTTGTTCACGTTCTGGCCGCCGGGGCCGGACGCGCGAACGAAGCGCAGCTCCACTTCGTTCTCGGCAACGCGGGGAACTCTGCTGTCCGAATTCATCGATGCGTGTCCACAATCAGCTTCGAAATGGCGTTTCAGGAGTCAAAATCATGCGTTTATTTGCCGCGCTGCAACAGCCGGAAACGCCCGTCCGGCGCGGACTTCAGGGGTTTCAAAAAATTCCGGTCAGCGCTTGCAAATGAATAGTAGGAGGAATACATTTGCTGCGGGTTTTCCCACCGTACACAACTCGAAACAAGCAGTTAACAAGCGAATGCGTAACGGGGGCGATCTGATTTCCCTACAGTTTTGCCCAATTCCAGAAATTGAAACCGAGATAAACGGGAGAGAGTTATGAAACGATGGACCTATACAGGGGCGGCAAAAGTCCTGTCCGCAGCCGCATTCATCGGGTTCGCTACCCAGGTCATGGCAGCAGATGTTACCTGGGACCGCCTGGTGAACGCCGACAAGGACCCGAACAACTGGATCATGTATCACCAGTCGTTCAAAGGCTGGCACTATAGCGGCCTCGATCAAATCAACGCCAGCAACGTCAAGGACCTGAAGGTGGCCTGGCTGCACAGCCCGGCTGCTTCCAAACGCGGCATTCAATCCTTCCCCCTCGCAGTCGACGGCGTCGTGTATTACACCAGCGCATCCGGCCAGGTGTGGGCCCTCGATGGTGCGGACGGGTCGGTGATCTGGCGCTATCAGGCCAAGATCGACACCGAGCGTGCAGAAGGGACTTTCTACAACCCGTACAACCGCGGTCTGGCCATTGCCTACGGCAAAGTCTACATCGGCACCGTTGATGGCCGCATGATCGCGCTCGACGCCAAGACCGGCAAAGTAGTCTGGGACAACATGATCCTCAGCGTCGAAAAAGGCAACAAGGGCTTCACCGGCGCTCCTGTGGTGGTGAAGGACAAGGTCATCATCGGTTCCAACGGTGGCGAGTTGTCCGGCTGCTGCGGCCCGATCTTCGCGGTCAACGCGCAGACGGGAGAGGTGGCCTGGCAGTTCGACACCATCGGCGGCGACGAGCGTTCCCGAGCTTCCTGGAGCAACGACTCCTGGAAGATCGGCGGTGGCGGCGGCTGGATGACCGGTTCGTACGATGCCAAGACCAACACCGTGTGGTGGGGTACCGCCAACCCGGCTCCCGACTACGACTGGGCAGGAGAGAACTGGAGAACCGAGGGACCGCGTCCGGGTGACAACCTGTACAGCTCCTCGGTCGTGGTTCTCGATGCCGACACCGGCGAGCTGAAATCGTACTTCCAGGAAATGCCTCACGACGCCTGGGACTTCGACAGCGCGCCGGGCGAGTTCATGACCTTCGAGAAGGGCGGCAAGCGCTATATGCTGCACCCGAACAAGGGCGGCATCATTTTCGTTTATAACGCTGACCAGGTTGGCGGTGGCAACCAGCTGAAGGTGGAAAACGCTTACATGCTGGGTGAGACCTACAACTTCATCAAGGGTGTCGATCCGAAGAGCGGCCAATTGATCGGCCGTCGCGAGCTCCCCGAAGGCAAGCACACCAACGTGTGCCCGGCGATTGACGGTGCGATCAGCTGGAACACCGGCTCCTACAACCCCGGTACCGGCCTGTTCTACAAGATCGGCCAGGAGTGGTGCTTCGACATCGAAGTCGTGAAGGCTGATCGCCCGGCCGACTTCTCCGGTCAAGCCTACTTCGGCGCTTCGTGGACCTCTACGCACCCGCAAGGCAAGCAAGCCTACGGCCATGTTACCGGCCGTGACCCGCTGTCCGGCAAGATCAAGTGGCGCGTCGAGTTCAAGTATCCGCCGCTGGCCTCGCTGCTTTCCACCAAGGGCAACCTGGTGTTCGTGCCCGGCGCCGATGGAAACGTCCATGCACTCGACGCCCGCACCGGCAAGGAGCTGTGGAGGCATAACAACGGCATCGGCCACCATGGCGGCGTGATCTCCTACATGGCCAAGGGCCAGCAGTACATCGCCGTTGTCGCCGGGTGGGGCAGCCATGTGTCGGGCAACTACGGCCCGCTGTTCGGCCATCCGTTCACCGAGATGCCGACCGACGCCGGTCAGCTGATCGTGTTCGGCCTGTAAACCAATAAAAACATTCAGTCGTTCATTGCGGGCGGGGGAGCAATCCCTCGCCCATTTAGTTTGTCGAACTTGCGACGGAGAGCTTCAGGTGAGAGTCATACGCGGCAGAGAATTACTTTCCATCTTCGCGGTCGTCGTGGGATTTGTTGCAGCGCCCGCCGCGGCAAATGATCCGGTCGACGAGGCCGCGGCCGTGGTCAGCGAGAAGTACCAATTGAATGTCAAGAAACTGTTCGCGACGAAATGCAGCTGGTGTCATCAGGGCTACGGCATGAAACAGGCCGATGGCCCGAAGCTCGCCGGCACGCCGAAGACGGTCGAACAAGTAATGAAGCAGATCAACGAAGGGAAATCGCCGATGCCCGGCTTCAGGAAGCAACTCAGCGAGAAAGAGGTACAAGCGCTCGCCGAGTACATCAAGACGTTACCGGCGAACTGATTGCTGCGGGCGATCTGAAGGAAAAACGAAGGGCGGTCTTTACCGCCCTTTCTTATGCCAAATCAGTCCACGCGCTGCAGTTCCAGACGCGCGCCGAAGCCCCCGTATTTGCCGTTGCCGCGCAATTGCTTACCGCCCGAACCGAGTTGCATGGCAACCGAGAATGCGACGCCGCCGGTACCGGAAGCTGCAAACCTGAATGTCTTGCCGTCGAAAGAAGTCTTGGCAAGCGCAACCGGATCTGCGCCGAAGTTTTCGAGATTGGTGAATGCAATCGTGCCGGAAGCGTCCGCCGCGATCTCCATCGTCGCCAGGCCGCTGGTCATGCCGATGTACCACGGACCTTTCCAAGTGCCCTGCAACGAAGCCAATTGATCCGCGAACGCGGCGCCAACGCAAGTGTTCGCCGCCACAGCGATTGCCGCCAGCCACATTCCATTCATGGGTTCCTCCAGAGCGTCCGGACACGAATCCCGGCAGTCCGGTGATTCTAGCAATCCCGGCCCGCGCCCGTTATGGTGCCTGCTCTGCGAGCCCTTATAATGAAGGCAGGCGCATATAACTTCCGGGCCAATGAACTTCTGCAGCAATTGCGGTGCTCGCGTGGAGCGCTGCGTACCTCCAGGCGACAGTCTCCCCCGCTTCGTTTGCGCCGTTTGCGGAACCATTCATTACGAGAACCCGAAGATCGTGGTGGGCTGTATCCCCGAATGGGAAGACGGCATTCTGCTGTGTCGCCGCGCCATCGAACCGCGCCACGGATTGTGGACGGTTCCGGCCGGATTCATGGAGAACGGGGAAACCACCGCGCAAGGCGCGCAGCGCGAAACTCTCGAAGAGGCCAATGCGCGCGTGGAAATTGTGGGCCTTTACGCACTGTTCAACATTCCCCACATCAACCAGGTGTACATGCTGTTCCGTGCCCGGCTGCTCGACCTCGATTTTCACGCGGGCGCGGAAACGCTGGAAGCACGGTTGTTCGCTGAAAGCGAAATCCCGTGGGACACAATCGCTTTCGCCACGGTGCGGCGCACGCTGCAGCACTATTTCAGCGACCGCCGGACCGGGGAGTTCCATTTCCATATGGGAACCATCGAGCCGATGGCGAAGAGCAAGGCGGAAGGATGAGGGATGAGGAATGAAGGATGAAGGGTGAAGGGTGAAGGCCGCAATAGGAACCGGTATGGTACATATGGCGGAAAATAGGCACAATTGAAGTTCATACGTATTCC
>DASQOP010000283.1:0-2145 GCA_035644415.1 Burkholderiales bacterium
AAGCCCCGGGCTCTTGCCGGCGCCCACGCCCGGCCCGGAACCGGACCCGACGCCGGGCCCCGGCTTGATGTCTTTTTTGAACTGCGCAGCAACCGGCGCGCCGCGCAGATCGGCCAGTTCGTCTTTCATCGCCAGCAAACCCACGCCAGAGGCCCTGCGGCGGGCGGCCGCCAGTCGTTCCCCCGGCGCCTTGGCCGGCTCGGGCTTGCGCGCTTCGGCGACCGGCGGCTTCTTCGGTTCCGGCTTCGCAACTTCGGGCTGGGGCTTCGCCGCCACTTCGGGTTCCGGTTTCCTGACCACGGTCGGCGGCGGAGCCGTTTGGCGCTCGAGCAGCAGCTTGGCGAGTCGCGGGGGCAACTCCTCCTCCTTGGTGCGATCCACCTTCGGGACCGGCAACCACGGCATGATCAAGCTGAAGAGAATGCAAACGAGCAGCACGCGCTTGAGGATGCGGCGGAAGCGCCGTTCTTCCTCCTCGGAAACCGTCCACGGCAGCATCCCGGGACGGTAGTGAACGAAGGCCGCGGTCATTACGCCTTGCCCTTCTGAATCACGGCAAAGGAGATGTCGCTGTAGTTGGCGCGCGCGCAAGTCACCATGATCTTGCGCAGCAGCCGGTACGAAATCTCCTTGTCTCCCATGATCGTGATGGCCTTGTTCCGGGCCTCCTTTTCCTTGCGGATAAGCTGACGCCCGGCGTGATAGTCGAGCTCGGCCTTGAGCGGCGCGATGAGATCGCCGTCGGCCTTCATCGCCTCGGACACCGAGGACACCTTGCGTCCCTGGACCACGATGTCCTGGTTGCTCACCAGCACGACCAGGGTTTCCTTCGGAGTCTTCTCGGCCGTGGACTCCGGCAACCTCACCGCCTTGGTGCTCGGCAGCACCTCCACCTCCGATGCATTGGCGAGGAGGAAGAAGATCAGGATGGTGAAAATGTCTATCAGCGAAACCAGGTTGAGGTCCACCGAGAACTTGTTGCGCGCGTGCCGCTCGGCCCGCTTTTGCAACGGCGAGAGCTTCATGACCTTTTCCCCGGTTTCGCCGGCGCCCCGCCCGCAACGGGCGCATCGCCGATGGAGATCTCCGGGAACAGTTCGGCGTGCCCGGACCCGGAGGTTCTCGCCACGCGCACGGCATCCATGGTCTGCACCAGGATGTCGTAGGACGTATCGGGTTCGGCGAGAATCGCCGCTTCGACCTTGTCCGGAAAGCGCGTCTTGAGTTGCTGCATCGACGCCGACAGAGTGCGGAAGTCGTACCCCTTGCTCGTGTTCTGGACGCGCTGAATCAGCCCGCCGATGCGATCCCGGATCTCGAGCGCGTCGCCCCGGATCACGACCTCGAGCTGCAGATCGCCCTTCAGCTTGTCGAACCCGGAGGATTGCGCCGGCAGGCTCAGCTCCAGCACCGCCAGGCGCGAAAACACCGTCGTCGTGAGCAGAAACGGCACCAGCACCACGATCATGTTCATGAACGCGGTGATGTCCAGCCCCAACGAATGCTTGCGCAGGCGTCGGACGCGGGAGCTCATTTGGCGGGCGCCGGTTCGGCCTTCACGCGCTCGACCAGATTCAGGAAACTGATCTTGGCCACCTCCAGGCTATCCACGATCTCGCTGGTGCGCGCCTGGAGGAACGCGTGGATGAGCAGGAACGGGATCGCCACCATCAGCGCGAACGCCGTGTTGTTCATCGCGATCGAGATGCTGGCCGAGAGCAGCTCGGCCTTCTCCGCCGGATTCACCTGCGCAACGGCTGTAAAGGCCTTGATCAGGCCGATAATGGTGCCGAGCAGACCCACCAGCGTGATCACGTTGGCGAAGGTGGCGATGTAGTGGGTGCGCTTCTCCAGCCGCGGCACGATCTCCATCATGCCCTCTTCCATGGCGGCATCGAGGTCCTCGCGCCGGCGCGCGCTCTTCACGCGCCGCAGGCCGCTGTTCACGATCTTGCCGATGGCGGTCTTCGATTTGGCAGTCAGGGAATAGGCCTGCTGAAACTCGCCTCCTTGAAGCAGCGGCAACAACTCGTCCCAGGTTCTGCGATTGCTTCTGCGCGCGTGGCTGAGATAGAAATAGCGTTCCAGCGCGATTGCAAGGCCGACCGCCATGATCAGAATGCTGGGATAGATGAAAATCCCGCT
>DASQOP010000284.1:0-6153 GCA_035644415.1 Burkholderiales bacterium
GGCGTTCAACTATTATGAATGGAAATTCATCTGAGGCGCGTGCCGCACTTCGGGCAGTGGGTCGGGCTCATGAAATTGGAACGGGTGGGGCCCAGGCCGCCGCACTTGTATTCGCTGAGCGTCTGATACGGCAGCACGCCGCAGTTGGGGCAGCGGTACAGCACGTTCAGCGCCCTTACGATGCGGGTGAGCGTTACCGCAAGAAGGGCTCCGGCGCCGAGGGCGAGCGCCCAGGAGAGGTCTCGCGGCGCGTTGGCGAGGTCGGCGAACATCACCACCAGCGCGACCGCGGCGGCCGACGCGAACACCCAGCGCCGGTTGACCTTCCAGATTGCGGCGCGGCGTGTTTCGAATGTCGTATCCAGAATTCGGTCCATGGGTAGGTCCGGCTACGCGAGCGATACGCCCGATGTCCTCATTCTGCGACGTTACCGGGGCGTTCTCAAGGTCAGCGAAACCGATCCGCCGGTTACGTCCATCGAGGATTCCGCCGCCGGGTAGGGGCGCGCGAACCTCGGGCTGCATCAGCGCATTGCCATCGTCAGCGACACCGGCTTCAGACCCGCCGAATGAATTTTTTCCAGCAGCTGCGGCAACACGATGAGCACGATCGGTTCCCCGTGCACCGTCGGACGGTCGTGGAGCAGAAGAATGTCGCCGCCGGCCAGGCTGTCGATCAATCGCTTCAGAACGGCCGCCGGATCGCGGGCGACGGTGTCGAAACCGCGCCGGGTCCAGGAAATGTAGTGCAGCCCCATGCGCGCCACCACCGGATCGAGCATCGGATTCCTGATGCCCATCGGCGCGCGGAAGAAACGCGGCGGACGCCCGGCAAGGCCGCCGAGCACCGACTGCGCTGCACCGATTTCCCGTTGCAGCGCCATTGGCCCGTAAAAACCGAACAAACCGGGGTGACGCATGCTGTGGTTCTCGATGGTGTGGCCGCGTTTCACGATTTCCATGACGATGTCGGGATGCGAGGCAGCCTTCTCGCCGACGCAGAAGAAACTCGCCTTGGCGCCGTAGCGGTCGAGAATGTCCAAGACCTTCGGCGTGACTTCCGGGTGCGGGCCGTCGTCGAACGTGATGGCGATTTCTCCGCGGCGCGCGGCCGTATCGGGCAGCCGCAACATGTTGTCGCCGAGCAGGCGGCTCCTGGGCCACATCCCGATCAGTCCCAATGCCACGTGATTGGCAACGAGCGCGGCCACGATCCACGGCCACCACGCCAGCCGGAAAAGCAGCGCGACGAGTGCGGCGAGGTGAATCAGTATGGTCAGCTGGACCACGATGGCCGGGCGCCATGGCCGGGCCGGGCCGGAAAGGTCGTCCTGTTGTCCGACGTTGCGCGGAGAGTCAGCCATCCTGGGCGCCAGTGCGGTGTCTGCGCGGCTACGACCGGCTGGCGCGAAGGATGACGACCCGTTACCGCGCCGCGGCCGCGGGTTCTTTCGGCATGCGGCTCGCCTGCGCGACCTCGGCAAGCGATTTTTCGATGATGCCGAGGCCTTCGTCGAGCACGGCGGCGTTGCGGCGTTCGATCCACTGCTGATTGGCCTGCTTCATGGTTGCCTCCACCTCACCCCAGCTCTCTCTCCAGAGCGGAGAGGGAGTCAGGACGCTTTTTTGACCCAGGAATCGCGCAAAGTCGCCGTCCGGTTGAAGACCGGTGCGCCGGGTTTCGAATCTTTCAAGTCCGCTATGAAGTAACCGTGGCGCTCGAACTGGAAACGCTCCTCGGGCTTCGCCTCCCTGACCGAAGGTTCGCAATAGGCATGGAGGACGGTCTTGGAGTGCGGATTGATGTCGGCGAGGAAGTCGCGTTCCGATCCGGGGTGAGTCACCGCGAACAGGCGGTCGTAGAGCCGCACTTCGGCCTTGCAGGCATGCTGCGCCGACACCCAGTGGATGTTGCCCTTCACCTTGTATTTGTCCGCGCCCGGCGTGCCCGACTTGGAATCCGGATAGATCTCGCAGTGCACCGCGGTGACGTTGCCGCCGGCGTCCTTGTCGGCGCCGATGCACTTGACCACGAAGCCGTAGCGCAGCCTCACCTCGTTGCCGGGAAACAGGCGGAAGAAACCCTTGGACGGCGTCTCCATGAAATCCTCGCGCTCGATCCACAGCTCGCGCGCGAACGGCACGGCGCGCTTGCCCCACTCCGGCTTCTGCGGGTGGTTGGGCAGTTCGCACATCTCTTCCTTGCCGGCCGGGTAATTGTCTATCACCAGTCTGACCGGTTCGAGCACGGCAATGCGGCGCGGCGCCGATTCGTTCAGCACCTCGCGCATGCAGTCCTCGAGCACGCTCATGTCGATCCACGAGTCGGACTTGGAGACGCCGATACGCTCCGCGAACAGCCGGAAACCTTCCGGCGTGAAGCCGCGACGGCGCGCGGCGACCAGGGTGGGCATGCGCGGATCGTCCCAGCCATCCACGTGCTTTTCCTCGACCAACTGGATCAGCTTGCGCTTGGACAGGACCACGTAGGTGAGATTGAGCCGGGCGAACTCGTACTGGTGCGGCAGCGGCTTGGCGAGTATGCCGAAATCCGCGAGCCTTTCCAGCACCCAGTCGTAGAGCGGCCGGTGATCCTCGAACTCGAGCGTACAGAGCGAGTGGGTGATGTTCTCAAGCGCGTCCGAGATGCAGTGGGTGTAGTCGTACATCGGGTAAACGCACCACTTGTCGCCGGTGCGGTGATGGTGCGCATGGCGGATGCGGTAGATCACCGGATCGCGCAGGTTGATGTTGGGGGAACTCATGTCGATCTTCAGACGCAGCACGTGCGCGCCGTCCGGAAACTCGCCTGCCTTCATGCGCCGGAACAGATCGAGGTTTTCCGCCGCCGGGCGGTCGCGGTAGGGGCTGTGCTTGCCCGCTTCGGTGAGCGTGCCGCGGTACTCGCGCATCTCGTCGGCGGACAGCGAATCGACGTAGGCCAGGCCATGCTCGACGAAGGCCTCGGCGAACCGGTACAGCCAGTCGAAGAAGTCGGACGCGTAATACAGGTGCGGGCCCCAGTCGAATCCCAGCCACTTCACCGAATCGAGGATGGAATCGACGTACTCGGTGTCTTCGGTGACCGGATTGGTGTCGTCGAAGCGCATGTGGCAGCGGCCGCCGTACTGCAGCGCCACCCCGAAGTTCAGGCAGATGGACTTGGCGTGGCCGAAATGCAGGTAGCCGTTGGGCTCGGGCGGAAAACGGGTGCGGATCTTGGCCGGATCGGGCAGTGCGTTGGCGTGCGTCGACGCGGGGCCCGGTTTGCCGCCCCATCTGCGGGAGGCGTAAGTGCCCTTGGCGAGATCGGCCTCGATGATGTTGCGGATGAAGTTGGTGACCTGGGCGGTCGGCGCTGCCGGCTTGTTCACGCTGGATGACGGAATAAAGTAGGAGGCTGTGCAGACGCAATATTAATGCCTCGCAGCTTGTCGTGGGCGTAAACCTGCTAACCCCATTTTGAGCCGGCGGGCGTTTACATGAGCGCACCCCCCTTCCAATAGGAAAGGAACGTTCATGCACTCTTCTCATTTACGCGCGCCGTTCGCGCTGCTTGCACTGACCGCTGCTCTGACTGCCTTTGCCGATGACGGCGGCAACCACGCCCTTACCATATACAGCACCGCAACACCCGGCGCGGTGGCACCGGACATGACACGCAATGGCGGTAGCGGCTACAGCGTGCCCGGCTACGCCACCGTGCGCCATGAGCGCGAGATCGCGCTCAACGCCGGTCGAAACACCGTGCGCTTCACCGACGTCGCCGGTCTGATCGACCCGACCACGGTGTCGTTCGCCTCGCTCACCGACACGTCCGGCACGAGGGTGATGGAACAGAACTTCCAGTTCGACCTGGTCAGCCCGGAAAAACTGTTACGGCGCTTCATCGACCGGGACATCGCAGTGGAGCGCGTGCTTGGCGACCGCATCGAGACTCTGGAAGGCACGCTGCTCTCCACCCAGGGCGGGATCGTGATCCGAGCAACAGACGGAACCATTCGCACGCTGCCGTACAACGCCGGGGTGAAACTGCCGTCGCTGCCTGGCGGGCTGATCACGCGGCCGACGCTGGTGTGGGACGTGGCCGCGAAACAGGCCGGAAAGCACAGAACCCGGGTGGCCTATCAGACCGGCGGCATTACCTGGTGGGCGGACTACAACCTTACGTTCTCCGAGGGCGGCGACGCGAATTCGTGCAAGCTCGATGTCGGTGCGTGGGTGAGCATCCTCAATCAGTCCGGCGCCAGCTACCCGGACGCCAGGATCAAGCTGGTCGCCGGCGATGTGCACCGGGCCGCGCACATGGGACAGGCCGTGCCCATGGTCGCCAAGCGGGCGATGGCGGACATAGCGGAAGAGAAGTCCGGTTTCGAGGAAAAGACGTTCTTCGAGTATCACCTCTACACGCTGGGACGCCCCAGCTCGCTTCCGGACAACTCGACCAAACAGATCGAACTGTTCCCGAAAGTCGCCGATGTCACCTGCGAAAAGACGCTGGTGTACTACGGGCAGGACGGGCAGTGGTACGGCGGCGGGCCGATGACCGACCGCAACTACGGCATTACCGGCAACAAGAAAGTCGACACCTATCTCAGCTTCAGGAACAAGGCCGAGAACGGCATGGGCGTGCCGTTGCCTTCGGGCCGGGTGCGGGTCGCCAAACTCGACACGGCGGACGGCAGCCTGGAGTTCATCGGCGAGGACCGTATCGATCACACCCCTAAGAACGAAACCGTGCTGCTCAAGCTCGGGAGCGCTTTCGACGTGGTCGGCGAGCGCCGGCAGGTGGACTTCAAGGTGGACACAAATCGCAACACCATGACCGAAGAGATCGAAGTCAAGATCCGCAACCGCAAGGACGAGCCGGTCACGGTGATCGTGAAGGAGAACCTCTACCGTTGGACCAACTGGAAGATTACGCAGGCGATCCAGCCGTGGGAAAAACAGGACTCGCGCACGATTCACTTTCCCGTGAAAGTGGCGGCGGACGCCGAGGCCCTGGTGCGCTACACGGTGCGGTATACGTGGTGACGGCAAGCCGGGCGGAGGCTGGACTCAAAAGCGTTGACGCAGAGGACGCAGAGAATAAGAGAAAGGACGCAGCGGAAATTCGAATACTGCGGATTTTGGTTTGACGCCGATGCCGCGACCCGATTCCCAAACACGGCAGAAATACCGGCTTATGCGACGTTCATTCCGCCTTTGCGCCGGACTGTTTCACCACCTTTGCCCATTTGACGGTCTGATCGCGCAGGAATGAGGCGAACGCGTCCGGCGTGCCGCCGAGCGGCTCGACGCCCTGTTTGTGGAATAGCTCGACGATCCCGGGCAGCTTGAGGATGCGGTTGATTTCGCCGTTGAGCTGCGAGACCACGGCTTTCGGCGTGCCTGATGGCGCGACCACGCCGAACCAGACCGAGACGTCGAAGCCGGGCAAACCGGCCTCGGCGACGGTCGGCAGGTCCGGCGCGAAGGGCGAGCGCTCCCTGCTCGACACCGCCAGTCCACGCAGCTTGCCGGCCTTCACGTGTTGCAGCACGTTGGGCACGTTGTCGAACATGACGTCCACCTGGCCGCCGATCAGGTCGGTGACTGCGGGGGCGCTGCCCTTGTAAGGAACGTGCACGATGTCAACGCCGGCCATGCTCTTGAACATTTCCATCGACAGGTGGTTGGACGAACCGCTTCCTGCGGTCGCGTAGTTGAGTTTCCCGGGCTTCGATTTTGCGAGCGTGATCAGGTCCCGCACCGATTTCACCGGCAGTTCCGGATTGACCACCAGGATATTCGGCGTCCCGGCGGCGAGCACGACCGGCGCGAAATCCCGTTGCGTGTCGTAGGGAAGCAGCGTGTACAGACTCGGGTTGACTCCGAAAGCGAAGGAAACGACCAGCAGCGTGTGGCCATCGGCGGGCGCTTTCGCTACGAGGCTGGTACCGATTGTGGTGCCGCCGCCCGGGCGGTTGTCCACCATCACCGGCTGGCCCCACTTTTCGTTGAGCTTCTGTCCGAGCGTGCGCGCCAGTGTGTCGTTGAACCCGCCGGGCGTGTACGGAACGATGATGCGGATCGGCTTGCTCGGATAGCCGTCTACCGCGCTTGAAAGGCTTGAACCACAGAGCACACAGAGAACACAGAGAAAGAGAAAAT
>DASQOP010000285.1:0-7539 GCA_035644415.1 Burkholderiales bacterium
GCCTCAACCCACGGCCGGCCGCGAGCTTTTCCGACGGCGAGACGCGCTACGTCATTCCCGATGTGGTGGTGCGCAAGATCAAGGGCCTGTGGGTCGCGTCGCTCAATCCCGAGGCCATGCCGAAGCTGCGCGTCAACCGCATGTACGCCGACATTCTGCACCGCAACCGCGACGCGAGCTTCCAGCAGCTCGCCGGCCAGTTGCAGGAGGCCAAATGGCTCATCAAGAACGTTCAGCAGCGCTTTGACACCATCCTGCGCGTTTCCCAGGCGATCGTGGACCGGCAGCGCCATTTTTTCGAACACGGCGAAGTGGCGATGCGCCCGCTGGTTCTGCGCGAGATCGCCGACACGCTGGGGCTTCACGAGTCCACCGTATCACGCGTGACCACGCAGAAGTTCATGCTGACCGCGCGCGGCATCTTTGAACTCAAGTACTTCTTCGGCAGCCACGTAACCACCGAAACGGGCGGCGCCTGCTCCGCGACCGCCATCCGTGCGCTGCTCAAGCAGCTGGTCGGCGAGGAAGACCGGCGCAAACCGCTGAGCGACAGTCAGATATCCGAGATCCTCGGCAAACAGGGAATCGTGGTGGCGCGCCGCACCATCGCCAAATACCGTGAATCTTTGCAGATCCTGCCTGTCAATCTTCGCAAAAGCATCTGATCAACCAAAGCATGAAGGGTAAGCCAATGAATCTTCAATTGTCCGGTCACCACCTCGACATCACCCCCGCCATCCGCTCCTACGTCACCGACAAACTTTCCCGAGTAACCCGACATTTCGATCACGTCATCGACGTCAACGTCATCCTGTCAGTAAACAAGCTCGACCAGAAAATCGAGGCCAAAGTGCACGTGCGCGGCAAGGACATCTACGTCGAGTGCGTGGACGCCAACATGTATGCCGCCATTGATGGGCTGGTAGACAAGCTCGATCGACAGATCCTCAAGCACAAGGAAAAATCCGTCGATCATCATCAGGATGAGGCTATCCGCAACAGACCGATTGCACCATAACCTCTCATCGCGTTTCCAGGACGCCCGGCATGAGCCTGCTATCGAAGCTGTTACCTGTTGCAAACGTCATTCTCGATCTGGATGTCACGAGCAAGAAACGGGTGTTCGAGCACGTCGGACTGTTGTTCGAAAATGCGCTTGGCGTCGGCCGCGGCCAGGTGTTCGACGCGCTGTTCGCGCGCGAACGGCTGGGCTCTACCGGTCTGGGCCATGGCATTGCCATTCCGCATGGCCGCATCAAGGGTTTGCGAGAAGCGGCGGGCGCGTTCGTGCGCACCAAGGCACCGATACCTTTCGAGGCCCCGGACGGCAATCCGGTGCAACTGATCTTCGTGCTGCTGGTTCCCGAGAAAGCGACCGATCTGCACCTGCAGATACTCTCGGAGCTGGCGCAGATGTTCAGTGACAAGGAAATGCGTGCGCAGTTGACGGCATTGCCGGATGCGCTGGACGTACAACGACTCATCACAGAATGGCAGCCCCATGCCCCAGGTCAGCGTCGCGCAGCTGTTTGAGGAAAATGCCGACGCGCTCAAGCTCGCCTGGCTATCCGGGCCGCGCGATCCCTCGCCCTTTCTCGACAGCAGCGAGATCAATCACGCCTCGCAGGGCCTGATCGGGCACCTGAATCTGGTTCATCCCAACTGGATTCAGATCTTCAGCCGCACCGAAGCCGCGTACTTTTCCTCGCTCAGCGAACAGTCCCAGCGGGAGGCGCTGTCCCGGCTCGCCGTAAGCGGGCTGGCCTGCATCATCCTCAGCGACCAGGAGAAGGCGCCGCTGACGCTCGCCGAGTTCGCCACCTCCCGCAATGTCCCGTTGCTCGCTTCGCCCCTGCACAGCCTGCAGATCATCTGGGTGGTGCGCACCTATCTGGGACGGGCGCTGGCAGAATTCGTCACCCGCCATGGCGTTTTCCTGGACGTGCTCGGCATGGGAGTACTGATCACCGGCGAAAGCGGCGTAGGAAAAAGCGAACTGG
Organism: Burkholderiales bacterium; assembly: GCA_035644415.1. Classification (GTDB taxonomy): domain Bacteria; phylum Pseudomonadota; class Gammaproteobacteria; order Burkholderiales; family JACQAP01; genus JACQAP01. The sequence goes on from DASQOP010000285.1 coordinate 2,001, forward strand.
CGCTGGAACTCATTTCCCGCGGCAGCGGCCTGGTTGCCGACGACGTGGTCGAGTTGTATCACATCGCGCCGCAAACGCTCGAGGGGCGCAGTCCCGAACTGCTGAAGGATTTCCTCGAAGTAAGAGGCTTGGGGATGCTCAACATCCGCACCATTTTCGGCGAGACCGCGGTGCGCATCAGAAAGAACCTGAAATTGATCGTGCAGCTGGAAAAACCGGTTGGCGGCGTGATTCCCGGGCTGGAACGCCTGCCGCTCAATGCCAGCTCCGAAGACATCATGGGCATCAGCGTCCGCAAGGTCGTGTTGCCGGTCGCGGCCGGCCGCAACCTCGCCGTGCTGGCGGAAGCGGCGGTCCGCAATTATGTCCTGCAACTGCGCGGAATCGACAGCACTCAGGAGTTCATACAGCGTCAGGAAAAACAGTTGAGCAAGCGGGGCTAGAGCGTCCATGCGGCTCATCGTCATCAGCGGCCTGTCCGGATCCGGAAAGAGCATCGCGCTGAACGTTCTGGAAGACAGCGGCTACTACTGCGTGGACAACCTGCCGGCGAAGCTGTTGATCGGGCTCACGCAGTTCCTCGCCCAGGAGGACCAGCAGCGTGTGGCCGTCAGCATCGACGTGCGCAGCGGTACGACGCTGTCGGAACTGCCCGATTATCTGCTGCAACTCCGCCAGCGCGGCATCGACCTGCACCTGGTTTTCCTCGATGCCAAGACCGACACCCTGGTCAAGCGCTTCTCCGAAACCCGCCGCCGGCATCCGCTCGCGCACGAAGAGCGCACGCTGCCGGAGTGCATCGAGCGCGAGCGCGAACTGCTCGCCGACATCGGCGACCTAGGCCATCGCATCGACACCAGCGACCTCAATCCCAACGCGTTGAGGGCCTGGGTGAAAGATCTACTGGACTTGGGTGAGTCGGGGCTGACGCTTCTGTTCCAGTCTTTCGGCTTCAAGCATGGCATCCCCCTGGATGCCGACATGGTGTTCGACGTGCGCTGCCTGCCCAATCCCCACTACGACCCGGAGCTGCGCCCGCTGACCGGAAAAGACGCGCCGGTGATCGCGTTCCTGGAGGCGGACGCCAATGCACGCAGCATGCTCGCGGACATCCGCGACTACATCGAAAAATGGCTGCCGTGCTTCGTGCGCGACAATCGCAGTTATCTGACAGTTGCGATCGGTTGCACCGGCGGCCGGCACCGTTCGGTCTACTTCGCCGAGAATTTGGCGGCGCACTTCCGCGCCAGCCGCGGAGTGCTGGTCCGGCATAGAGAATTGTCCACGTGAGTATTTCCGCATCCGCCGTTGCGGTAGCGGCGCGCAGGGCGCGTCGCGCTGTGGAGCCACTTTCGGCTGCCGGCGAAGCCGCGCGATGAGCCTGCGCACCATCGCGCTCGCCTTTACCGGCGCTTCCGGCATGCCCTACGGGGTGCGCCTGCTTGAATGTCTGCTCAAAGCGGACCTGCGCGTATACCTCCTTTACTCGCAGGTTGCACAGGTCGTCGCGCGCCAGGAGATGGATCTTGCTTTGCCCGCCCGCGCCAAAGAGGCTGCCGAGTTCTTTGCCGCACGTTTTGCCGCGCGTCCCGGGCAACTGCAGGCATTCGGCCGCGAGGAGTGGTTTGCGCCGGTCGCTTCAGGCTCGAATCCGCCCGACGCGATGGTAGTCTGTCCCTGCACCATGGGTACTCTCGCGGCCATCGCCGCGGGGCTCGCGGACAACCTGATCGAACGCGCCGCCGACGTGACCTTGAAGGAAGCGCGCAAGTTGATACTGGTGCCGCGGGAAACACCGTTTTCCGCGATCCATCTGGAGAACATGCTCAAGCTGGCGCGCGCAGGCGCGGTGATCCTGCCTGCGAACCCCGGCTTCTATCACCACCCGCAGACACCGCAGGACCTGGTGGATTTCGTGGTCGCGCGCGTGCTCGACCATCTTTCCGTCCCGCATTCGCTGATGCCCCGCTGGGGCGAATCCGGAGATGGCGAAGGCTGACGGATACAAAGACTCACCACGAAGAGACGACGAACACGAAGAGGTCAAATTCAAGTTCAGGGTTTCCCTGTGAACATCTGCATTCTTCGGGTTTCGGTCACAACTTTCCTTCCTTGGCTTCGCTGTTGCCGGGTGGCTGGAACGGAGCAAAAAGAACATCGATCACGTCGTTTTTCTTCGTGTGTCTTCGTGTTCTTCATGCCTTCGCGGTGAGATTCCGGTTTGGGTATTCTTCGCGCACTTGACGCGATCGAGATGACGACATCTATCCCAATCTTCCCGCTCAGCACGGTGCTCTACCCCGGCGGCATGCTGCCGCTCAGGATCTTCGAGCAGCGTTATCTGGAAATGACCCGGGACTGCCTGCGCGACGCAACGCCCTTCGGAGTATGCCGCATCAGGGAAGGCGTGGAAGTCGGCACGCCGGCGCTGCCGGAACCCGTCGGCTGCACCGCTGTAATCGTCGAATGGGAGATGCCTCATCTGGGGGTGTTTCATCTCAAGGCCCGGGGCCGGCAGCCGTTTCGTATCCGCAACCAGACCACGCAGTCGAGCGGCCTGATCCGCGCCGAGATCGACATGCTTGAGGAGGTTCCGGGAAGCGCGCCCGAGGAATCGCTGGTCCTGTGCCGCCGGGTGCTCGAGCAGATCGTCAGCCGTCTCGGTACCGAGTATTTCTTTCCGCCGCTCGCGTACGACGATCCGCGCTGGGTGAGTTACCGGTTGGCGGAAGTCCTGCCGCTTGCCCTCGAGGAGAAACAGGCGCTGCTCGAGATCCGCGACGACCGCGAACGTCTGATGCGCCTGTACGGGCTTCTGAAGTCGTCTGCATAACGAACGTCAACCGCCGTCTCGAAGCTGGCGCAGGATCGTGCGCACCGGTGCCGGCACCGCAGCACCGATCGCATCTTCAACCGTCAACCAGACGTGGCCCGGCGACTGTGCACGCGGCTCAATCCGCGTCACCCGCAGCAGCACCGGCGTGATCTTGAGCGCGAAGTGGGTAAAGCTATGACGAATCACCGGCAAGGCGCCGTCGGCCTTGACTGCGGCCCCGAAGCGGCCGCGCGATAGCGTTGCCGCTTCCTGTGCGTCACTGACTTCGGGGAAGCTCCACAAGCCGCCCCAGATTCCGGGCTCCGGGCGCTTTTCCAGCAAGACTTCGCTGTTGCGCTGCAGGATCAGCATGACAGTGGATTTCTCCGGCATGGGTTTTCTCGGCCGCGGCGACGGCAGTTCGGCGATGCGGTTCTCACGCCTGGCCGCGCACTCATCCCCGAGCGGGCAGGCCTCGCAACGCGGGCGGCGGCGAATGCAGATGCCGGCGCCGAGATCCATCAGCCCTTGCGTGTACGCCTCGACATCGCGCTCGGGCAACAACCCTGCGGCGAGTTCCCACAGGCGCTTCTCGATTTTCGTCCCGCCGGGGAAGCCTGAGATGCCGAAGCAGCGTGCCAGCACACGCTTGACGTTGCCGTCCAGGATCGGCTGGCGGGCGCTGGAGACGAACACCGCAATCGCAGCCGCGGTCGATCGTCCGATCCCCGGTAGCGCGGCAATCGTCTCGAAATGCTCCGGGAATACGCCACCATGCTGTTCGACGACGATGCGCGCGGCGCGGTGGAGATTGCGGGCACGAGCGTAATAACCGAGCCCGCTCCATAGCGCAAGCACGTCGTCCTGGTCGGCGGACGCCAGGCTGGCGACGTCGGGGAAGCGGGTAAGGAAGCGCTGGAAATACGGGATGACCGCGGCGACCTGTGTCTGCTGCAGCATGATTTCGGAGAGCCAGACCGGATAGGGATCGCGCGTGCCCTGCCACGGCAGATCGTGGCGTCCATGCTGGCGTTGCCAGGCAATGACGCGCTCGGCGAATTGGCTCATCCCGGAATCGTCGCTCAGAACAGCTTCTTCAGCTTTTCCTTGAGTTTGTCTTCCGGCCGCGACGGCGGCGATCCCCCGCCCGTGGCGGGCGCTGCCTCCCCAGCGGGCTTCGTCGCCTCCTGCAGCCTGGACTTGATCTGGTCTTTGAGCTTGCCCTTGAGTTCCTCCTTTTTGGCCTCGACCTGCTGCTTAGCGCTGTCCGAGAACGCGGAACCGAACTCGAGTTTGTATTTGAGCGCAGTGAACGGACCCGAAGCGCGCACCGGGAGCGTCAGCCCACGGGTGTCGGCGAGGTCCTTTCCGCCCTGGCCGGTGCTCGTCGCCACTGCCGTAGCCTTCGCCAGGTAGTTCAGGCTGCCTTTCGCGATGTTGATGTCCCCCGCGCCCGTCAGCCGCAGGAACGGGGACTTCGCCAACAAATCGTCGTTATGGGCCACGCCCTCGCGGACTAGGAAACTGGCGCTCAACTCGGAGAAATCGGTCTTTTCGCCGGCGGTTGCGGCCTGCTCGGAATCGCGCGTCCCGCCGGTGAACATCGCTTTGGCGTTGCGCAGCGACTGCGCCAGGTTGATGCCCTTGAGTGCGCCGTCCTTGAGGCTGAGCGCCACGGTGCCATTGAGCGACTTCTTGATCGCGCTCACAGTATTGCCGGTGGTGGTGACGTCGAGCGCGACGTTGCCGCGCCCATCGAGCAGGTCCTGGTTCAACGCATCGCGCAGCAACGGGCCGATCGATACGCCGGAAAGGCTTTGTTTGATCGCGAGCTGGTTGTTGTTGGCGTTGACCGAGGCCGTCCCCTTGGTGCTGCCCTGATAGAGGTCGGCCGATAGCGAATTCACCTCCAGCCTGCCGTCCCTGGCCTCGACGTCCATTTGCACGTTCTGCGCCTTCACGTTCGACGCGACCAGGTGGTCGATGCGCAGGCTGCCGGCCAGGCTGAGTTTCTTGATCGGCGAAAAATTGATCGGTTGCTCGGCCTGCCGGGCCGATGCCGGTTTGACGCTCGTCGCCCTTTTCTCCGTGGGTGACAGGTAGCGGTCCACGTCGAGTTTGTCGAAGGCGATGTCGAAGCGGGTAAATGGCGCCGCGAAGTTGGTCATGTCGACTTTGGCCGTGACGTTGCTTTCGTCGATCCTGGCGGTCAGATCAGCGCTCAGCGTCTGTTTCTTCAGGTCAGCGGTCACGTTTCCGGCGCACTGAAACTTCACCTCCATCTTCGGTACCGATGCCGTGAATGCCGCAGCAAGCTCGAATTTGACTGGTACCCCGGGAGCCACCCGCCCGGTCTCAAGGTTGAAATCGGACACCGTGTACTCGGTGCCGGCCGCCTCATCCTTCCAGCTCACTGCGGCCTTCCTCACCTTTACGCCATCGATATCGAACTTGATCGGGGCTGCGGCCGCGGACGGCTGCGTCACCGCGGGCACAGGTGTCGGGACTTCTTCCACTCCAAGCAGATCGGCAAAATTGGTCTGTCCGTCCTTGTGTTTGACGAGGTTAACCCGCAATCCGTTGAGCTGGACCTGGTCCACCACCACCTGTTTCGACAGCAGCGGGAGCAAAGCCAGCGACACCCGCATCTGATCCAATCCAGCAAACTCCTGGTCGCTCCTGAACTCGGACAGGCGTGTTTTCCCCAGTTGTACGCCAAGCTTC
>DASQOP010000286.1:0-2324 GCA_035644415.1 Burkholderiales bacterium
TACCACCGTCGACGAAGCGATGCGCGTCAGTGCGCTACTGGAAGAAGGACTTGATTTACTACCACCGAGTTGATCAACATGCAGATCGAGGGAATTCCCGTGTTCGCCGTGGTAAGTACCTAGCCGTGGCTCTTTTCGCCTACAAGGGCAGAAACGCCTCCGGCGAGCTGGTGCAGGGCGTGGCCGAGGGCGCCGACAGCGCCGCGGTCGCGACCCAGCTGTTCGCCACCGGGGTCACGCCGGTGGAGATCGGCGAAACGCAGCGCCGGCAGGCGGGCGAATCGATCGGTGCATTGCAGCGGCTGACGCAGCGCCCGGTCGCGCATGAGGACTTGCTGCTGTTCAGCCGGCAGATGTACACGCTGCTCAAGGCCGGCGTGCCGATCATGCGCTCGCTCGCGGGACTGCAGGAGTCCACTGGCAATCCGACTTTCGCGCGGGTGCTGCAGAACATTCGCGAGAACCTGGACAGCGGCCATCCGCTGTCGGTGGCGCTGCAGCGGCAGGGCCGCGTGTTTTCGCCCTTCTACGTGGCCATGGTGTACGTCGGCGAAACCACCGGCATGCTCGAGGAAATCTTTCTGAGGTTGTTCAATCACCTCGAGTTCCAGGAATTCATGCGCGGCCAGGTCAAGTCGGCGTTGCGCTATCCGTCGTTCGTGCTGGTCGCGATGGCGGTCGCGATCGCCGTCATCAACCTTTTCGTCATCCCGGCGTTTGCCAAGGTGTACAAGGGCTTCAATGCCGAACTGCCGTTCATCACAAAATTGCTGATCGGGTTTTCCGACTTAATGGTTTCGAGCTGGCCGTTCCTGCTGGCCGCGCTGGTCGGGGCGGCGCTCGCGTTTCGCGGCTACACCCGCACCAAGGCGGGAAAGTTCGCGTGGGATCGTTTCAAGCTGCGCATCCCGATCGCGGGCAAGATCATCCTCAAGGCGACGCTGGCGCGTTTCTCGCGCAGCTTCGCGCTGTCGATGCGCAGCGGGGTCCCGGTGGTGCAGGGACTCACACTGGTGGCGCAGACCGTGGACAACAGCTTCGTCGCGGAAAGAGTCGAAAAAATGCGTGAAGGCGTCGAGCGCGGTGACAGCGTGCTGCACTCCGCGGTCAACGCCGGGGTTTTCACTCCGGTGGTATTGCAGATGTTGATGGTGGGCGAAGAGTCCGGGGCGCTCGACGACATGATGCAGGAAATCGCCGATATGTATCAGCGCGAGGTCGAGTACGAACTGAAAACGCTGGGCGCGCAGATCGAGCCGATTTTGATCCTGTGCCTCGGCGTACTGGTGCTGATCCTTGCGCTGGGCGTGTTCCTGCCGATCTGGGACCTTGGCCAGGCGGCACTGAAGAAATGAGCGATGCGTATATTTCCCGTGCGCGGCGGCCAGTGCGGCGCGAGTTTCGTGGAGTTGGCCGTGTGCATGGCGCTCATGGGCATCTTCGTGGGGGTGCTGCTCGAGCGGTCGCTGTACTATCAGGAGTACGCGGAAAAAACCGCGATGGAATCGACGGCACAGAACATCCGCACCGGTTTGCGCTACAAGGTGGCGGACCTGATTCTCGCCAACCGGGTGTCGGAAATTCAGACGCTGGCCGACGAGAATCCGATGAACTGGCTTGCGGAAAGGCCCCCAAATTATCTGGGCGAACTGGATTCCGCGCCCACCGACGAACCGAAGGGCCAGTGGTATTTCGACAAGCGGGACCGGGAGCTGGTGTACACGGTGGACAATCGGCGGCACTTTTCGCCGTCAATGTATCGGGATTTCACTGTCCGCTACCGTGCGATGCGGGTGAGTACGGGAACAGTTACGGAGAGCTCGCCCGGTTCTGCAGACACATGGGTGAGTTTGGTGCTGCTCGGCGAGTATGATTGGTTCAAGTAGTACAGGCATGGATCGTGCTTTGTTTTTGAAGATCGTTTTTTGCGTGCGCGTGTTCGTCGATACGAGGGAGTTAAATAGTGATGAAGTCATTTGAATTCGCAATAATCAGGCGCCGCAGCGGCGGCTTTACCCTGATCGAGCTGGTGGTCACGATCAGCATCATCGCCATTCTGGCGGCGGTCGCGCTGCCGCGTTACATCACACTGCAAACGCAGGCCCGGGCCGCGAAGACGCAGGCGATATTCGGTGGCGTGCGCTCGGCGGCCGCTCTCGCGCACGCGCAAGCGATCGCCACCAACAGCACAGCAGCGGCGACGGTCTCGATGGAGGGCGTATTGGTCGATCAAGTCAACGGCTACCCGGCCGCGACCAACACCGGTATTGTCACCGCGCTGCAACTGGACCCAAACGGCGACCAAGTGACCATCACGCAGGGCC
>DASQOP010000287.1:0-4735 GCA_035644415.1 Burkholderiales bacterium
AGCGGCGATCCTGTCGATGCTGCTGATTCATCATACTTATGTAAGTGACTGAGCGGTCAGTAATATACACGCGTCCGTCAAATGTTCAACCTCTTTTCTCACCTGGTTGCCAGTTTCAGCCCTCACATCGCCACATTGCCAGTCCGGCGCCTATAATTTTTCGTTTGCCCTTTGCCATACGGGTCCACAAACTCGCAATCGTCTTCAGGACACAGCCATGAGTTCAGTCAGGGCACCGGCAGTTGCCGGCGCCTTCTATCCGGCCACCACGGCCCCGCTGCAGGCGCAAATCGCGGAGTTGCTGGCGGCCGCGCGGCCGCCCAGCCTACAACGACCCAAGGCGCTCATCGCACCTCACGCCGGTTACGTCTATTCGGGTCCGGTCGCGGCGAACGCTTACGCGCTGCTGGCGCCGTTTCGCAGCGACTACTCCCGAGTGGTGCTGCTCGGCCCGGCCCACCGTGTGTACGTGCGCGGACTGGCGCTGCCCGCGGCCGATGCCTTTGCCACGCCTCTGGGCGAAGTGGGCTTGGACCGTGAAGCGATCGCGGCGATCCGGCATCTGCCGCAAGTTTGCACCAGCGACGATGCGCACGCACACGAGCATTCGCTGGAGGTGCACCTGCCCTTCCTGCAGCAGGCGCTCGCCGGATTCACGCTGGCGCCCCTTGCGGTTGGCGAGGCCTCTGCCGAACAGGTTGCCGAAGTGCTCGGCCTGCTTTGGGGCGATCAGCGCACGCTGATCGTCATCAGTTCCGACCTTTCCCATTACCTTCCCTATGCGCAGGCCAGAACGATCGATGAACAAACCGCGCGCATGATCCTGAACATGGCACCGCAGCTCAACCACCAGCAGGCTTGTGGTGCGACGCCGGTCAATGGACTGTTGCTGGAAGCGCGTGGCCGAGGACTGCGCCCGGAATTGCTGGACCTGCGCAACTCGGGCGATACCGCCGGCGACAAGAGCAGGGTGGTGGGATACGCATCGTTCGCGTTTTACGACCAGGCGTCCACGCGGGAAAAGCAGGACGACAAACAGGAATGCGCAGACGGCCGGGTCCTCGTTTCGATTGCACGTTCTTCGATTGCCGGCAGCTTCGGCATCCCCACTTCAGTGCAGGAAGACGCAGCGTTCCTGCACCACCCGGCAGCATCTTTCGTGACCCTGAAACGCGAGAACCGGCTGCGTGGCTGTATCGGCAGCCTGCGGGCGCGCCGCACGCTGGTCGAGGACGTAAAGGCAAACGCCCGCGCCGCGGCGTTCCACGACCCCCGCTTTGCGCCGCTTTCCTTTGACGAATTGTCCACCACGAAAATCGAGGTGTCGGTGCTGTCGGCACTCGCGCCGCTGGCATTCCGCGACCAGGAACACGCACTGGCGCAGTTGCGCCCCGGCGAGGATGGGGTGGTGCTCGAATTCGGGCGCCATCGCGGCACCTTCCTTCCCCAGGTATGGGAAAACCTGCCCTCGTCTGCCTCGTTTCTCGACGAACTCAAGCGCAAGGCCGGCCTGCCGCGGGACTTCTGGGACGACGGCATCCGGTTGTTCCGCTATTCGGTGTCCAGGTGGGCCGAGCCGGAGGAATGCCTTTGAACGCGCCGGAACAGCGGCCTTATCCGGGACGCTGGTGGCACATGCTCGACGACGGCCGCCTGCAGTGCGACCTGTGCCCGCGCGACTGCCGGCTGCACGAAGGCCAGCGCGGCGCCTGCTTCGTGCGCCAACGGATAAACGATAGTATGGTGCTCACCACCTACGGCCGCTCCTCCGGATTCTGCATCGATCCGATCGAGAAGAAGCCGCTGAATCACTTCTATCCCGGCTCAGCCGTACTTTCATTCGGCACCGCGGGCTGCAATCTCGCGTGCAAATTCTGCCAGAACTGGGACATTTCCAAATCCCGCGACATGGATCGCCTGATGGATCAGGCCGGCGCCGAGGACATCGCGGCAGCGGCGGAACGCTCCGGCAGCCGAAGCGTTGCGTTCACCTACAATGACCCGGTGATCTTCGCGGAATATGCGATGGACGTTGCCGACGCCTGCCATGCGCGCGGCATCCAGACCGTGGCGGTGACCGCGGGCTACATGCACGATCAGCCGCGCAGGGAGTTTTACGCGAAGATGGACGCGGCGAACGTGGATTTGAAGGGATTCACCGACGACTTCTACGTCAGGTTGACCGGTTCAAAACTGCAGCCGGTGCTGGACACGCTCAAGTACCTGCGTCACGAAACCGATGTATGGTTCGAGATCACTACACTGCTGATCCCGACCAAGAACGACTCGGACGAGGAAATCTACCAACTCTCAAAATGGGTGGCTAAAGAACTGGGCAGCGACGTGCCGCTGCACTTCACCGCGTTCCACCCGGACTACAAGCTCGACGATCTGCCGCCGACTCCGCCCGCCACGCTGACCCGCGCACGCCGGATTGCCCTTGGTGAGGGGCTGAATTACGTCTACACCGGCAATGTGCACGACGTGGAAGGCGGCACCACTTTCTGCACCGGCTGCAGCACCGCGCTGATTGTCCGCGACTGGCACCGCATCCTGACCTATCGCCTCGATCCGCAGGGCAAATGCCCGTCCTGCGGGACTGCGGCCGCGGGGCGCTTCGAGAAATTCACCAGGGCTTTCGGCCCCCGCCGCATCCCCATCTCCATCCAAGTTGCCTAAAGCTTAGTTCCTTACCGCAAAGGCGCAAAGACGCAAAGGAAACGCAAAGAAGAACTTGACTGGGCAAAAATCTGATCGGCGCAGAAGGGGACATTGAAGCGTACGGACCATTCATCAACGAAAAGTCCAGACCTTATGTTCTTTCGCCCATTCATGTTTTTCTTGATTTACTTTGCGTTTCCTTTGCGTCTTTGCGCCTTCGCGGTGAAGGTCTTGATCTAGGCTTTCAGAGCGGCGGCGACTTCGGCGTCGGAGACCTGCTCGAAGCGCCGGTAGAACTGTCCCACGGAGCGGAAGTTGCCGGGTGCTTCCAGGCACATCATCTCGTCGCAGTGGCGCGACACTTTTTCAATTGATTCCGGCGGCGCCACCGGCACCGCGCAGATCAACTTGGCGGGATTGCGCGCGCGCAATGCATGCAGCGCCGCGATCATGGTGGCGCCGGTGGCAAGTCCGTCGTCCACCACGATGACGATTCGACCCCGAGGGTCCACCGCCGGCCGGATCGCGGTATAGGCGGCACGCCGGGCCTTCAGTACTTCGACCTGCGCCCGCGTCTCCTGCTCCAGGTACGCTGCATCGGCGCCGGCGCCGCGCGCGTGCGCGGCCACGTGCGACCAGCCGGTCTCATCTACTGCGCCGACCGCGAACTCCGGGTTGCCGGGCGCGCCGAGCTTGCGCACCAGCGTCACGTCGACTTCGCCTGCAAGTTCCGCGGCGATGACACGCGCCATCGGTACCGCGCCGCGCGGGATGCCCAGCACCAGGGGATTCAGGCCGCGATATTTCCCGACTTCCGCGGCAAGCCGGATCGCTGCTTCGTGGCGATCGGCGAACATGACAAAAAGCGTTACGGAAGGACCGACGCGTTGACTTTGTCGGCGTGCGCTTTGACCTGCCTGGACACGAAGCGCTCCGCTGCCTGCACGGTGTTGGCGATCAGCATGGTGATGGTCATCGGACCGACGCCGCCCGGCACCGGCGTGATGAATGCGGCCCTTTGCCGCGCGCCTTCGAAGTCAACGTCGCCGACGAGTTTGCCGTCGGGCATCCGGTTGGTGCCGACGTCGATCACGGTCGAGCCCGGCTTGATCATGTCGCCGGTGATCATTCGTGGTTTTCCGGTGGCCACCACCAGAATATCCGCGAGCGTCGTGAACTGTTTCAGATCGCGGGTCTTGGAGGTGCAGATGCTGACGGTGGCGCTGCGCGCCAGAAGCATCAGCGCCATCGGCTTGCCGACGATGTTGCTGCGGCCGACCATCACCGCATTACTCCCTTCGATCGGAATCTTGTAGTAATCCAGCAGCGCCATCACGCCATAAGGGGTGCACGGCGGGAACACGGCGCCCCCCGAGACCAGGCCGCCGAGATTGTAAAGATGGAACCCATCGGCGTCCTTTTCCGCCGAGATGACTTCCAGCACCTTGCTGTTGTCGAAATGCGGGGGCAGCGGCAGCTGCACCAGGATGCCGTGGATCTTCGGATCCTGATTCAGTTCTTCGATCTTCGCCAGCACCGTCTCCTGCGAAACGTTCGCGGGATACGGGTGCACCTCGGAATACAGCCCGACTTCGCCGCAGGCCCTGACCTTGTTTCGCACGTAGACCTGCGAAGCGGGATTGTCGCCGACCAGGATCACCGCCAGCCCCGGGGTCACGCCGCGCGCCTTGAGCGCTCCGACGCGTTGTTGCCACTGCGCGCGGATCGCCTTCGAAACTGCGACACCGTCGATGAGGGCCGCGGTCATGCAGTGACCCTATAACAGGTGAAGGGTGACAGGTGACAGGGAAAGACGAGTGCTGCGTGCTGTGTGCTGAGTGCTGAGAAACGGCGAGGACTCGGGACTCGGGACTCAGCAAAACCGACGGCTGTTAAAACTATGGGGACTGAACCCGTCCTTTGCTCTTTCCTCACGCCTTTCCCCCAGCACCTAGCACCCAGCACTCAGCACTTGTTTTTCTTCCCTCACGCCTCGCCCTTCACCTTCTCTATCTCCGCAAGTGTGGAGAAAAACACCGGGCCGCGGCCCATGTCCGCTTCGCGCTGGCTGATC
>DASQOP010000288.1:0-7878 GCA_035644415.1 Burkholderiales bacterium
CCCCGATCGGTTTTTCCTGGTCGATCGCGTAGACACCCAGTACAGCGCTTCCACCGGTTTGATCTTCTCCCCGTGGAAAAGTGTCCGGGTGACCACCCAGGCCAGCGGGACCCGGAACGACTCGAATATTCCGATCAACGCGTACGACCGGGTGGTCTACCAGATCACCCTGCGCTATGACATATAGGCGCAACGAAGGCGATTGGCGGCGACAACCCTAAAGTATCCGGGGACCGGCGAGCTACGGCGAGGCACCATTAACGGCGGATCGCAGCCCGCTCGTAGATCACGAAGTCGTGCGGAAGCGATTCGGAGTTCGTGCCCATCTCCCGCGAAACCTCTACCCATGTACCGGGATCGAACGGAGGGAAGAAAGTGTCGCCTGCGAAATCGGCCATGATCTCGGTAGCGTAGATGCGCTCGGCAATGGGCAGCACCAGACGATAGATCTCTTCGCCACCGATCACGAATATTTCGTTGTCGCCAGCGCATGCCGCAAGCGTTTCCTCGATGGTGCGTGTAACGACTGCGCCAGGCACCGCGTAGTCTGGCTGCCGGCTGACGATGATGTGCTTGCGTCCCGGCAGCAGCCTGCCGATCGACTCCCAGGTCTTGCGGCCCATCACGATGTGATGTCCCATCGTGAGCTGGCGGAAGCGCTTCAGGTCTCCGGAAAGATGCCAGGGCACCTTCCCATCCTTGCCGATGACGCGATTCACCGCGTAAGCAACGATGATTGAGATTCGAGGGGATTGGGGATTCAGGATTGAGGTTCGAGCTATTACAGCAATTGCTGATAAGTCCGCTTACTTGTTTAGTGAGTTCTTGAGGGTGCTAAGCATTTTACCGACATGATCTGACTTGGCGAGAAGGCGTGTCACGTCAACTTCCGTAGCGTGATCGAGTCTCAAGGCAATCTGGAGTTGTGTTTCTAGTTCCATCAATGATCCATCAGGGGGAAGGATCTCGACAATCGATAGACCTCGGTTACCAAACCCATGGCTTCTTGCCAGACTCGGAGGTCGCTGTACCTCATTCAGCATTGCCTACAAGTGCCGCAATGCCGACCCGCGGCTGGTTCCCTCACTTCCCATCCTCAATCCCGAATCCCCAATCCCGCTCTCACACCGCCACCGGCGCTTTGATGGCGGGATAGGGTTGGTAGCCGACCAGATTGAAATCTTCGTAGCTGAAATCGAACAGGTTCCTGATTTCGGAGTTGAGGATCATGCGCGGCAACGTGCGCGGCTGCCGCGAAAGCTGCTCACGGGCCTGTTCCAGGTGGTTGAGGTACAGGTGGGTATCGCCGAAGGTATGCACGAATTCACCGGGCCTCAGGTTGCACACTTGTGCCACCATCAGCGTCAGAGCCGCGTAAGAGGCGATGTTGAAAGGCACGCCGAGGAAAAGGTCGGCGCTGCGCTGGTAGAGCTGGCAGGAGAGTTTGCCGTCGGCAACATAGAACTGGAAGAAAGCGTGACAGGGCATGAGCGCCATGCTTTCGAGATCGGCGACGTTCCAGGCCGACACGATGAGGCGTCGAGAGTCCGGGTTGCGCCGGATTTCCTCGATCGCCTTCGCCATCTGGTCGATATGGCGCCCGTCCGGCGCCGGCCAGGAACGCCACTGATAGCCGTACACCGGACCGAGTTCGCCCTCATCGTCGGCCCATTCGTCCCAGATCGACACCCCGTTTTCCTTGAGATAGCGGATGTTGGTTTCGCCCTTCAGGAACCACAGCAGTTCGTGGATGATGGACTTGAGGTGGACTTTCTTGGTGGTGAGCAGAGGAAATCCGGCCTGAAGGTCAAAGCGCAACTGGGGGCCGAATACACTCAGCGTCCCCGTGCCCGTGCGATCGCCTTTGCGGGCGCCGTGTTCGAGGATATGTCGCATCAGGTCGAGGTACTGGCGCATGGCCCTGGGCTGCTCGGCATGGGGAAGATGAGCAGGTATTCTAAATCAGGCCGCCCGGCGGCGCATCGGGCCGATGATTCCGCATTCGGCGCAAGCCGCATTGCTGCAGGGTTTCTGCGGGGCGCGTGATAAACTTCGACGCTTCTCTTCGGGTGCGCAATGTCCGGAAACACGCTCGGCAAATTGTTCTGCGTTACGTCCTTTGGCGAGAGCCATGGCCCGGCAATCGGCTGCGTCGTGGACGGTTGTCCGCCGGGATTGGAGCTCTCCGAAGCCGACATCCAGAAAGAACTCGATCGCCGCAAGCCCGGTACATCCAGGCATGTCACGCAGCGGCGCGAGCCCGATACGGTGGAGATTCTTTCCGGCGTGTTCGAAGGCCGGACCACCGGCACACCGATCGCGCTGCTGATCCGCAACCAGGACCAGCGCAGCAAGGATTACGGCAACATCGCCGAAACTTTCCGTCCTGGTCACGCGGATTACACCTATTGGCAAAAGTACGGCATCCGCGACTACCGCGGCGGCGGACGGCAGTCGGCTCGCGAGACGGCGGTGCGTGTGGCGGCGGCGGCGATTGCAAAGAAGTGGCTGTGGGAGCGCCACGGTGTGGTGATTCGCGGGTACATGTCGCAACTCGGCAGCATACGCATTGCATTCAGGACCTGGGACGCGGTGAACGCCAACCCGTTCTTTGCGCCCGATCCGGACATCGTGCCGAAACTCGAGGAGTTCATGGACCGGCTGCGCAAGTCCGGCGACTCGTGCGGGGCGAAAATCACCGTGGTCGCGGAAAACGTGCCGGTAGGCTGGGGCGAGCCTGTTTACGACAAGCTCGATGCCGAAGTCGCCTATGCCATGATGGGAATCAACGCGGTAAAAGGTGTGGAAATCGGCGCCGGCTTCGGCGCGGTCGAGCAGAAGGGCACCGAGCACGGCGATGAAATGACGCCGGAAGGCTATCTGAGCAACAATGCCGGCGGCATCCTTGGCGGCATCTCCAGCGGCCAGGACATCGTGGTCAATATTGCGGTAAAGCCGACCTCGAGCATCCGCCTGCCGCGGCGTTCGATCGACAAGCACGGCGAGCCGACCGTGGTCGAAACCACCGGGCGCCATGACCCTTGCGTGGGCATACGCGCCACGCCCATCGCCGAAGCGATGCTGGCGCTGGTGCTGATGGACCATGCGTTGCGCCATCGCGCGCAGAATGCCGACGTGCGTTGCCCTACACCCAGGATTGCCGCGCGCGCTCCGGCCGGGGCAGCGAGCGCGGGCAATCCGAGCCAGGCAACCGATCCCGACCCCGACGAAGCGTAAGGCCGATCACCCCAGTGAGCTGGCTGCAGCGCCTCGCCGAGGTCAATGAACAGGACTGGCTCCCGCTAGGGACCCCGGCGTTTGTTGCGGCCACCCTCGGCATCGCGCTTGTTGCTTTCCTCGCCAACACCGGCCAGCGTTGGGTTTTCCTGCTCGACAACGCCAATCTCGCCTTGCACGAAGCCGGCCACCCGATCTTCGGCCTGCTTCTGGGCGATCGCATCACCGTTTATGGCGGCACGCTCGCGCAGCTGCTGTTTCCGGTTGCCGCAGCCGCGACGTTCTGGCGGCGCCGCGAGGCGCTGTCGTTCGCGCTGTGCGCGGTGTGGCTGTTCGAGAATTTCTGGAACATCGCCCGCTACATGGCCGATGCGCGCGCGCAGGTGCTGCCGCTGGTCGGCAGCGGCGAGCACGACTGGACCGAGATCTTTTCCCGCTGGGGCGTACTGGGCCGTGATACCGGCATCGCCGGTTTCGTTACCCTCCTGGGCTGGCTCGGCGTGCTGATCGCCTGGGGCTGGCTGGCGCGGCGCTGGTGGCTCGAGCGCGAGCTCGGACAGCGCTGAGGGGGTCGGGTTAGTCCATGGCGCGCGGATCGTTTTACTTCCGGCTTTCCAATTTCTATTTCTGGTACTTCGCATTCATCGGCGCGTTCGCGCCGTATTTCGCGTTGTATCTGAAATCGCTGGGATTCTCCGCTTCCCAGATCGGCGTGCTGCTTGCCGTCAATCCGGTGGCGCGCGTCCTCGGACCGAATATCTGGGGGTGGCTGTCAGACCATTACGGTGCGCGCGGCCAGCTGATTCGTCTGACCGCGGTGGGAACGGCGGTCGCGTTCGTCGCGGTGTTCTTCAACCGCGGAATCGGCTGGATGTTCACCGCGTTGCTGGTGCTGAACATTTTCTGGTGCGCGGTGCTGCCGTTGGCGGAATCGGCCACGCTCAACCTGCTGGGCTCGAGGGTCGGCACTTACGGGCGCATTCGGCTGTGGGGCTCGGTCGGGTTCGTGGCGGTGGTCGTCGCCGGCGGCTATTGTCTCGATTACTTCGGTATCAACTCGCTTGCGCCGATGGTTCTGACGCTGCTGGTGCTGATGGCGGCGAGCACCTTTCCGCTGCCGCGCGACCGCGAACCTTCGCACCACGGCGAGCATGCGCCGATTCTGCGCATCGTGACGCAGCCGGCGGTCATTGCGCTGTTTGCCGGATTTTTTCTCATGCAGGTGGCGCACGGGCCGTACAACGGCTTTTACTCGATCCACCTGGTCGAGGCCGGCTACTCGAAAAAGGCGGTGGGCTGGTTGTGGGCGTTGGGTGTGATGGCCGAAATCGGATTGTTTATGTGGCTCCCGCGCCTGATGCGGGCGTACAGCCTGAACCAGATTCTGCTGTTCAGTTTCGGCTGTGCGTTCGCGCGTTTTCTGCTGATCGCCTGGGGGGTCGGTTCGATTCCGGTCATGGTGGTGGCGCAGCTCATGCACGCGATCACTTTCGGCGCTTATCACGCCGCCGGCGTGGCGGCAATGCACCAGATCTTTCGCGGCCGCAACCAGGCGCGCGGCCAGGCGCTGTACACCAGCCTCGGCTACGGCCTGGGCGGCACGCTGGGCACGCTCGGCGCCGGCTATGCCTGGGACGGCTGGGGTCCGCAGTGGACTTTCACGTTTGCCGCAGTCGCCGCGTTGCTGGCGTTCCTGGTGGTGTCATGGAAGCCGATGTCCTTCGGCACAAAGCGGGAAATCTAGTCGCGCCAAACTGCCGTCCGACCAGCGGGATATGTCATAATTTCCGCTTGCTCTGAAGGCGCCATGAATCCGCAGACTCTTTACGACAAACTCTGGGCGAGCCACCTGGTCCGGCAGGAACCGGATGGCACCGCGCTGATCTACATCGACCGCCACCTGGTGCACGAAGTCACCAGCCCGCAGGCCTTCGAAGGGCTCAAGCTCGCCGGTCGCAAGCCTTGGCGCATCGACTCGGTGGTGGCAACCGCCGACCACAACACGCCGACCACGGACTGGGACAAGGGAATCAGGGATCCGATTTCCAGGTTGCAGGTCGAGACGCTGGACGCCAACATTCGCGAGTTCGGCGCCAAGGCATACTTCCCCTTTCTCGATCGCCGCCAGGGGATCGTGCATGTGATCGGCCCGGAGCAAGGGGCCACGCTGCCAGGGATGACCGTGGTGTGCGGCGATTCGCATACCAGCACTCATGGCGCGTTCGGTTGTCTTGCCCACGGCATCGGCACCTCGGAGGTGGAGCACGTGCTCGCCACCCAGTGCCTGATGCAGAAAAAGATGAAGAACATGCTGATCGAGGTGAACGGCGCGCTCGGCCGCGGCGTCACCGCCAAGGACGTGGCGCTGGCGGTGATCGGCAAAATCGGCACGGCGGGCGGCAGCGGCCATGCGGTCGAGTTCGGCGGCAGCGCGGTACGCGCGCTGTCGATGGAAGCACGCATGACCCTGTGCAACATGGCGATCGAAGCCGGCGCCCGCGCCGGGATGGTGGCGGTGGACGAGACCACCATCGAGTATCTGCGCGGCCGTGCGTTTGCGCCCATAGGCAAGATGTGGGACCGGGCGGTGACCCATTGGCGCACGTTGAAAAGCGACGACAACGCCCGTTTCGATTTTGTGGTGCGGCTCGATGCCCGCGAGATCAAGCCTCAGGTGACCTGGGGCACCTCGCCGGAAATGGTGGTGCCGGTGGACGGCCGAGTGCCCGATCCGGACAAGGAAAAGGACGCGGTCAGACGCGAGGGCATGGAGCGGGCGCTGACTTACATGGGCCTCAAGCCCAATACCCAGATCACCGATATCCGCGTCGACAAGGTGTTCATCGGCTCATGTACCAACTCGCGCATCGAGGACCTGCGTGCCGCGGCGCAAATCGTGCGCGGCAGGCGCGTTGCCGCCAATGTACGCCTGGCGATGGTGGTGCCGGGTTCAGGCCTGGTCAAGGAACAGGCGGAGAAAGAAGGACTGGACCGGGTGTTTCGCGATGCCGGATTCGAGTGGCGCCAACCGGGTTGCTCGATGTGCCTGGCGATGAACGACGACCGGCTCGAACCGGGCGAACGCTGCGCCTCGACCTCGAACCGCAACTTCGAGGGACGCCAGGGCGCGGGTGGCCGCACGCACCTGGTGAGTCCGGCGATGGCGGCGGGCGCGGCGATCGCCGGCCACTTTGTCGACGTGCGCTCGGGACTGTAGAGACCGCGATCCGGGAGCAATATGGAGAAGTTCACCCGACTGGAAGGCCTGGCTGCGCCGCTCGATCGCGCCAACGTCGACACCGACGCCATCATTCCGAAGCAGTTCCTGAAGTCGATCAGGCGTTCGGGGTTCGGCGTCAATCTGTTCGACGCGTGGCGTTATCTCGATCACGGCGAACCCGGGATGGATCCTGTGACGCGCAAGCCCAATCCCGATTTCGTCCTTAACCAGCCGCGCTACAGGGGCGCCAACATTCTTCTTGTGCGGAAGAATTTCGGTTGCGGCTCCTCGCGCGAGCACGCACCCTGGGCGTTGGGCGACTTTGGTTTCCGTGCGCTGATCGCGCCGAGTTACGCCGACATCTTTTACAACAATTGCTTCAAGAACGGCCTGCTGCCGGTCGTGCTGCCTGAATCCCAGGTTGATCGCCTGTTTCACGACATCGCCGCGTTCCCCGGATTCAGGCTGGTGATCGATCTCGGCGCGCAGACCGTCGCTTATCCGGACGGCAGCCAGGTGTTCACTTTCGAAATCGATTCCTTCCGCAGACATTCCCTGCTAAACGGGCTGGACGATATCGGGCTGACGCTGCGTCATGTCGACGAGATCAAGGCCTTCGAGGCCAAACGCCGCGTCGAGCAGCCCTGGCTATTCAGCTAGGGTTAAGGGTGAAGAGTGAGGGGTGAAGGGTAAAACCTTCGCATTGCCCTGCTTGCCCCAAAGCATTCACTCCTTCACGCATTCACGGAATCAATCATGAAAATCGCAGTACTCCCCGGTGACGGCATCGGCCCCGAGATCGTGAAACAGGCGCTCAAGGTGCTCAGGGCGCTGTCGCGCGAAGGCCAGAAATTCGATCTGCAGGAAGCGCCGATCGGCGGCGCCGGTTACGATGCCGGCGGAGATCCCTTGCCGGAATCGACCCTGGCGCTAGCCAAGTCCGCGGACGCGGTGCTGCTGGGCGCCGTGGGCGGCCCGAAGTACGATAAATTGCCTCGGCCGATGCGCCCCGAGCAGGGCTTGCTGCGCATACGCAAGGAACTGGGCCTGTTCGCCAACCTGCGCCCGGCGCTGCTGTACGAGGAGCTTGCCAATGCCTCGACGCTCAAGTCCGACGTGGTGGCGGGGCTCGATATCATGATCCTGAGGGAGCTGACCGGCGACATCTACTTCGGCCAGCCGCGCGGGCGACGCGAGACCGGTAGCGGCGAGCGCGAGGGTTACGACACCATGAGATACGGCGAATCGGAGATTCGCCGCATCGCCCATGTCGGTTTCGGCATCGCGCGCAAGCGGGCGAAGCGCTTGTGTTCAGTGGACAAGGCCAACGTGCTCGACACGAGCATCCTGTGGCGCGAGGTGGTCAATGAAGTGGCGGAGGAGTATCCGGACGTCGAGCTGTCGCACATGTACGTGGACAA
>DASQOP010000289.1:0-8408 GCA_035644415.1 Burkholderiales bacterium
GGTCGTCGGCATCGCGGTGTTGCCGGGGCGTTTCCTGGAATTGTCCGGGACGAATGCAAGCGGACCGGTGTGGCAGAACCTGACCATTGAGCGCTATCGCAGCCGCATGCAACTCGACATCCAGCCGCTGTTGATCGAGCAGCACAACGACTTGGGCGACGGCCTGGTGCGCTCATGGAGCCGCCCCGATTTTGGCGTCGCCAAGCACTACGGATACACGGCGCAATGGTTTTCGCTGTGTGGACTGATTGTTTTTCTCTACGTGTTCTTTCAGGTCAGACGCGCCCGCTCCAAAAAGGATCCGCAAAATTCCGCTGCTCCTGAGCGCGAGCAGAACAGCGACTGGAAGTAGGCAAGGAATGCAGAATTCGGCAATCTGGCAGTTTTCCCTGAATGCGTTGCACTCGGCCGCGTGGGGCGGGTCGCTGCTGGTAGCGCTGGTCGTGTGCGCACGCTACCTCCAGCTGCGCACGCTGGTGGTCGCTACCACGGTGGTGACGCTCGGGCTGGTCATGCTTGGCGCCTACGTGCGGCTGACCGACGCCGGGCTTGGCTGCCCGGACTGGCCCGGCTGCTACGGCAAGCTGTCGCCGACGCATGCGGCGGCGGAAATCCGCGCTGCCGAGGCGATCGCGCCCGCCGGTGCGGTGTCGCTGCCCAAGGCCTGGAACGAGATGGTGCATCGCTACTTTGCCTCGTTCGCCGGCGTGATGATCGTGGCCATTGCCTGGCAAACACTGCGCCGCCGCGACAAGCCCGGAACCGATGATCCGTCCGCACGGATCGGTTTGCCGCTGGCGTTGGTGGGCCTTGTAATCGCTCAGGGATTGTTCGGCAAGTGGACAGTAACGCTGCTGCTCAAGCCGGCCATCGTGACGCTGCACCTGCTGGGCGGCATGGCCCTGGTGGCGCTGCTGGCATGGCTGAGCGCTCGCCATCTTGGAATCAGCGGCGGGCAAGCGTCGACCCTGCGCGCGATCCGTCCCTGGGCGGTTCTGGGTGTGGTGATTCTGGGCGCGCAGATCGCGCTCGGTGGCTGGGTCAGCGCCAATTACGCGGGGCTGGCCTGTGTGGACTTCCCGACCTGCCATGGCGAGTGGGCACCGGCGATGGACTTCGGGCACGGATTCTATTTTTTCCGTGAGCTGGGCATGACTGCCGACGGCCAAGCGTTGTCGAACCAGGCGCTTAATGCAATCCACTGGGCGCATCGCGTCGGCGCGCTGGTGACCTTTGCGTATCTGGCCGTCCTGGGGCACTCGGCGATGCGGCTGCGCGGCCTGCGCCGGATCGGTATCGCGATACTGGTGCTGCTGCTCGTCCAGGTGACGCTCGGCATCGCCAATGTCCTGGCGAGTCTGCCGCTCCCCGTGGCAGTGGCCCACAACGGCGTGGCGGCGCTGTTGCTGGCGGCGCTGGTGATGCTAAACTTTGCCGCCTGTTCGCCGTCCAGCTTCCATTAGCAGATGTCGATTTCCCTTCCTTCCCAGACACAGTTGTCGCGGATACACCAGTTGCTGCAGCTCACCAAGCCGCGCGTGGTATCGCTGATCGTCTTCACCGCGGTGATCGGAATGTTCCTGGCGGTGCCGGCCGGACGGCTGGTGTCGCCCGTGTTCTGGTTTGCGGCGCTGTTCGCGACGCTGGGCATCGCGCTGGTGGCGGGTTCGGCCGCGGCGGTCAATTGTCTGGTCGAGCAGAAGATCGACGCCAAGATGGCGCGCACCCGCGCCCGTCCCCTGCCGATGGGCACCATCACATCGCTGGAAACGCTGTTGTTTGCCGGCGTCGTGGGCGGTTTCGGATTGACGATGCTGTACCTGTTGGTCAATCCGCTCACCATGTGGCTGACGCTGGCCACGTTCGTCGGCTACGCTGTCATCTACACCGTGCTGCTCAAACCTCTCACGCCACAGAACATCGTGATCGGCGGTGCCTCCGGCGCGATGCCCCCGGTGCTCGGCTGGGCGGCGGTGACCGGGGAAGTTGCCTCCGACGCGTTGCTGCTGTTCCTGATCATTTTCGCCTGGACCCCGCCGCATTTCTGGGCCCTGGCGCTGTACCGCAAGAACGAGTACGCGAAGGCCGGCGTCCCGATGCTGCCGGTCACCCATGGCGATCGCTTCACTCGCCTCCACGTGCTGTTCTACACCGTGATCCTGGTCGCGGTGACGGCGCTGCCATTCGCCAGCCGCATGAGCGGCCTGCTCTACCTGGCCAGTGCCGTGGCGCTGGGCGCGTTGTTTCTAAGCTACGCCGTCCGGATTTTCGTGGCCTACAGCGACGAACTGGCGAAGAAAACCTTCCGCTACTCCATCGTGTACTTGTCGCTGTTGTTTGCGGCGCTGCTGGTGGATCACTACCTCCGCGTCTGAGCGGGAGCTCGCCATGAAACCGGCGTTGCGCCTGCTCCTGCTGGTCCTGCTGCTCATGCTTGGCGCCTGCCAGCAAGGCAGGCCCGGTTTTCGCGCTACCGACATTACCGGAGCCGATTTTGGCCGGGACTTTGCGCTTACCGACCACACCGGCAAGCCGCGGTCGCTGGCGGATTTTCGCGGCCGGGTGGTGGTGATGTTCTTCGGATTCACGCATTGCCCGGACGTGTGTCCCACCACGCTTGCCGAACTGGCGGCGGTGGTGAAAAAGCTCGGCACCGACGGGGACAGGGTGCAGGTGCTGCTGGTGACCGTGGACCCGGAGCGCGATACGCCTGAAGTCCTGTCGCAATATGTGACCGCATTCGATCCGCGTTTCCTGGCATTGCGCGGCACTGCCGAGGAAACCGCGCGGGTGGCGAAGGAATTCAAGATCATCTACCAGAAAGTTGCCGGCGCGCGCCCCGATAGCTACACCATGGATCATTCCGCAGGCACTTACATTTTCGACACGCAGGGACGGCTGCGCCTGTATGCGAGTTATGGGCAAGGGCCGGAGATTTTTGCCCACGACATCGCCTTGTTGTTGAAACAGCCGTAGAGCGCACGGCCAAAAAGAAAACGCCCCGCGTCCGCGGGGCGTTTTCCTGTGGAACTGCGTAACCGGGTCAGGAGGCCGATGGCGCCATCAGCGCGCGCATTTTCTTCATCGCCTGGCCCTCGATCTGGCGTATGCGCTCGGCGGAAACGCCGAATTCGTCGGCCAGTTCGTGCAGGGTCGCCGTATCTTGCTCGCGCAGCCAGCGCGCCTCGATGATGCGGCGGCTGCGGGGGTCGAGCGCGGCCAGCGCCTGTTCCAGCCCCTGGCTGCGGGCGCGTTCGGACTGGTCGTGTTCGAGCACCAGGCCGGGCTCATCGGTGGGGTCCGCCAGATAGGTAATGGGCGCGAAGCTTTCGTCTTCGTCATCGGACGACGGCTCGAGCGCTACGTCGTGCCCACCCATCCGGGTCTCCATCTCGACCACGTCTTCGGCCCTGACGTTGAGCCGTCTGGCCATGTCTGCCACCGCCTCGGGGCTCATGGTCGAGTGGCCCTGCTTGAGGCTGCGCAGGTTGAAGAACAGCTTGCGCTGCGCCTTGGTGGTGGCCACTTTGACGATGCGCCAGTTCTTCAGGATGAATTCGTGGATCTCGGCGCGGATCCAGTGCACCGCGAACGACACCAGCCGCACGCCGCGGTCGGGATCGAAGCGCCTTACCGCCTTCATCAGGCCGACGTTGCCTTCCTGGATCAGGTCGGCGTGGGGCAATCCGTAACCCAGATAGCCGCGGGCAATCGACACCACCACGCGCAGGTGCGACAGCACTAATTCGCGCGCCGCATTCACATCACCTTCATCGCGCAGGCGCCGGGCTAGCGCGGTCTCCTGCTCCTGGGTCAGGAGAGGGTAGCGGTTGACCGCCTGAACATAAGTATCCAGGCTGCCCGTCGTCGACGGGAACGGAACCGCAAGAGTCAATGCATTAGTCATTGGGTATTCCTCCTTGCAACGACAATTTTCGCAAATGTTAGCACTCTGGCTGTGGGAGTGCCAATAGCCTCCGGAAGTTCCCGAACATGGCGGCCAGAGTCCTTTACTGTGGCTCAATCTGCCATAAGTGGCGACTTACTGACAGCCAAGCGCCAAGCCACCCTAGTGCGGCCGAAAAGAGCAGCAGCACGGCTGAGTCGGCGGCAGTCAGGGGTTGCAGCTTGAACGCCGTGCCGTAAAGCGTGGTCAACTCGGCAAGCTGGACGTTGAGTACGATCATCGCCAAGGTTACGATGACCCAGGCGGCACAGCCGCCGCCCAGACCCTGTAGCGCACCCAGATACAGGAAGGGCCGGCGGATGAAAGGGTTGGTGGCGCCGATCAGCTTGGAAACTTCGATCTCATCGCGACGGGTGAGAATCTGTAGGCGGATGGTGTTGAACGTCACCGCCACCAAAGCCAACGCCAGCAGCGCCGCCAGCAACGTGACCAGCATGCGTCCCACTCCAAGCGCGGCATCCAGCCGCCGTGCCCATTCGGCGTCCAGCTGTACGTGCTCGACCTTTGGCCAGCGCGCAGCCTGGTCGCGCAGCGCCTCCAGCGTGGCCGGGTCGTTGCTCCTGGCCGTGACCACGAAGGCGTCGGGCAGCGGGTTGCGCTCCAGGTCGGCCAGCACGTCCGCCAGTCCGGCGCTGCGCTTGAGCTTGGCTAGCGCCTGTTCGCGCGCGACGAAGTCGACGCGTCCGACTTCGGGATGGGCCCGCAGACGCCGTTCCACTGCCGACACATCGGCCTGGCCGGCATCCATTGCCATGAAGATGCTGACCTGCGGGTCGCTGGAAAGCTGGCGCGAAAACGCCTGCAGATTGTCGATGCCGAGATAAAAACCGACCGGCAAAGACAACGCGATGCCGATCACGATCACATTCAACCCGGTGGCGAAAGGCTGGCGCGCCAGCCTGACCAGGCTCTCGCGCAGCGTATCGAAGTGGGCCAGCAGCCAGTTCATGCGGCGAGCCTGCCGTGGTCGAGCTGCAGGATGCGCGGACCGAGGCGGCCGACCAGCGCCTCGTCGTGGGTGGCAATTACCACGGTCACGCCGACCTGATTGAACGACTTGAACATGCCGATGATCTCTTCGGCATAGGCCGCGTCGAGATTTCCGGTAGGCTCATCGGCCAGCAGGATGGCCGGGCGGTTGACGATGGCGCGGGCGATGCAGAGCCTCTGCTGCTCGCCACCCGAGAGCGTGATCGGCCTGGCTTTCTCCCGACCCAGCAGGCCGACCTTGTCGAGTGCCGCGCGCGAGCGCCGCGCGATCTCGCCGCGCGGAAAGCCGGTGATCGCCAGCGGCAGCGCCACGTTCTCGAACACGCTGCGATCGAAAAGCAGCTTGTGGTCCTGGAAAATCAGTCCGAAATTGCGGCGCAGATAGGGAATGGCGCCGGACTTCATCGCCGAGACGTTCTGGCCGTTGATGATCACGCCGCCGGAGCTCGGCATCTCGATTGCGGCGATGAGCTTCAACAGCGTGCTCTTGCCAGCGCCCGAGTGCCCGGTAATGAACACCATCTCGCCCGGCTCCACAGTGAAAGTCACGTCGCGCAGCGCTTCGTAACCGCCGGGGTAGCGCTTGGAAACGTGGCTGACGCTGATCATGCGCGAGGCTGTCATGGGAATCCGGGCGGAGCCAAGGGCGCGGAAAGCGAATCAGGACCGCGCGACCGCAACGCCCGGCCATCCTTGCTCCACACCCGGCCCCACATCATTCGAACAATGCCTGCACGAATTGCTCGGCCGAGAACGGGCGCAGATCGTCCATGCCCTCGCCAACACCCACGAAACGCAGCGGAATCGGTTTGTGGCGGGCAATGGCGGCGATGGCGCCGCCCTTGGCAGTGCCATCGAGCTTGGTCAAGATGATTCCGCTCACCCCCAGCGCCTGGTCGAAAGCCTTCACCTGCGCGACCGCGTTCTGTCCGGTGTTGGCATCCAGCACCAGCAGGACTTCGTGCGGTGCCTCCGGGATCACCTTGGCGATCACCCGTTTCACCTTCCTGATCTCTTCCATCAGGTGCGGCTGGGTCGGCAGCCGTCCCGCGGTATCGGCGATCACGACATCGATGCCTTTGGACAACGCCGACTGAACGGCATCGAAAATGACGGCCGCGGTATCGCCCCCGTCCTGAGCGATGACGACGACATCGCTGCGTTCGCCCCAGATCTTCAATTGTTCGTGCGCTGCGGCGCGAAAGGTGTCGCCGGCCGCCAACAGGACTGATTTTCCCTGGTTCCGGAAAAAGCCGGCGAGCTTGCCAATCGAAGTGGTCTTGCCGGCGCCATTGACGCCGGCGATCAGTATCACGAAGGGTTTGGCGCGAGACAGATCGAGCGGTTGCGCCAGCGGCGCAAGCAGCTCAAGCAGCGTCTGCCGCAACGCATCGCGAATCTGCGTTGCGTCCTGCAGGCGCTCGCGCTGCGCGCGCGCGCGCGTCTGATCGAGAAGGTGGTGGGTTGCCTCCACGCCGACGTCGCAGGACAGCAGTACCGCTTCGAGGTCCTCGAAGAGCTGCTCGTCCACTTTGCGGCCGCTGCCGAAGACCACGGCGAGCTGGTCGCCGAGCCGCGAGCGGGTGGCCGCCAGCCCCCGGCGCAGCCGGGCGGCCCAGCTGCCGTCGCCGCCGTCTTTTATCGGTTCGTCCTTGTCACGCTTGAGGAAACTCAACATACTCTGGCGCTGTCACAGCAGCACTCGAAATCAGACAGCCGCAATTCTATTCTGTTTGTTCTTGGCTCATCCATAAGCATGCTCGATAACCTTGCTGTCGCGCGCTGGGCGCTGTTGGCGTCGGCGCTGGTCTGCGTGGCCCCGGTGGGGGCCACGGCCGGCTCGGCGGAACGCACGCTCGCCAACGGCCTGAAGGTCGTGGTGAAGGAGGATCATCGTTCCCCGGTGGTGGTGGCCATGGTGTGGTATCGCGCCGGCAGCATGGATGAAGTCAGCGGCACCACCGGTGTGGCGCACGTACTCGAGCACATGATGTTCAAAGGCACGCAAAGAGTGGCGGGTGGCGAATTTTCCCGGATCATTGCGCGCGCCGGCGGCCGCAGCAACGCGTTTACCTCGCGCGACCACACCGCCTACCATGAGCAACTGCACAAGTCGAAGCTGGCGCTGGCGCTGGAGCTCGAGGCAGACCGCATGGTGAATCTGCAGTTCTCGGCGGAGGAGTTCGGCAAGGAAATGAAAGTCATCATGGAAGAGCGGCGCATGCGCACCGACGACGATCCGCATGCACAACTTTCCGAGACGATGATGGCGACGATCTATGCGGTGCATCCTTACCGCACGCCAGTAATCGGCTGGATGAACGATCTCGAGAACATGCGTCTCGCGGACGCCAGGGAATGGTACGAGAAGTGGTACGCGCCGAACAACGCTACGCTGGTGGTGGGCGGTGACGTGGAGGCTGAAGAGGTTTTCCGGCTCGCCGGGAAATTTTTCGGCCCGATTCCCGCACGTGCGCTGCCGCAGCGCAAATCGCAAGTCGAGCCGCCGCAACGGGGCGTGAAGCGCGTGAATCTGAAGGCGCCCGCGGAACAGCCTTACCTGCTGATGGCGTATCACGTACCAGTGCTGCGCGATGTCGACAACGATTGGGAGCCGTACGCGCTGTCGGTGTTGGGTGGCGTGCTCGACGGTTCTGCCGCGGCGCGGCTTCCCAAAGAACTGGTGAAGAATAGCCGTATCGCCAATTCCGCGGGTTCGAGCTACGACATCGCCAACCGCGGACCCGGGCTGTTCTTGCTTGATGGGATTCCGGCAGAGGGCAAAAGCGCGGGCGAGGTCGAGACGGCGTTGCGCGACCAAATCCGCCGCCTGGTGGAAGAGGGTATCAGCGAAGACGAGCTGCGCCGGGTCAAGGCACAGGTCATTGCGGCACAAGTTTTCGCGCAGGATTCGGTGTTCTACCAGGCGATGCGCATCGGCGCGTTGGATACGGTCGGATTGCCCCACGATTCGGTCGACCGGCAGATGAAGAAACTGCAGGAAGTCAGCGCTGCACAGGTGCGCGAAGTGGCGCGCAAGTATCTGGTGGACGACAACCTGACGGTGGCGGTGCTCGATCCGCAGCGGGTCGCCACCGGCGCGCCCGCTCCCGAAGGCGGGAAACGGCCGTGACGGTCAGACCGCAAGTGCTTGCAGGCCTGCTCGCTGTTGCTACGGTTACATGCGCGGCGCCGGCGTACGCCACGCTGCCGATCCAGCAGTGGCAGACGGCGGGTGGCGCCCGCGTGCTATTTGTCGAGACCCATGATCTGCCGATGCTGGACGTGGCCGTGGACTTCCCGGCCGGAAGCAGCCGTGATACCCGCGAAAAATCCGGCCTGGCTGCCCTGACCTTGCGCATGCTGCGATTGGGCGCCGAAGGCCTCGAAGAGGACCAGATTGCCGAGCGTCTCGCCGACGTCGGCGCGGATATCGGCGGACGATTCGACA
>DASQOP010000290.1:0-2497 GCA_035644415.1 Burkholderiales bacterium
TCACCGGTCATCACGACGTGGTCATTAACGACCGCGACGGCGTCCGTAGCGAGCAGCGGCATCACGTCCGGGTTCGACGCCATCGCGATGTCGCAGCCGATCAAGGTATCGGCCTCCCCCGGAGCGAACCGCACGGGACCCAGCGCGTCCAGGCTTTGCGTGATCCGAATGTGGCTGGTGACCTCGCCGCCCTTTTGCGCAAGCCCGATCTGGTCCATTACGGATGCAGCGCGGCCATCGAGATAGGCGGCCATGCCGACGATGGCGCCGATAGTAACGATGCCGGTCCCGCCGATGCCTCCAATAAGAATATTGGCAGGGCGCCCCAAATCGATCTCCGGCGCCGCGACCGCGGGCGGCTCAAGATCGCTGGCCGCGCGTTTGGCTGGCGTGCCGCCCTCGATCGTGACAAAGCTCGGACAGAAGCCCTTCACGCACGAGTAATCCTGATTGCAGGACGACTGGTCGATCGCGCGCTTGCGGCCGAATTCGGTCTCGACCGGCAGGATGGAGGTGCAATTGGATTGCACGCCGCAGTCGCCGCAGCCTTCGCAGACCGCTTCGTTGATGAATACCCGCTGCGTGGCCTTCGGGTACTCGCCTTTCTTGCGGCGGCGGCGTTTTTCCGCCGCACAGGTCTGGTCGTAGATCATCACGGAAACGCCGCGAACTTCCCTGAGTTCCTTTTGCACCGCTTCCATGTCCTTGCGGTCATGCAGCGTCACTAGCGCGGGTAACTGCGACCGATCTTCGTGGCGAGCGAGTTCTTCCGTGACGACCGCGATGCGCCCGACGCCTTCGGCCGCCATCTGCTGCGCGATCATCGGCACCGAAATTTCCCCGTCGACCGGCTGGCCGCCAGTCATCGCCACGGCATCGTTGTACAGGATCTTGTAGGTGATGTTGACCTTGGCTGCGAGCGCGGCCCGGATCGCAAGGGAGCCGGAATGGAAATAGGTCCCGTCGCCGAGATTGGCAAAGATGTGGGTGCGCTTCGAGAACGGCGCCTGGCCGATCCACGGCGCGCCCTCGCCACCCATGTGCGTCGGGCTCTTGTTTTGCTCCGGATAAATCACGGTCGCCATCACGTGGCAGCCGATGCCGGCCAGCGCCAGACTGCCCTCGGGCACTTTGGTCGAGGTATTGTGCGGGCATCCCGAGCAGTAGTACGGCGGGCGCACGGGCGTATTCACCGCCTTCTTCAGCACCGCCTCTTTCGCCTCCAAAAAGGCAAGCCTTGCCTTGATCAGATCGCTCTGGTGAAAGCGCCCGATGCGTCCGGCGATGACGCGGGCGATCTGCGCGATGGAGAAATCGGCCTTGGCAGGGAGCAGCCATTCGCCGCGCGGGTGCACCCATTCGCCCTGATCGTCGAACTTGCCGATGACCCGCGGGCGCACGTCGGGGTGCCAGTTGTAGAGGTGTTCCTTGAGCTGGTACTCGACCATTTGGCGCTTTTCTTCGACGACCAGGATTTCTTCCAGCCCCTTGGAGAACTCGCGCACCCCGTCCGGTTCCAGCGGCCAGGGCATCGAGACCTTGAACAGCCGTACGCCGATTTCAGCGGCGTTGCGTTCGGTAATGCCCAGTTCCTCCAGTGCTTCCAGCACGTCCATGTACGACTTGCCTGAAGCGATGATGCCGAGCCGCGCGTTGGGCGAATCGATCGTGGTGCGATTGAGCTTGTTCTTGCGTGAGTACGCCAGCGCGGCGTAGATCTTGTAGTCCTGCATCAGCGCTTCCTGCGCGCGCGCCTGCAGGCCCAGGAGATTGCTCGAAAGCCTGCTGTTCAGTCCGCCTTCGGGCAATACAAAGTCTTCGGGCAGCAGGGTCTGGACGTGAAACGGATCGGCCTCGATCGAAGCAGACGATTCGACCGTATCGGCCAGCGCCTTGAAACCGACGGCGCATCCGGAGAACCGCGACATGGTCCAGCCGTGCAATCCCAGCTCGATGTACTCGTGCACGTTGCAGGGGTACAGGACCGGGATCATCGAGGCCGAGAACAGGTGATCGCTCTGGTGAGGGAGCGTGGAGGAGTAGGCGCCGTGGTCGTCGCCCGCAACCAGCAGCACGCCTCCATGCTTCGAAGTGCCGGCGAAGTTCATGTGCTTGAACACATCGCCGCAACGGTCCACGCCGGGTCCCTTGCCGTACCACATGGCGAACACCCCGTCGTAATCCGAGTCGCCGATCAGGTGCACCTGCTGCGTGCCCCACACCGCAGTGGCGGCGAGTTCTTCGTTGACGCCGGGCTGGAATTTGACGTGATGCGCTTCGAGATGCTTGGCTGCCTTCCACAGCGCCTCGTCGAGTCCACCCAATGGCGAGCCGCGATAGCCGGAGATGAATCCGGCGGTGTTGAGTCCTGCCGCCAGATCGCGCCGGCGCTGGACCAGAGCCAGGCGCACCAGCGCCTGGATGCCGGTCAAATAAACGCGCCCCTGATCGGAAGCGTATTTGTCATCCAATGTGACTTCTTGCATGTCTGACTCCT
>DASQOP010000291.1:0-3468 GCA_035644415.1 Burkholderiales bacterium
GCCCTCTCCAGAGAATGGAGAGGGAGTTGAGATTCAACTGCGGAAACGAGACACCACTATGCAGAAATATCACATGTATGTCGGCGGCGAGTGGGTGGCGCCGTCGTCGGGTGAATGGTTCGAGAGCTACAACCCGTTCACGGGCGAACCCTGGGCGATGATCGCGCGCGGCAACGCCGCCGACGCGGATCATGCGGTGCGCACCGCGCATGCCGCGTTCAGCGACGGGCCCTGGCCGCAGTTGACGCCGACCCAGCGCGGCGCGCTGTTGAGGAAGCTGGGCGACCTGGTGGCGCAGAACGCGCAACATCTGGCCGAGATCGAGGTGCGCGACAACGGCAAGCTGCTCGCCGAGATGTCCGCCCAGCTCAACTACGTGCCGCAGTGGTATTACTACTTCGGCGGACTGGCCGACAAGGTGCAAGGCTCGGTGATTCCGCTCGACAAGAAAGGCTATTTCAATTTCACTCGCTACGAGCCGCTTGGCGTGGTTGTCGCCATCACGCCGTGGAACTCGCCGCTGATGCTCACCGCCTGGAAGCTGGCTCCGGCGCTGGCCGCGGGCAATACGGTGGTGATCAAGCCTTCGGAGTTCACTTCGGCATCCGCACTCGAATTCGTCAAGCTGGTGGAGCAGGCCGGCTTTCCCGCAGGCGTGGTCAACGTCGTGACCGGCTACGGCAAGGAGGTGGGCATGCCGCTGGTCGAGCACCCGCTCACCGCGAAAATCGCATTCACCGGGTCGGATGCGACCGGCAGAGTCATCGCGGAAACCGCTGCGCGCGGCTTCAAGAAAGTCGGCCTGGAACTGGGCGGCAAGTCGCCGAACATCGTTTTCGAGGACGCGTCGATGGACGATGCGGTGAACGGCGCGGTGTCCGGCATCTTTGCCGCGACCGGGCAGACCTGCATCGCCGGGTCGCGCCTGCTGTTGCAGGAATCCATCCACGATGCCTTCGTCGACAAACTGCTGGCGCTGGCGAAAACGGCGAGGATGGGCAACCCGATGAGCCTGGAAACCCAGGTCGGTCCGGTTACCACGCGGCCGCAGTACGACAAGGTGCTGTCCTACATCGACGTTGCCAAGAACGAAGGCGCGAAACTGCGCATGGGTGGCGGACCGGCGACCCGGCCGGAATGCGGCAACGGCTGGTTCGTCGAGCCCACCATTTTTACCGGCGTGAACAACCGGATGCGCATCGCCCAGGAAGAAGTGTTCGGCCCGGTGTTGTCGATCATCCCGTTCAAGGACGAGGACGACGCGGTGCGCATCGCCAACGATGTGCGCTTCGGGCTCGGCGCCGGCGTCTGGACGCAAGATGTCGGTCGCGCAATCCGCATGTCTGAGCGCATCAAGGCCGGCACGGTGTGGGTGAATACCTACCGTGCGGTAAGCTTCATGTCGCCGTTCGGTGGTTACAAGGACAGCGGAATGGGCCGCGAGAACGGCGCCAGCGCGATCTACGAGTACCTGCAAATGAAGAGCGTGTGGATCAACACCGGGGTGAAGACCGGTAACCCGTTCGTCATGCGCTGAGCCAGAACCGGAAGGGAGTCTGCCGCCGCAGCGCCCGGTCCCTATTTTTCCTCGAGCAAGTGCGTCAACTGGGACAGTACCGCGTTGGTCGCGCGGCTGCCTTCGCTGATTGCCGGTGCGGCACGATGAAAATCCAGCAGCGCCATCTGCGACAGCCGTGGCATGATCAATACGTCGGCGGGTTCACCGGCGAGCCGGCTGCGGGCGATGTGCATCTGCATGATGTTGATGCTGTTTGTCAAAACGTCCAGTACCGAGGGCATGGAATTCGAGGATTTCGGGCCGCTCCTGATGACCGCGAGGCTTGCCTGCAGTCTGTCGAAAATAAACGCCACCCGACCGGCGCGCCTGGGGGGCTTGATGTCCTTCGCTTCGACGGGCTTGCGGAAACTTCGGCCCACCATGTCCGCATTCAGGTCCACCGCAATCACGATATCGGCGCCCATCGCGCGGCACAGGGAAACCGGCACGGGGTTCACCAGCCCCCCGTCCGCCAGCAGCCGCCCATCCCGCGCCACCGGAGTGAACAATCCGGGCACCGCAATGGAGGCGCGCACGGATTCGATGACCGAACCCTCGCGCAGCCATACTTCGCGCCCGGTCAGCAGATCGGTTGCAACTGCGCCGAAGGGCTTCGGCAGCTTCGTGATGTCCACATCGGTGAAGTGTGACGCAAAAAACTCTACGAGCTTGGCGCCCTTGATGAAGCCGCCCGTGACGGTGACGTCGAGCAGACTCACGACGTTCTGCCAAGTGAGTGATTTTACCCAGCCTTCGAGCCGGTCGAGTTCGCCGGCAGCATAGGCGGCGCCTACCAGCGAGCCGATCGACGTGCCGCAGACGATGTCGGGCTCGACGCCGGCTTCTTGCAGCGCACGAATCACACCGATGTGCGACCAGCCGCGCGCCGAGCCTCCGCCGAGCGCAAGGCCGATCCTGCGTTTGTGATTCTTCGTCAAAGGCGACGGTGTCGCGAGGTGTGGTGACCTTGCGATTATAAAGGCTGAGGCGGGAGACCGAAGGACAGGACCAGGCGTCGGGGACTCAAGACCGAGTGAAGAACGACCTACATATCGGCAGTGACGCCCAAGTGCTCAGCGCTCGGCGCTCAACCTTGTCAACGTGCGGCGCGCATCGCAGGCGACATTCGTTCCGGAATTGGCGCGCCAAGGCGGGGCGCAAAACCCGGTTCACGGCCGTGCTCCCCGGGTGCCAGTGTTTTGGTCATCTGCACCAGGAAGGGCGCGAGCGGGTTGGTGGAAATCCGGCTGCCCAATTTGGAGGCCAGGCGGCGCATGGGCTGATTGTCGGCGAACACGTCGGCGTGAATGCGCTCGATGCCGGCCTCGACCGCGACGTTCATCAGGGTGGCGAGCAGGTGATAGCCGAGCCCCTGCCGTTGCCACGCATCGCCGACAACCACCGCGATCTCGCTGCTGTCGCCAGTGCCCGCGTACTGGGCCATGCCGATGATGCGCGTGCGGGAATGCGGCAGCGAAGCGACCAGCACTGCCTCCCCAGCCGGATCGGGATGCGTAAAGCGCGCCAGCATGTCCTCGGGCAGTTCGCGAATCGCCCGCAGAAAACGCCGATAACGGCTGGCCGGGGAAAGATTGCAGAAGAACTGCTGAAGCGCCTGCGCGTCCCCGGCTTCCACTTGGCGGATCACGACGGCGTTTCCGCCGTGCAGGCTCACTACGGCCGGCAACGTTGCTTGCGTTACGCCAAGACGGCCGGGTCGCATTGCTGTACCCGACTCGATGCGCGATGCCATGGTTCCGGTTGCGAGGCAGCGCGCGGCTCGATGATGGTGAGTTCGGAAGCGCTCAGCGCGGTCAGCAGCGTCAACCCGGGATTGCGTACGGTGAACGATTCGCCGGCCGAAATGACGGAGTCTTTCACGTCGCACTCCTGCGTGATCCACAGGCTGC
>DASQOP010000292.1:0-4951 GCA_035644415.1 Burkholderiales bacterium
ACATGCTACGCCACCGCAACAACCTCTGGACCGTCGAGTCCTGGGGAGACGTCAGCCACCTGCCCCGGGAACTGGCGCTGGACGATACGTGAGTAAGGCAAGGATGAAGAATGAAGGCGGAAGGATGAAGAAAGGCGGTGAACGTTGATTGCAAGAGTCTGGGCGCTCCTGCCCCGTCTACGCAGTTCTTTGCGTTCTCTCTTTTTCTCCTTTGCGTACTTTGCGTCAACGCTCTTACGGTGTCTTCGGGGGCCAGCCGTGGGCTTCAGACTGGCATGTGCGGCACCATGCATAAAGCGCATCGTAGATCACCATCCCATGATCGAGCATTTTGTGGTCATCCGGAAAATTGTGCGACAACCCGAGTGAGAGGGCGAGCAACCCAGCGGCCTGCGGAGCAAGTTCCAATTGCGCGGTGTCGGCGCCGCGAACGATGACCGCAAGCTGAGCCAGTGCGGGATCGACTAATTGGTATTTGGAAAGAAAAGCATCGAAGCTGCACAGCTTGCCGACATGGGAAAGTTCTACACCGGGGATGTCGTACGGAACAGCAGCGGCTGCGGCGGCGATGCGCAGTACGTCCCCGGACGGCACGAACAGGAACTCGGGTTCAGGATCGATGAAGCGCGCGATCAGCCAGGGACAGGCGATGCGGTCGATCTTCGGGCGTTCACGCGTGATCCATTTCATTCGCGCCTCCCATTGCTAGAGCAATGTTCGTGCGGCCTGCACTACGAGCCCGGCAGCGCCGCAGACGGCGATCACCGGAATGATGCCGGTCTTGTAGCGGAACAGCGCGACTACCGCGCCGAGCGCGATCAGCAGCGCCGGCCATTCCAGGTGGCCGCGCAGGCCGTCCGGCCAGAAAACGTGTACCGCAAAGAACACAGCAAGGTTGGCGATTACGCCGACCACCGCGGCGGTGATCCCGGTCAGCGGCGCCGTTAGATGCGGCTGGCGGTGGGTGGTCTCGATCACCGGCGCACCGGCGAAGATGAACAGGAACGACGGCAGGAAGGTGAACCAGGTGGCCACCACTGCTCCGGCGATGCCCGCCAGAGCCAGTGACTCTGAGCCGAATACGGAGTGTGTCCAGGCGCCAACGAAGCCGACGAAGGCCACCACCATGATTAGCGGGCCAGGCGTAGTTTCACCGAGCGCCAGGCCGTCGATCATCTGCACCGGGGTCAGCCATTGGAAATGCTGCACGGCGCCCTGTACGACGTAAGGCAACACGGCGTAGGCGCCACCGAATGTAAGCAGCGCCGCCTTGGTGAAGAACCAGCCCATTGCGCTCAGCGTGTTCGCCCATCCGAACAGGAGCGCGATCGCGCCCATCGAGACGGCCCAGAGCGAAAGCCCGACCGCGATCACACGCGCGATCCCGCCCCAGCGAAAATGCGCATGCGCGGGTGTCGGCGTGTGGTCGTCGATCAGCGCCGGGCCGTAGTCCCTTCTGGATTCGGCATGCGCACCACCGGTGGCGAATTTCTGTGGCGCAACGCGCCCTCCGATCAAGCCGATGACGCCGGCGGCCAGTACGATCGCGGGAAATGGCATATTGAAGAAGTTGATCGCGATGAACGCCGCGGCGCTGATCGCCCACAGCGTTTCGTTCCTCAGCGCGCGTGCGCCAATGCGCCAGGCGGCGTAGAGCACGATCGCAGTAACCGCGGGTTTGATTCCGTAAAGAATGCCAGCCACCAGCGGCGTGCTTCCCCACACCATGTAAATCCACGACAGCGCGATCAGGATCACAAGCGAAGGCAGGACGAACAACGCCCCCGCAGCGATGCCTCCCAGCGTGCCGTGCATCAACCAGCCGAGGTAGGTGGCCAGTTGCTGCGCCTCGGGACCAGGCAGCAGCATGCAGTAGTTGAGCGCGTGCAGGAAGCGGCGTTCCGAGATCCAGCGGCGGCGCTCCACCAACTCCTGGTGCATCACCGCGATCTGCCCAGCCGGGCCGCCAAAGCTGATAAAGCCGAGCTTCAGCCAGTACAGCAGGGCCTCGCGCAACGAAACTGCGGCCGGCGCGGCCTCAGCGTTGACGGACGAACGTGCCATAAAGAAAGTTAAGAAGCTTCTCTGCCTCGCGCAGCAACTCGTCGTCGTCCGTGAACGTCGCCTGTGCGCCACGCAGGATGGCCTCAAAGCCGACGGCTTCGGGCACGGGCACACCACCTACGTCAAGGTAGTGAATCAGCGTGCCGATTTTTTCCACGCCAGGATCGTGATCGAGATCGAAACTCGTTGCCAGTACTTCGAACGTAACTCTGCTACCGATATGCGTGAACGTCGCACCGTCGAAATCGAAACCGAGCGCGCCTTCCGGGCAATCGCCCGGCTTGTCGAGCCAGAGAATGCGCGCCTCCGGATCGATGAAGCGCCGGATCAGCCAGGCGCTTGCCAGGCGATCGGCCCACGGGCGCTTGCGCGTAGCCCAGGTGCGGCCACGGTACTCGGCAACATCGAGTTTGCGAACGCGGCCCTCGACCGGGCGCGGTTCGTCGGGGGAGAGAACGGCGTTGGCATCGGCGAGGAAATCCTTGAGAGCCAGTGTGGTTTGTGATGCCGCGCGTGCCGGGAAGAAATCCAGAGCGACGAGATTTTCGACTTCGCGACGCAACCGAGCGGCTGCTGTGCCGACCGCGCCGGCATCCATCTTTGGCAGCTTCTTGCGTACGTCGCGGATTTCTCCGAGCAGCTTTTCGTAGTCGGTGGTGCGGTCGAACAGCACCTCGAATTCCCGTTGTTGTTGCGCGTCGCGCGCGTCGAGTTCCAAGACCTGCACGTTGCCTTCTGCGGCGGCAACCTCCTGTTCGAGTGCGCGCAGGGACTCCCGGAACGCCGGCCGGTTCGGCAACAAATAGACGCCATCCCGCAGAACCGCGGTGCCGAGCGACTTCAATGCTCGCCACACCCGCATGCGCAAGGCGCTCTGCTGCCCCTGTACGGTGAGCAGGAACAGCAACCAGGCTGGGCGCCGGGCATCCGTTACGGAGTCCTCTGTCAACGCGGTGGTCTTTGCCTCGTTCATGGTTGTCTTTAATATAACATATATGTAGTATATATAACTCAATCGAGCTGAATCGGGCTTGAGCTTGACTGAAAATATCATTTAAAACAGAAGAGTAGTGAGATTTTAAGCGTTGCCCTACCACCAAAGATTGGATCGGAAGACAACTTATCAGGAGACTGGACATGAAAATCGATACGCAATTGGCGCGGTTCGCCGTGGTCGCTTTACTCGCGTCCCCAATCGTCGTAACTGCGCCGGCTGCAACCGCAAAGGTCTATGACGATCAGGAAACAGCGGCGCTGGTGCGAGCGTTGTCGGGCAGCAAGGTCTCGCTGCTTGAAGGTCTGCACCAGGTCGGCAAGGACGACGAAGCAGCGATCTCGGCCAAGTTCGAGTTCGACGACAACCACAAGCTTTCGCTCTCCGTGTATACCGCGGAGAAAGGGCTGGCGGTGGATGCGGAACACAACGTGCTGAAGGAATTCAGCGGCAGCCCGGAAGCAACAGCGTGGGCACCGGAAGCCGAAGTGTTCAAGGACATCCCTCACGTTGCGCGCGCCTCTGAGCATTTGGCGCTCATGTCGGTCTCGCATTTCACACTCGCCGACATCGTTGCGATAGCACAGAAGCGACATAAAGGAACGGTGTTTTCGGTTACGCCTGCGGTAATCGAGAAGCACCCGGTTGCGGTGGTCTTGATTGCTGACAAAAGCAAGGTCGTCGAACTCGACATCGACATGGTCACAGGTCAGCGCGTGGGCGGGGATCGTTGAATGTTTCATCCGGTCGTGGAGGTTGGCATGAAGACATGGCTGAAGTGTGCCTGTTTGATACTGGTGGTTGCGGTTGCGTTGCCAGTGACAGCGGCGGAGCTCGACCTTGCCAGGATCGAGGCGTTGACGGGGCTCAAAGGCAAACTCAACGAGGCGGAGGGCGTGTTCAAAGTCACGTTCCCGCGTACCGACATCAAGGCGACAGTGACGGGCGTGCGCATGAACCCCGAGCTGGGTTTGACTGCCTGGGCTGCATTCACCCGCGCCGGCGATCACACCATGGTGATGGGCGACATCGTGCTGCTCGAATCCGAGGTCAATCCGGCGATGAGCGTGGCACTCGACAACGGTCTCGAAGTCACCGCGCTCCACAACCATTTTCTGTGGGACAACCCGAAAGTGATGTTCATGCACATCGGCGGGATGGGGGAAGAGGAAAAGCTCGCGGGAGCAGTCGGCAAGGTTTTCGACAAGCTGAAAGCCATGATCCGTGACAAGCCGACACCCCCGCACGCGCAGATCGATCCCGCACAGACGTCGCTCGACGGCAAGCGCATCGCCGAGATCGTCGGCACGCCGGGCGCTCTCAAGGACGGCGTGTACAAGATCGTGATCGGCCGCACCATCGACATGGGCGGGCACAAAGTCGGCAAAGAGATAGGGGTCAATACCTGGGCCGCTTTTGCCGGCAGCGACGAACTCACTGTGGTGGACGGCGATATCGCGATGCTCGAGCCCGAGGTGCAAGGCGTGCTGAAAGCGTTGCGCGCCGGCGGAATTAACATTGTCGCAATTCACAATCACATGACCTCCGAAAGCCCGCGGATGGTGTTCCTGCACTACTGGGGAATCGGGCCCACCACGCAGCTAGCGCGCACGCTGCGCGCCGCGCTCGACACTCAGCACCTGGATTGAGGTGAGCACGAAACGATTCTCGGTGCTGCTGGCGATGGTTGCCGCTGGGTGAGCGGTCGATCGTCGATGAATCGCCGGTTTTTGTCTCGGCTCGCGGTAGCGGAGGTCTTTCTCGCAATGAGCCATAGCGTCGCGGCCCAGGGCGGCCCTCCGCTTCTCACCGACGATCCCGATACTCCGGGAAACCGGCACTGGGAAATCAACACCGCCTACACGGTCGAACGGGTTCGCGACGAAGAATCCA
>DASQOP010000293.1:0-4288 GCA_035644415.1 Burkholderiales bacterium
CAAGGACGGGCTGGTGCTCACCATCGGCTATCTCATCACCGAGGCCCGCGCGGTATGGCTGACGACCAACAGCGGCGCGGCGGTCGCGGGATATCCGCTGGCCTATGACCAGGTAACCGGTTTCGGTTTGGTGCAGCCGCTCGGCCGGCTCGATGCCCCGTTCCTGCAGCGCGGTTCGACCGCCTCGTGCACGGCCGGTGACGACCTGATCGTGATCGGCCACGGCGGGCGGGCGCACGCGCTGAAGGCAAAAGTCATCGCCAAACGCGAGTTCGCCGGTTACTGGGAGTACGTGCTCGATGAAGCGTTGTTCACTGCGCCGGCGCACCCGCAATGGGGCGGCGCGGCGGTGGTCGGCAGCGACGGACGGCTGCTCGGCATCGGTTCGCTGGTGATCGAGGAAAGCCAAAGCGGCCGCAAGGTACAGGGCAACATGGCCGTGCCGATCGATCTGCTGGAACCGATACTCGAGGACCTGCTCAAATTCGGCCGCACTAACCGGCCGCCGCGTCCGTGGCTGGGAATGTACACGATGGAAGCCAACGGGCAGCTCGTGGTCGCCGGGATTGCAGACAACGGTCCGGCGGCCCGTGCCGGCGTGCGCCAGCGCGATCTGGTTCTCGAAGTCGCGGGTATCCGAGTCACCGCGCTCGCCGATCTGTTTCGCAAGGTGTGGAGCCTGGGGCCCGCGGGCACCGAAATTCCGCTCACGCTGGGGCGCGACGGTGATCTGGTGCGTGCGCGGCTGCGCTCCGCCGATCGCAACGATTTCCTCAGAAAACCGCAATTGCACTGACAGGCACCCACCGCTCGGCGACAGGCGCTTCGAGTGCTCCGGGTGAGCTGTGGC
The DNA here is from genome assembly GCA_035644415.1 of Burkholderiales bacterium. Classification (GTDB taxonomy): domain Bacteria; phylum Pseudomonadota; class Gammaproteobacteria; order Burkholderiales; family JACQAP01; genus JACQAP01. Next base: position 851 of record DASQOP010000293.1, read on the forward strand.
GCCTGTCCCGGCCGCGGCGTAAAATTCTGCTCATGCGCTGCCCATACTGCCAGAGCCAGAACGTCGCACCGGCCCCCGAAGCCATCCAAAGCCATGCGCTGCAGCACCCTGACTATTATCAGTGCGGCGACTGCGGCAAACGAATTTCAGTGACAAAAGCGCCCCGGCCGGGTGCCGCAAACCGGCCCGCCCCGCCGATGTTCAAAGCGCAGGTTTTCAGGCGGGCACGGGGTAATCCGCGCGGTGCGCGCGGACGATAGCGGTGAAAACTTTCGCATCGACATACGCCCGCATCGTGAGCCCGACCGATTCGCGCTCGGCGAAGACGCCTCACCGACGTAACGTCAAAATTTAAGAGATATTGGACCCGGGACTCAGTGAACGGCCAACATCCTTGCTTTTCCCCGCCACTCGTCACCGCAGTCTTTACGGCTTGAATACATCAACGGCGATGACCACGACCGGCTTGCGGCCCTTGTTCTCGGCCCAATGGGTGATGGCCTTGCCTTCGGTCCAGCTTTCACCCTCGCTGCGTTCGTGCATGCCGCTGCCGTCGACGTGCTCGGTGAGCGTGCCTTGCAAAACGTAGGCCACACCGGGCCGGCCGTTGTGACTATGGACGCCGACCACACCGCCGGGTTCCAGCGTAACTACCCGCAGCCGCAGTTGCCGGCCTGCCACCCCGTCAATCTCCCCTCCCAGGTCGAGCGCGGTAGGCGGGCTGATGTTCACCCCCTTGTTTTCGGTCGGCGCATTCTGACCGACCGCAACCCCCACTCCGAAAGCCAGCGCCAACCCCAAGGCCGCTGCCGTCATTGCATACGCGTTCTTATAAACCATTGCGAACCTCCTCCTTGACAGTCGTCGGCAATGCTCCCCCGACAGCGATGAATCCTACCCCTCCTGCCGGCGTGCGTCAGCTGCGAACCCGAAGCCGGGCCCGCAATTCTTTTGCTCGCGCACCGCCCCCGATTTGAAGTACATTGCGAACGCGATCCTTTTTGCCTGCGGACAACCCGACAATAAATGACCAATGCCTTCACGTTCTTCCGCTCTTTGCTCGCCGATCCACGGCGCGTTGCGGCTATCGCGCCGTCGAGCCCGGCGCTGGCCAACGCCATTACCGCGGAGATCACACCGGTCTCGGCCCCGGTCATCGAACTCGGGCCCGGCACCGGGGTATTCACCAGAGCGCTGCTTGCGCGAGGTGTCCCCGAAGACAAGCTGGCGCTGGTCGAGTACGGGCCCGACTTCGCGCGCATGCTCCAGTCCCGCTACCCGCGTGCATACGTCCTGCGCATGGACGCGGCGCGCCTGAAGTCGGTCGAGCTGTTCGGAGGCGAGCGCGTCGGCGCGGTGGTGAGCGGGCTGCCGCTGCTGTCGATGCCTGCACATCTGGTATCCGCCATCCTCGACGGCGCATTCGCGCACATGCGCGCCGACGGTGCGTTTTACCAGTTCACTTACGGCCCGCGCTGCCCCGTGCGCCGCTCCATTCTCGAACGGTTCGGACTCAAGGCGGTCCGTATCGGCGGCGCGCTGGCCAACATGCCGCCTGCATCTGTCTACCGCATACGCCGCCGGCCGCCGGTGCGTGCCTCGGCGACTGGAATGCTCGCACATGTTCACGGCGGCGACGGCGACACCTTTTAACGACGCTACGCTGGCGGACAGAGCGGTTACTGGTGACTAGTGACGAGGGGCTAGAGGCTAGAAAATTCTAGTCCCTACGATTTGTGTTTCCTAAGCGTTCTTCACGTCAACGCTCTTTTAGCCGGCGATAGGCCGGCTGCTTGTCCTGAATCCCGAGTCCTGTTTACCACCGATTCCCGCGGCCAATTACTTGTAGAAAACATGCCCGCCGATGCGTGCGACGGGTTGCCGGCCGCGCGCCCAGCTGGGTCTGATGTAAGTCGCGTGATAATGCAAAGCGCCGTTCAGTTGCGGCGGCTGCCTTCCGGAGTAGACGGCTTCGGCAACTTCCCTGGCCTGATGCCATTGCTCGCCTTCCGGGTGCGGAACAATGTCGAACTCCGTCCATGAGAATGCGCCCACGTAACGTTTGCGCAACCAGTCCCATCTTTTCTCGTAGACGACTTCGCAGACCGTTCCCGGGTAACGGCGCGAAGATACGCGGTTCATTGTGACTTCCGCCACGGCGTATTTCCCCGCAAGTGGCTCTCCCCGGGCTTCGTAGTACACGTTCAGCGCAAGACACGTCAGTTCGCGCTTCTCCGAACTGTTCGATTCGAGCCAATACATGATTGCACTGAACGTCGTGATGGCTGCCGCGACAATCAGGGTGGCGATCCATGGAGCCTTGTTTCTGGTGTGCCAGAAAAAGCGCGCATCGTTCCGCCAGCTAGACAGCAGCGGAACACGGCGCGCGGTACGTCGCATGTAGAAGAGTTGTCGCAATATTTTCCGGGGTCGATGGCTGGCGCGCTGCGTCACATCTTCGCACCATGTAGTGCCATTGCAGTTTTATGACGCAAGATTCGGGCCTTTCCTGACAGCCTTTTGCCGGACAGCGGGTGCCGATATTCAGTGCAAAACGGCAGGTCCTTGCAGAATTCGAACGACAATTACGCGCAGGATCGGAGAAACTTATGCAGATTCTTCTGCCTTCACCGGCAGGGACATCGAGTGCCGCGCAATGACCTATACAGCAAGGAACAGGCCAACGTTGTCTTCCATTTGCTCCTGATGCCGCACTGCGGGCAACCGCCGCCGCCGAAAATGGAGGAAACTGTTTTGCAAGTGCGCCAACCTGCGGCACCGGCCCTGGACATGGCCGCGGGCAGCTTCGCAGTAGACGTCGCAGCTTCATCGTAAGGAGGGGCGAATCATGGACAAGCCTATCAATGCATTTGCTCACTCTCCGGGTTTGCCGCTGGTGGCCCGCGTCGGCGCGCTGCAACCCCTGCACTGGCTGGCGCGCGGATGGGAGGATTTCACCGCCAACCCCGGGCCCAGCGTCGTCCACGGATTGATTCTGGTCGCGCTGGGCTGGTTGATCTTGTTGATGTGCAGCACGCAGATTGATCTGCTCGCCGCGGCGGTGTCCGGCTTCCTGCTGGTGGGGCCGGTATTCGGTGCCGGATTTTACGAGCTGTCGCGGCTGCGCGCCTCCGGCCAGCGCGCCACCTTCGACGCGTCGCTCGACGGTGCGCTGAGAAACGGTAGGTCGCTTGCGCGCCTGGGGTTGCTGCTCGCGATCCTGGCGGTCGCATGGGTATTGATATCGAGGTTGCTGTTCGTGCAGACCTTGGGCGGCACCCTGCCGTCGGTTCGCGAAACCTTCTACCAGACCATCATCGACTGGGACTATTACGAGTTCTTCGTCACCTACATGAGTACCGGTGTGGTATTCGCGGTGGTTGCATTTATCGTCTCCGCGGTCTCGGCGCCGATGATCTTCGACCGTGCGGCCGACAC
>DASQOP010000294.1:0-2065 GCA_035644415.1 Burkholderiales bacterium
TAGTTCCGCGACATCGACGGAAAAATATTCCTCGAGCTCCGCGCGAAACGCCTCTCGCAGGGGCGGCCTCTCGCCCGCGACCCGGTTGAGGAGCTTCAGTGCACGCACGGGGTGAAAACCAAACGCATGTGCCGTGTGCCGCAGGGCCAGGAGTGCCGGCGGTGGCTGACGCAGCAGTCGATCCAGGCGGAGGGATCTCACCCCGATCGTCTGGTTCACTACCGGGAAAGCCGTCCTGGCGGGGTCGGGCGGCAAACCCAGAAAATCGAGCACCCGCGCGAACTGGCGCGATGGATCGGCAAAGAATTCCTCGAAGAGCAAGAACAGACACTGCTTTCGCGGCACCTGCGCCAACAGCCGACGCACTTGCGGCGCATAGGAATATTGGGCTCCGTACTGCAACAGCTGAGGGTACGGCCAGCGCGGCGGCAAGTGCCGTCCCTCAAGACGCGGCTCCTGCAGTCGCCACGCCTGCTCGAAATCGCGGACGTCTTCCAGGTGGTTGTTCCAGTGGTAGGCGTGCAGAGAGCGCGCCGCCTCGATGGGGTTACGCAACATTACGATGATCTTGGCATTGACGTTGCGCGCCATTATTTGACCGATCGCGAGCTTCGAATAGAGGTAAAACACCGATGCCTCGCCCGTCAGCGCCTGCGGCGGAGCGGTCGAGAAGAGCGCCTCGTACTCCGCGAGGGTGCCGACGCGGAAGGACGCTCCGTCGGGCCAGTGAGCTACCAGGTCGCCGCAAAAGTAGTTTGGCTCCTTGTTTGCGGGCATGAACACCGCTGGATGCGCCCTGAGGTAGATAAACAGCGAGGTGGTTCCGCATTTGAGGGCACCGGCGATGAAGAAATCTGGCCTAGGTCTCACGCCATGCCTCCACTCAGCGGACCCCGGTCATTCGCCGGAACACTGCCGAACTCTTCAGGAGTCCGTCATAAGTACCGCTGCCAGTGATTTTTCCGTTTTCGAGCTCGAAGATGATGTCGCATGAGCGCACCGTGGTCATTCGGTGCGCGATGAGAATAGTCGTATAGCGGCCGCGCAAACGGCCAAGCGTCGACATTAGTTCCTGTTCCGTCAGACCGTCCAAAGCATTCGTAGCCTCGTCGAACACAAGGACGGTTGCTGCCCGATATAGCGCGCGCGCAATGCCGATTCTCTGCCGCTGGCCGCCGCTCAGCTGGATGCCTCGCTCGCCCACTCTATGATCGCAGCCTGCGGGGAGGGTCTTGATGAACTCATCGAGTTGCGCCAGGCGAACCGCTTCCGACAGCCGGTGTCGATTGATGTCCGCGGCAGGAATTCCCAACGCAATGTTCTCCGCGATGCTCGAGTCCAGTAGGAATATATTTTGCGGAACATAGGCAATTCGGGACTGCCAGGCCGCACGGTTGGCCTCGTCGAGCGCGCTCCCATCCACTTCCACCCGTCCCTCAGAAGGCACTAGCAGCCCCACGATCACATCCACCAGTGTCGTCTTTCCCGAGCCGTTGACGCCGACGATGCCTACCGCAGCACCGGCGGGGATTCGCAGGGAGACCCCCATGAGGGCCCAAGGTTGGTCAGGGGCATAACGAAACGACACTTCTTCGAGCCGGATCTCCCGTTGAGGGCGCACCTGCCGTGCGCAATCCGTCAGCGTGAAGTTTGCCGGAGTGGTCGTGTGAACTGCAGCTCGAGCTCGCCGCAAATCCGGCGCAATCAGGGCGAGCCCGGCGCGGTCGGCGCGAATATTCACGGACGCGGCAAATACCTGCTGCAGGATCGGCAAGAGCCGGTAAGCGGCAAATGCGAGAAACGTCAATTGTCCCAGCCAGGGGCCGACGCCATCCTCGCGACCGTCGAGCACGAGCGCGAGGCCGACCAGGCCAACCGCGGCAACGAATTCCATGAGGTGCCTGGGATTTTGTGCCGCCGCTTGACTGTGAGCGGCGGCGAGAGAAAAGGACTTGCTGGCTCGCTCAAATCGGCCGCGAAAGAAATTCTGCGCCTGCAGAAGGATGATTTCCTTGATGGCGCCGAAGCTCTCGTGCAGTATCTGCTCCTGTTCGAAGGCAGAGCG
>DASQOP010000295.1:0-2137 GCA_035644415.1 Burkholderiales bacterium
CGTTTCGTTTTGCCATGGCTGGTTCCTCCCAATTTCTTGGTTGAACTCCGCCGCCGGGTGTATGCCCTCAGCGGAGCTTTTCCTTCACGTACCGTCCGGGCGCCGGCTCGATCACGGAAAATCTCGTGTTCCCCAGTGCAGGGGGTGCAAGTTGTTTGTTGCCCGAGTTCTCGCGTAGCCAGTTCACCCAGTGCGGCCACCAGCTTCCGGTTTGTTGGACTGCACCGGCAAACCAGGCGTCCGCGTCCGGCGCCGCCGTGCTATTGGTCCAATAGTGGCGGCGGTTCTTCGCTGCGGGGTTGACGATGCCCGCCACGTGTCCGCTCGCGCCGAGCACAAACTCGCTGCACCCGCCCAGCAATGCCGCGCTCAGGTGCGCGGTCTTCCAGGGGACGATATGATCTTCGCGGGTGGCCAGCACAAAGGCCGGCACCTCGATTCTGCGCAGGTCCACAGGCACGCCGCACGATTCGAGTTTACCGGGAATTCTCAGATTGTTCTCCAGGTACATGTTGCGCAGGTAATAGGCGTATAGACGGCCCGGCAGGTTGGCTCCGTCTGCGTTCCAGTAGAGCAGGTCGAAGGGCTTCGGTTCCCTGCCTTTCAGATAGTTGTTGATCACGAAATGCCACACCAGATCGTTCGCGCGCAGCGTCGCAAAGGTTGCGGCGAGCCGGCTTCCGGGCATCGAGCCGCTGCTGCGAAATTCCTGCTCGGCGCGCTCGACGAATTCCCGGTCCACGAATACGCTGATGTCGCCAGTCTCGGAAAAATCCAGCATCGAGGCGAGCAATGTGAGCGAGGCAACCGAAGCATCGTTCTTCTGCGCCATGACTGCGAGCGCGGTCGCAAGCAGCGTGCCGCCGACGCAGAAACCCAGCGTGTTGACCTGTCCGGCGCGGGTGATCGTGCGCACCGCATCGAGCGGGTCCAGTACTCCTTCGCGGACGTAGTCGTCCCAGGTGAGATGTCCGAGTTCCGGCGGGATGTTGCGCCAGGAGACGATGAAAGTCGTGAAGCCCTGCTCGACGCAGTAGCTCGCGAAGGAATTTTCCGGTTGCAGGTCGAGGATGTAGTACTTGTTTATGAACGGCGGCACGATGAGCAGGGGCCGCTCGAAAACCTCGTCGGTAGAGGGAGCGTACTGGATCAGCTGCATCACTTCGTTCTCCAGCACTACCGCTCCGGGCGTGACTGCGAGATTACGGCCGACTTCGAAGGCACGCTCGTCGGTCATCGAAATGCGGCCGCGCGCGAGATCCGCGGCGAGCAACTTCATCCCCTGCGACAGGCTTTCGCCGCGGCTCTCCCCGGCGAGCTTGATGACTTCAGGATTGGTCGCGGCAAAATTGGTGGGCGCGATCGCGTCCGCGAACTGGCGCAGCACGAATTGCAGCCGCCGCTTCGCGTGACCGTCGAGTTCCGCCAGTTCGCCCAGTTCGTCGAAGAAACGCGCGTTCACAAGGTAAGCCTGCCGCAGGTAACGGAAGAACGGCACCTCGCTCCATTCCGGCGCATCGAAACGGTGATCGCCGCCAGCGTCGGCATCCTGCACGGTATCGTTGCCGCCACCGAGCAGACTGCCCCAGAGCGCGAGATGCGCACGATAGAGGCGTTCCTGGAGGGAGCGCAATTTCTCGCGCTGTGCATCCGAACCGAATGCCAGCGTGCGCATCAGTTCGGTGAATTCGAGGCGGCCGGATGAGGGAAGCTGGCGCAGAAAATCTTCGACCAGGGCCTGATTGGCTTTGGCGAGCTCCTGATAGGCGCCGGGAGAGGATTCTGCAGGTGAACTCATGTCCCGGTGGACGCCGGAAGAATCGAAATCACAACACGTTCGGGATTCTTGACCGCACCCCTGGTCAAGTCAAGCTGCACACGCCGCTTAATCCTAGCCATGACCCCTTGCAAGGAAGCCAACCAGCGCGATCGAGCCGATGCCCAGCGAAATGAGCGACACCTGCTCGAGCGCGTGTGGCAGGATTTCGAGGAACACCGCGCCGAGCAGCGCACCGGTGGCGTAGCTGACAAACCCTCAGTCGGCCAGCCAGATCAGGGCGGCCATGCGACCAGTGACTTTGTCTCGCCGATGGGAGAAGAAACGCCGCGGGTCGGAGTAAGTACAGAGGCCGCCACC
>DASQOP010000296.1:0-4652 GCA_035644415.1 Burkholderiales bacterium
TCGCCACGCTTCCATATCGACGAATCGGGACTGCTGCAGGGCGCACGCTCGCTGGCCGCGTTGGCGGTGGATTTCCTCTCCAGCCGCTAGTCCTTCAACCGCGAACGCCTTGATTGCCGTGCGCCCCTGATTCCAGACTCAGTGTCGCGCTGATCCTACCAGGGCTGGATCGGGCGCCCTCCAGAACACCCCGTTTTTCATGATTCCCGGGATCCTGCTCTTGTCCTGCAGAATGGCGACGTCTTCGAGCGGATCGCCGTTGACGAGCAACAGGTCGGCCAGAAAGCCCGCCTTGATCTGACCCAGGCGGTTGCCCATGCCCATGATCTCGCCGCCGAGTTTCGTCGCCGCGATAATCGCGTCCATGGGCGTGAACCCAAGCAGATTCACGAAGTGCGCAATGTCGCGCGCATCGGTGCCGACCGGGTTCCAGGCGAACCCATAGTCGCCACCGATCAGGATGCGTACGCCGCGCCGCTTCAGGTCTTTCATACTCTCGATCCCGCGTTCGAGTTCCCGGCCGGTCCCGCGCTTCTCCGCAACTTCGCGGGTAATCCCCCACGGCCCCGCTTCATTCAGCGTGGTATAGAGATGGCCGAGCACCGGCGCCACGAAAATCCGGTCTTTCTGCGCTTCCAACCGGTCCGTCGCTTCCTCGTCGAGGAGCGTGGCGTGATAAATGACTTCCACTCCGTGCCGCAGGCACATCTTCACCGATTCGGCGCTGCGGGCGTGCGCCGCCACGCGCTTGCCATGTGCGCGGGCCACGTCGCAAACGGCAGCGACCTCGGTCTCGGTCATCACCGTCGTATCGGCGCGCGATGCGGGCACTCCGTCATCCCCCGACACGTTTATCTTCAGGGTATCCGCACCCTCGCGCACCATCTCCCGCGAGAAGCGCCGAAACTCTTCCGCGCCGTTGCAGACCACGCCGAAGTTCTCCCGATACATGTGATAAAGACGCACATCGCCAAGACCCGATGTGACGGTCATTTCCGGACTGGCCGCCAGCGTTCTCGGACCGGGAAAATCGCCGTTGTCGATGGCGTTGCGAAGCACAATGTCCAGCCTGGGTTTGGCCGACGCAGCGCTGAAGCAACTGGTAAAGCCGGCGTCGAGCATGCGCCGCGCGTTCTGCGCGGTGCGCAATGTATGCTCTTCGGGCGGAATGAATCCGAGCTCGACCGACTGGGCGAAGTCGGTGAACGAAAGATGCGAATGCGCCTCGATGAGCCCGGGCATCAGCGTTGCGCCCTGGCCGTCGACAACCCTTGCGTTGCCGAAAGCAAGCGAGGCGGCGGCCGGAACGACCGCCGCTATCCTGTCGCCTTCGACGAGCACAGAACCGGCGAACGCGGGGTTGCCGGTACAGTCCAGAACTCTTACGTTCCTGAAGAGTGTCGCGTTCATGGTTTTTCGGCAACAACTAGAGGTTCTCGATATACATCCTATTCCAGGTCGGGCTGATGATCACCTGGTTGATGCACACGTGCGGCGGCATCTGGGCAATGAAACGGATGGTGTTGCCAAGGTCTTCGGGCTGGAGCATGCGCGCGCGGTCTTGCTGGCTCGGCGGGACCGGGCGCCGGTCCATGATCGGCGTGGCCACTTCCGCCGGGCAGATTGCGCAAGCGCGGATGCCGTTCGCGCACTCCTCCATGTTGATGGTCTCGGTCATTGCCGTGACGGCGTGTTTGCTGGCGTTGTAGGCAGCGCCGGTCAGCTTCGGATGGAAGATGCCGGCCCAGGAGGAAACGTTGATGACCAGGCCATCTTTCCTGGCGCGCATCGACGGCAGCACCGCAAGGGTGGTGTAGAACGAGCCGTCGAGGTTGATGCCGATCACTTCCTTCCAGCCCTCGACGGTCTGGTTCTTCCAGTAGCGGTTCGGCACGTTCAATCCCGCGCTGTTGACGAGGATGTCCACGCGTGCGTGACGGCTGAGGATGGCGCTTGCCGTTTTCTTAACGGCTTTCGCTTCCGAGACATCCAGCGCCTCGATCTCGGACTTGCCGCCCTTGATGCGGATCTTTTCCGCCTCCAGCGCCAGCACTTCCTTGCGGCGTCCCGACATGACCACCGTCGCCCCCGCATCCGCCAGCGCCTTGGCGCCGGCCAGGCCGATCCCCGTTCCCGCGCCTGTAATCCAGGCCACTTTCCCCGTCAGCGATATCATTGCGCCTCCTGTTATTTTGCGAACGCCGAGTCCTTCTTCCCCACTGTGCGCGTGCCTGCAAACGCTTCGCGCAGCGCTTGCGCCGATTCCGCCACGGCGCGCTTCGCCGCGTCCACTGCGCCGCCCATCAGGATGAAGCCGTGGATCATGCCCTCGTAATTGACGAGCCGTACGCGGTTGCCGGCCTCGATCAGCCGCTTCGCGTAATCCACGCCCTCGTCGCGCAGCGGATCGTAGCCTGCCACCAGCACCAGCGCCGGCGGCAGATTCGCGAGGTCGTCGGCGGCCAGCGGCGCGAAGCGGAAATCGTTCGAGTCCGCCCGGCTGCGCTGGTAATGCTTGAAGAACCAGGTGATGGTGTTGCGGCTCAGCACATAGCCCTCGGCAAATTTGTAGTGCGAAGGCGTCTCCGGTTCCGGCGCTGCGCAGGGATAGATCAGCAACTGGAACGCGAGCTTCGGATGGCCGGCATCGCGTGCCAGGATGGCCACCACCGTCGCCAGGTTCGCCCCGGCGCTGTCCCCGCCGATCGCGATGGCTTGCGGATCCGCGCCGAACTCCACCGCGTGCAGCGCCACCCACTTCAACGCCGCCTCGCAATCCTCCACCGCCGCGGGAAACTTGTACTCGGGGGCGAGCCGGTAGTCCGCCGAGACTACGATGCAGTCGGCCTGGTTGGCCAGCATCCGGCAGACGGAATCGTGGGTTTCGAGCGAGCCGATGACGAAGCCGCCGCCGTGGAACCACAGCAGCACCGGCAGCTTTTCACCGGGCTTGATCTCGCGCGGCGTGTAGATGCGGATCGGGATATGGCTGCCGGGACCGGAAATGCGCCGGTCCTCGGTCCTGAAAATCGGTTCCTTGACCGCCAGCTTGGCGACGCGCAGCAGGTATTGGCTGCGCGCCTGGTCGGGCGTGAGCTGCCAGAACTCGGGGGCATTGGCCTTCTTTACCAGGCCGATGACGAATTCGATCTGCGGATCAAGCGCCATGCATTCTCTCTCTTTCTCTAGGAACAGCTCCCACCACGGAGCACACGGAGGACGCGGAGGACGCGGAGGAAAAACAAAAACGAGGAAAAGAAAATTGGAGGAAAAAGCGAGGTAACTGTTCGCTAACCTGTGTGGCCAACGTTCGCTGCAATAAATCGTGAGCCAACGAAATATTTTTACCCCAACTTGTTTTCTTGCTCTTGCCTTTCCTCCGCGTCCTCCGTGTCCTCCGTGGTTAGCGCCCGTTTTATTCAGATTACATCGTCTACCGTCCCTGGTCCTTCGGGGACGGGTACAGCAGTTTGAAGGTGCCGGTCGCCTTTGCCAGCAAGCTACCATCCTCGCTGCGCAGTTCGCCCTCGGAAAAGATCAGCGAACGGCCGGCGCGCTGGGCGCGGGCCTCGGCGTGCACCGGCCCGCCCGCGGCGGCAATGAAGTTTACTTTGATCTCTACGGTCAGTGCGCCGTTGCAGTGCTCGTCGAGCGAGCGTCCCGCGCTCGCCAGAGCCACGTCGAGAAGCGTCATGAGTGCGCCGCCGTGTACCGAACCCCAGCTGTTCGCAAGCTCCGGCCGGGGATCGAGGCGCATGCGCACCACACCGTTACGCTTCTCTAGAAGCTGCAGACCAAGGTGCTCCACGAAGGGCACATGGATGTCGAAGCCTGTCGCCACCTTTGCCATGGCGTTACATCGCGACCAGTCCGCCGTCGACAGCGACGATCTGCCCGGTAATGTAAGCGGACGCATCGGACGCCAGCAACACCGCCAAACCCTTCAGATCGTAATCCGCACCCAGCCTTTTCATCGGAGTAATTTCCAGGATGACCTGCTCGGCCTTGTCGATCATGCCCTGCGACATCTTCGACGGAAATACGCCCGGAGCGATGGCGTTCACCGTGATCCCGTAGTGCGCCCATTCCACCGCCAAGGAGCGCGTGAAATTGACCACGCCGCCTTTGCTCGCGTTGTAGGCGATGGTTGGCATCATGCGTGGATCGGTGCCTACCAGTCCGGCGATGGAGGCGAGGTTGATGATCCGCCCGTACTTGCGCGGAATCATGCTGAGTTTCGCAACAGCCTGGCTCACCAGGAACACCGCGGTCAGATTCAGGTTGATCACCTTGTACCAGGCGTCCAGCGGATGATCCTCGGCCGGCGCGCCCCAGGCTGCGCCGGCGTTGTTCACCAGAATGTCGATCTGGCCGTGGCTCTTCAGCACCTGTTCGACCATCGGCTGCACCGATGCGGTGTCCTGCAGGTCATTCACGACGGTCAGCGCGTCAACGCCAAGGCCTTTGAGATGCGCCTTCGCCTCCGCCAGCTCGCCTGCCTTGCGGGCGGTGATCGCCACTTTTGCACCCATCTCGCCGAGGGCTTCGGCGATTTGCAGCCCGAGTCCGCGCGAGCCGCCGGTGATCAGCGCTGTTTTTCCGGTGAGGTCCAGTAGCTTTTTTACGCTCATGGTCTGTTCCGTTGCTTATGG
>DASQOP010000297.1:0-4581 GCA_035644415.1 Burkholderiales bacterium
GCGAAATACTGGGGCGCGATCGCCAATCATTCCGGCGACGCGTATTTCGATTTCGTGTACTGGCACGACTGGCCGAACACGCTCAACGAGCTCGCCAAGCATCGCGTGCCCAAGCGAAAGGCCGGCGCCTACGACGCGCTCCGCGAATCGTCCCGCAAGGGCCTCGCCGAAGGACTGGACGACGGGCGCATCAAACGTTTCCTCGCGCACGTGTGGAAAAAGGAAAAGCTGACCACAGCAGAAAGCCATTGCATCATGAACCTGTGCATGGCGGCCACCTACGATCCGGACCCGAGGGCGCCGCTTGGCTTCCGTGTTCCGTTCAACCTGGAATCGGGCGAGGTCATCGAAAAACGCTGGAGCAAGTGGCGCGAGCACGACCCGATCCATCTCGTCGCGAAATACCGCGACAACCTGAAGTCGCTGCGCGGCATCTACATCGATTGCGGTTGGCGCGACCAGTATCACATCCATTACGGCGCGCGCATCCTGTCGAAGCGGCTCTCCCAGGCCGGCATCCGGCACAGTTGCGAGGAATTCGACGACGACCACTCCGACATCGATTACCGGATGGACGTGAGCCTGCCGTTCCTTTACAGGGCACTGAAACCCTGAGACTCTGGAGAGAAACTTCATTATTACCTTCGGCGCACATGATCGCTCCGAGTCGTTTCCGGTAATTCGGTATTCGATTTCCTTTTTCTTGTTTTTCCTTCGCGTGCCTTCGCGTCCTTTGCGTTGAAGGCATCTAATGCCGGCCTCCGGCCGGCTGATTTTCACCGAGTCCCGAGTCCTGCTTCTCCCTCAGCACACAGCACGCAGCACTCAATGTTCGTCCCACCCCATTTCCCGCATATAATTCCCCGCTTTCCAGTTTCGCAACCGAGATACGGATTTCATGGCCCAGTACGTTTACACGATGCAGCGGGTGGGCAAGATCGTCCCGCCCAAACGCCAGATCCTCAAGGATATTTCGCTGTCTTTTTTTCCCGGCGCCAAGATCGGCGTGCTCGGGCTCAACGGTTCGGGCAAATCCAGCCTGCTCAAGATCATGGCCGGCCTGGACCAGGAAATCGAGGGCGAAGCCATCCCGATGCCCGACCTGCGCATCGGTTTCCTGCCTCAGGAGCCGCAGCTCGATCCCAAGCAGACGGTGCGCCAGGCCGTCGAGGAAGGTCTCGGCGAAGTCTTCGAAGCGAAACAAAAGCTCGAAGCGATCTACGCCGCCTATGCCGAGCCCGACGCCGACTTCGACAAGCTGGCCGCCGAGCAGGCGAAGTACGAAGCCATTGTGGCCACCGGTTCCGGCGACAACGTCGAGCACCAGCTCGAGATCGCCGCCGACTCATTGCGCCTGCCGCCGTGGGACGCGAAGATTGAAAAGCTCTCTGGCGGCGAAAAACGCCGCGTGGCGCTGTGCAGGCTTTTGCTGTCCAAGCCCGACATGCTGCTGCTGGACGAGCCTACCAACCACCTCGACGCCGAGAGCGTGGAGTGGCTGGAGCAGTTCCTGCAGAAATTTCCGGGAACCGTGGTGGCGGTGACCCACGATCGATATTTCCTCGACAACGCGGCGCAGTGGATCCTGGAACTCGACCGCGGCCGCGGCATTCCGTGGAAAGGCAACTACAGTTCCTGGCTGGAACAGAAGGAACAACGCCTGGAGGTCGAGGCCAAGCAGGAATCCGCCCGCATCAAGGCGATGCAAAAGGAACTGGAGTGGGTGCGTTCCAGTCCCAAGGCGCGCCAGGCCAAAAGCAAGGCACGCATTGCGCGTTTCGAGGAGTTGTCGTCCCACGAGCATCAGAAGCAAAATGAAACCCAGGAAATTTTCATTCCGGTCGCGGAGCGGCTGGGTGACAGCGTCATCGAATTCAAGAACGTGAGCAAGGGCTACGGCGACCGTCTGCTGATAGACAAGCTGAGCTTCAAGGTCCCGGCCGGCGCGATCGTCGGCATCATCGGCCCGAACGGCGCCGGCAAGTCCACGTTGTTCCGGATGATCTCGGGGAAGGAGAAACACGACAGCGGCGAAGTGGTGCTCGGCTCCACGGTCAAGCTGGCATACGTGGACCAGAGCCGCGATGCGCTCGCCAACAAGAAGACGGTGTGGGAAGCGATCTCCAACGGCCAGGACATCCTCACCGTCGGCAAATTCGAAATGCCGTCGCGCGCCTATGCCGGCCGCTTCAACTTCAAGGGCGCCGACCAGCAGAAAGTCGTCGGCAATCTCTCCGGCGGCGAGCGCGGCCGGCTGCATCTGGCCACGACCTTGATAGCCGGCGGCAACGTGCTGCTGCTCGACGAACCCTCCAACGACCTCGACGTGGAAACCCTGCGCGCGCTGGAAGATGCACTGCTGGAATTCGCCGGCAGCGTGCTCGTCATATCCCACGACCGCTGGTTCCTCGACCGCATCGCCTCGCACATCCTGGCGTTCGAAGGCGACTCGCAGGTGGTGTTCTTCGACGGCAACTACCAGGAATACGAGGCCGATAAGGTGAAGCGGCTGGGTGAAGAGGGCGCCAAGCCCAGGCGGCTGCGGTATAAGCCGCTGAAGTAGGACTCAATAAGCACCAAGCGCAAAGGACGCCAGGGACGCGGAGGAAAACCGGGGGAGAGATAAATCTCGACGGGAACATGCAATGGTTGCCAGTTGGGCTCACGAGATATGCTTTGTACCCCGACTAGCTTTTGACCTTCCTTGGCGTCCCTGGCGTCCTTTGCGGTCAATGGTTTACTTCCTCGAGCAGAATGATGTATTCCCGAGCCGCGCCGCGCAGGTGCCGACCGGCGCGATTTTTTTGTGCCCGTGTTGCGGTTCCGCGTTATGCCGATGGGCTGGGCGGACCGCGAGATGTATGCAAAGATGCCGGGCCATTGGCCACGCGCTGTTGACGGGAGAATGACGCCATGTGGTTCATCGGGCTGTTTGCCGGACTCCTTCTCGGAAGCATGCTCGTTGGCGGCTACGGCACCCTCTGGGGCGGTCTGCTCGGTGCCGCGGCCGGGGTGCTGATCTCCTATTTCCGCGGCCAATCCAGCCAACCCGAATTCGAAGCACGGCTCGCTGCGCTGGAAGCTGCGGTGAGCGAACTGCGCAAGAAGATGTCCCAATCACCCGGGACAGCGGCGCCTTCAGCAGCGGTCCGGCCCGAGCCGGTCACTGCGGCTCCAGTAGCGGAGCTGACGCCCGAAATCCTGCAAGCCGAAGATATTTCTCCGGTTCCCACGCCACCGGTCGCCGCCGAAGCGGCAGCCGAATCCTCCACACCCGAACCCGCCTACGCTGAACCCGCTTCCCGGCAGCTGGCCGAGCCTTCGTTCTTCGGCCGCGCATGGAACTGGCTGACCGGAGGCAATGCGCTGGTGCGGGTCGGCGTGGTGGTGCTCTTCTTCGGCGTCGCCTTCCTGCTCAAGTACGCCTACGAGCACACCCAAGTGCCAATCGAGGTGAGGTTGATCGGCGTGGCGCTGGGCGCTGTAATTATGCTGGTGATCGGCTGGCGATTGCGCGAGCGCAAGCCGGTCTATGCGCTGGCGATGCAGGGCGGCGGAGTGGGACTGCTCTTTCTCACGGTGTTTGGCGCGTTTCGCCTGTTCAGCTTGATCCCGGGCGAGGCGGCGTTCTTCGCGCTCGTTGCCATCGCAGTCCTCTCGGCCGTACTTGCGGTGCTACAGAACGCGTTGTCGCTGGCAGTGTTGGGCGTGTCGGGCGGCTTCCTGGCCCCGGTGCTCGCATCGACGGGGGGCGGCAGCCATGTGATGCTGTTTAGCTATTACGCCGTGCTCAATGCCGGAGTTCTGGGTATTGCGCTGTACCGCGCGTGGCGCCCGCTCAACGTACTTGGATTTGTCTTCACTTTCGGCATTGGCGCCATGTGGGGGGCGCGCTACTACCGGCCGGAGCTGTTCGAGAGCACCGAGCCGTTTCTGCTGTTGTTCTTCCTGCAGTACGTTGCGATCGCGGTGCTGTTCGCGTTGAGGCAGGCGCCGCGACTCAGGCATTACGTCGACAGCACGATCGTGTTCGGTACCCCGCTGGTCGGATTCGGCCTGCAGAGCCGGCTGGTACACGACATCGAGTACGGCGCCGCGTGGGGTGCGGTCGCGGTGTCCGCGATTTATCTGGTGCTGGCCTCGGTGCTCTACCGCCGCCACGCCGAAACCCTGCGCATGCTGGTCGAGGCGTTCCTCGCGCTGGGCGTGATTTTCGCAACGCTGGCGATCCCGCTCGCCTTCGACGGCCGCTGGACGTCGGCGGCCTGGGCGCTAGAGGGTGCGGCTGCGTATTGGGTAGGTGTGAAGCAGGGCAGAAGGCTCCCGCGCGCCTTCGGCTTGCTGCTGCAGTTCGCGGCTGGTATCGCCTTCGTCGTCGATGCCGGCCGGAGCTTCAGCGACACGCCGATCCTCGACAGTTTCTATCTCGGGTGCGTATTCATCGCCGCTGCGGCGCTGTTTTCCAACTGGACGTTCGGACGCTACATCGAAAAGGCAAATCATCTCGAAATGCAGGTATCGATCATCGTATTTATCTGGGGCCTGGCCTGGTGGACATTCGGCGGCCTGTACGAGATCGGC
>DASQOP010000298.1:0-2836 GCA_035644415.1 Burkholderiales bacterium
TGGAGATGATGCCGAACACCACGCCGCGGTTGTAGTAGATGCTGCCGACGCGCGAGCGGTCTTCCATCTCGCCTTTGCCCTTGGCGTAGACGAACTTCTCGATCTCCTTGATCACCGGATAGTTGCCGCCGGAAACGTTGAACGCCGCGGCGATGTAGCCCTTGGCCGCATCGCCCGCCGGGATCACGTCCTCCTCGGCGCCGCTCCACCACACGCCCACGATCTTGGTGCGCGGGAAGCCGATTTTCGCGGCGGCCTTGAGCGCGGTCGGATTCATCACGCCCCAGCCGCGCAGGATCACCCAGTCGGGCTTGATCTGGCGGACCTGCAGCCACTGCGCCTGCTGCTCGTTGCCCGGATGCGCGACCGGAATATGCGTGACCTGGAAGCCGTACTTCGCAGCCTGTGCGTCCAGCACGGGAATCGTTTCCTTGCCGTAGGCCGAGTCGTGATAGACGTTTACGATCTTCTTGCCCTTGAGCTTGTCCATCCCGCCTTCTTTCATGCCGATGAACTTGATCTTGGCGGTGTTCTGGCTCCAGTAGTTGGTGATGAGAGGAAAGACCCACGGGAACACGCGCCCGTCGGAGGCGTCGGTGCGGCCGTAGCCGATCGACACGATCGGCACATGGTCCGCCGTGCCTTTGTCGATGAGCGAATAGGTGATGCCGGTCGAGAGCGGGTGCACGAGGGACGCTCCGGTCGGCCCGCGCTTCTTTGTGCGCTCGTAGCACTCCACGCCGCGCGCGTTGTTGTATTCGGTCTCGCACTTCTCGTAGGTAAGCTTCACGCCGTTCACGCCGCCGTCGCGCGCGTTCACCATGTTGACGTAGTCGATGAAGCCGCCAAAGATGCCCGAGCCCCCCGCGGCGTACGGTCCGACCCAGTAACCGTTCATGGGGATGAACTGCTCGTTCTGCGAGTAGGCGGTGCCGGCGGCCGCGAATGCCGCGGCACCCAAGAGCGCGGCTCGTCTGATTTTCCGCAACATTGGAACCCTCCTTTGGATGGCAAATCTCCCTGTTTCTACAGGTTATCGGAATGAACAGCCGGCCTACTATAGCCCAATTGCCGGGCTGGGAAAACCGGCCCGGTTCAGTGCGGGAAAGGCCAGAGCCTCAGCTTTTCCTTGGCGATTTGCCACAGGCGCGCCAGGCCCAGTCCGGATGCGACGATCCGCAAGAAAATACTGATGGACAATCCGGCCAAGCTCTACGCGTTTGGATAAATCAGGAGAGGGAACCAGATCGCCTTCACCGATCACGGCCTTACCAGCCAGCGAACGACGCTGTAATGCGCCGCGGCGAGCTGTTGCGGAAGCTCCAGGTGCCCGTAATGCGTCATCGGCAGGTCCCAGTTGATCAACCGTACCTGCGCGTCCGGATTTTTCGCCCGGTATTCGTTCGCGATGAACACCTCAATGCTCCTCATCGGCTCCTCGGCACTCCAGTGGTTGCGGTCGAGTTTCGCCGTCGTCCAGACCATACGCTGGAAACCGTCCATGCGGGTGAAATTGGTGGCGTACAGATCCTTCTCGACGTCCTCGACAGCGATGCGCCAGGGATTGCCGGTGCGCTTGAGCAGGGATTCGATCTCGTTCTCCACCCACGCCTTTTCTCCGAGGTCGGCCCCGTGCTCGAGGTTCTGCAGCTGCTGCTTGAAGTTGGGACGGCGGCGCGCCTCCGCCGCGAGCCAGCGTTCGGCGATCTGAAGATGCGTCATGCCGACTTCGTAGAGCGGGTTGAGAAAGCCGCTGTAGCCGCGGGCGTAGCTCGGCGGGTCGCGGCGTTCCAGAACGTGGAGCGGCGTCTTTCCCGCCTGGCCGGAAGCGCCGGCACGGGACACGATTTCCTTGCCCCTGACCTTGCGCAACAGCTCAAGCCGCGCCGGTCCTCCGCTGCCCCAGCCCAGGTAACGACCCTTGAGCCGGGCGCGCAGGTCCGGATCCTCGTAGGCGAGCATCGAAAGCTCGCCGGAGGTCGAATGCCCGATCAGCAGAATGTCGCCCGACGTGTGCCTGGTCACCAGCGCCTTTAGCCCCTGCAGTATCAGGCTGTTGGTGTAGATGGCGTTGCGCATCTCGTACTCGTCCATGGACAGATCGCGATCGAGCAAATATGCGGGCTGGCGCCTGGCGTCCAGAACCGGCAGGTCCCAGCCGCCATATTTGAAGCTACCGGGAATGGTCACGATCATGACGTTGAGCTTCTGCGCCAGGTATTGCGCCCAGCCGGGACGGTTCTTCAGGTCGACGTAGAATTCGTAAAAATTCGCCGCGCCGCCGTTGATGATGATGAACCACGGATAATTTTTCGCCTCCGGATTGAGGCTGGTGAGGCGCAGGGCCGTGATGTCCCAATCGAAGTTGTAGCGGCGAAAACGCTCGACGATCCAGTCTACCTTGTGGCCGAGCTGCTGCGCGGGAAGCTTGGCGACGTCGCGCGGATCGAAGGCGCCGCCGTCAGCCTTCCCTGCCAGCGCAGTGATCGATCTTCCGCCGTCCGGCAGATCGAGACCCGCGCCGAGGGCGCGCAAATCGGACTCCGCCAGCGAAACGTACGCCGCCTTCCCGTCGTCGAGCAGAGTCCAGATCTTCTGTTCGAGACCTTGGGATTGCGCCAGGATGAATCCGGCCGGAAGGATTGCCGCGAAAAGAGCGAGGACCGCGCCGAAGCCTTTCTTCATGTTGGTGTCTCCCCGTGAAAACCGGTGACCACCCCGGTTTGAGGTCACCAATTATGGACTTAAATTTGCAAGGGATTGATATAAATGCGACGGGTCTCATCATAGGGACGGTTCGCATTCTAGCGAAATGCGATAATCGCGCTTCGCTTCG
>DASQOP010000299.1:0-10773 GCA_035644415.1 Burkholderiales bacterium
GTGGCAGGTTATCCCAGAGGCGGGACAAAAAACAGGGTTGTCCGGACATTCGTGTGGGTGATCGGCGTCCGGGTGTTGAAGAATTGATCGCTTTGCGGAACCTTTCGTCGCCAAACCTTTAAGGCCAAGCGTTAACCGCCAGGGACGCCATGGAAAGACAATAGCGTGAAGTCGAGGCGGAGATAGGGTAACGGGCCGGTCGCAACGCAGATACTTGCACAGGGTTTGCACACTCACTTGATTCTTGCATTTTGACTTTCCCTGGCGTCCTTGGCGTCCTTGGCGTCCCTGGCGGTGAATGCGTTATTGGTGAGTCGTTCGCGACTCACAGAGAAGTCTGAAGAAAAAAAAAGAGGGCCGCGAAGGCCCTCGAACTACCTGCAAGGAAAGACAGCGGGGATTGAAGAGTGGACAGGCGGCGACTACAGGTGACCCCGGTCGCTCCAGCTGCGCCCGTAAATGCTGCGAAGATCGCCGGCCGCGCCGCGCAATTCGCGCCGCGCTGCGGCCAGTGCAGCGGTGCCTTTCGGGCGAACCGTTTCGAGTGCCTTGCCAAGAATGCCGAGTATGTCTTTCATGATCGACCTCCAGATCCGTTGATTCCGGCGCACATCCGCCGGATGCATACACAATGTAGTGTTGGAGCCGCCGCCGGGGAAGGCCGCGCGCGCGCATAGCATCTATGCCCTGCGCGCATCGTTGGCCGCGGGGTTAGAATGCTCTCCGAATGCGAGGCCCGGCGGCCGCAGTTGCCGGCTGTTTTCCGTCAGAACAAGGAGGGGATATGAACGCACAATCGACCTCAGGCGCTTCCGCCAAACCGATAGCCAGGTGGCTGGCGGTCATCGGACTGGTTCTCGCAGTGGTATGCGCGGCGGGGGCCGTGCTGTCCGGAATCGGCTACCGGATGGATCTGTGGCATTTCCGCACCGGCTTCATGATCATCCGCTGGGCGTTCTTCGGCGCACTCGCCGCGGTGTTGCTGTCGATCATCGGCCTGATCCTCGCCGGGGGCAAACCGCGGCAAGTCCTGGTGATCGGCCTGCTGGGACTCGTGGTCGGTGCAGTGACGGCGTATATCCCGTGGAACTGGAAGCAGACGCTGGACGCGCATCCCTACATCCACGATATCACCACCGACGTCAAGAATCCGCCGAAATTCGTCGCGGCGATCGCGCTGCGCAAGGAAGGCGATAACACGGTGGAATACGACGGACCGGAAGTGGCCGAGCAGCAGCGCAAGGCCTATCCCGATATCATGACGCTGATCGTTCCCGCGGAAAAAGACAAGGTGTTCGCGGCCGCCGAGGCGGCGCTGCGCGCCATGAAGCTGAAGGTGGTCGACGTGAACGCCGCAGAAGGGCGGATCGAGGCCACCGACACCAGCATGCTCTACGGCTTCACTGACGATGTCGTGGTGCGCGTGGTTGCAGACGGCGCAGGCAGCAAGGTGGACGTGCGCTCCAAGTCGCGGGTCGGGCGCAGCGATTTTGGCCAGAACGCCAAGCGCATCCGCACGTTCCTGCGGGAACTGCAGGCCAGACAGGGATGAAATGAATTGCGCTCCCCGGGGAGCCCTTTATCAAATCTTCATCATTGCGATTCAGGCCGCGCAAGCCATCTCCAGCAGCATCGTTTCCAACTGAGTCTCCGGCGCGGCCATGCGCAACGCGTCGGGCTTGACCTGCTCGTTCGCCACCGCGCTTCCGCGGCCATGCGCGCCGCTGTGGAATACGCGCTGATCCGTGCCGACCAGGCGCTTGCCGCAGTCGAACAACATGTGAATGCGCTGCGATTGGTAAGGACGATCGAGCCCCGGCGCGTTGACGGGCCGGTCATGGTTGTGCATCAACCACGCCTCCGATCTGTCGCCGTCGCGCCTGAAACTCTGCCGGTCCACCATCGTCACGTGGTCATGGTGGGGCGCGATGACGAGCCAGTCCGCTGGCGCGGCACCAAGTGGCGCGCATAGTGCCGTTACAAGGAGGATCGAGACCGATCGCATGGTTTGTTGTTGTGGGATTCCGGCAAGACGCCCGCAAGTCCTCGCAGGTGCGTTACGGGAAGGATCCGGACCGGCCCGACGGCGGGCGGGCGCGGGTTCAGTACACCATCGGCTTGCCGTCCTGCAGCGTCAGCCAGCCACGCGCGATGCGGTAGATCACCCAGATTCCCGCGCCGACCAGGACCGCCCACGCGAGAGGGATGCCGATGATCGTGAGGAAAAGCACGACCCCGATCAGTATCCACATCAGCGCGAACCAGAAAGTGTGGATCTGCCAGCGGAAGTGGGATTCGAGATACGTGCCGCGGGCATTCGCCTGGTTCACGTAGTTGATGATGACGGCGATGATCGAGGGGATGCCGAAAACGAATGCGCCGACGACGGTTATCGCGCTGGTAAGGCCGATGAGGATGCTCAGCGCGTGCAAGCCGTAGATGATGTGGGTGGTGGTAACGAGCGACGGGTCCGGGGCCTTTGCGAATACCATGCCTCCGCCGACAGGAATTTCAATGTCCGCCATTACGCGATTCTCCTCCTCATGCCCGGGCAGGCCGTGACCGGATTATGGCATGGCGACCGCAGAGGCGCGCAGCCGATGATCACCAGGACGTAATGAACATCGCTACAACGGCGACCAGCATTAGCAGTACCGACAGCCAGCCGAGGACCTTGAGGCTGCGTCTGATCACGAAAGGACCCATCACCTCCGGGCGCACCGCCATCAGCATCATCACCGCCATGATCGGCACTGCGATGACGCCGTTGATGACCGCACTCCAGAACAAGGCCTTGATCGGATCGACCGGCGTGAAGTCAAGCAGCACCCCGCCGGCTGTGGCCAGAATGATGATCCCGTAGAACTCCTTGGCCTCGAGCAACTTGCGGTCCAGTCCCTGTCTCCAGCCGAAGCTGTCGGCCATTGCGTAAGCGGCCGAGCCGGCCAGCACCGGCACCGCCAGCATCCCGGTGCCGATGATCCCTAGGCTGAACAACAGGAATGCGAAATTGCCCGCGAGCGGGCGCAGCGCCTCCGCAGCCTGTGCCGAGGTCTGGATCTGGGTGACCCCGGCTACGTGCAGCGTCACCGCCGTGCTGAGGATGATGAAAAAAGCGATCAGGTTGGAAAAGCCCATCCCGACGTAAGTGTCGATCTTGATCCGGTGCAGGTGCCGGCGCGCCTCTTCCGGGCTGCTGTTGAGCCCGGCCGAACCGTTGCCCCCGCGCAGTTCCTCCACTTCCTGGGAAGCCTGCCAGAAGAACAGGTAGGGACTGATGGTGGTGCCGAACACCGCGACCACGACAGCGACGAACTCCGGATTGAACGAGAGTTCCGGCGCCAGCGACGTCCGGATCGCCTGGATCCAGTCTATGTGCACCGAGAACGCGACCACCACATACGCCAGCAGCGACAGCGTCAGCCATTTCAACAGGCGCACGTAGCGTTGATAGGGGATGAAGACCTGAAGCGACAGGCTCAGCACGCCGAAGACGACGGCATGGCCGTGTTGGCCGCCGCCGATAACCAGTTGCAGGGCTTCGCCCATCGCGGCGATGTCCGCCGCGATGTTTATGGTATTGGCTATGACGAGCAGCGAAACGACGACCAGCAAGACCCAGCGCGGAAACAGGCGGCGGATGTTGGCGGCGAGGCCTTCTCCCGTGACGCAGCCGATGCGCGCGCTGACGGTCTGGATGCCGACCATCAACGGGAAGGTGATCAGCGCCGTCCAGAGCATGTTCAATCCGAACTGCGCGCCGGCCTGAGAATAGGTGGCGATGCCGCTCGGATCGTCGTCCGCGGCGCCGGTGATCAGTCCGGGACCGAGCTTGCGCAGAAACGATTGGTCGTCCGTCTTCTTCAGCGGTTCGCTCATGTGTTCTCCGGGAACGAGCACAGGGCGAACGAAGCGGGTCGCGTGGTGCCGCGGCTCTAACGCCAGCCGGAGAATATCGTTGACGTCACCTACGGCGGGCCAACGAACACGCCGTCAGGCGCCTGCGGTCACGGCCGCGCTGCGGCCGCGACGACGCTCATTCCAGGTTCTGGCTCTCTCGAGGTAAAGGTAGATCACCGGCGTGATGTACAGGGTCAGCAGCTGCGACACCAGCAATCCGCCGACGACCGCGAGGCCCAGCGGCTTGCGCGCTTCCGATCCGGCGCCGAGACCCATTGCGATCGGCAGAGTGCCCATCAGTGCTGCGGCCGTTGTCATCATGATCGGCCGGAACCGGATCAGGCAGGCCTCGTAAATCGCCTGTTCGGGCGGCTTGCCGTCCTTGCGCTGCGCTTCGATGGCGAAGTCGATCATCATGATGGCGTTCTTCTTCACGATGCCGATCAGCATGATGAGCCCGACGAAGCCGTACATGTTGAGGTCGAGCTTGAACAGCATCAGCGTCAGCAGCGCACCGAAGCCGGCCGTCGGCAGTCCGGACAGAATGGTGACCGGGTGGATGTAACTCTCGTAGAGAATGCCCAGGATCAGGTAGATCACGAAGATCGACATGATCAGTAGCATCCCCATGCCGGCCAGCGACGACTGGAATGCCTGCGCCGTGCCCTGGAAACTGCCGATTACCGTGGGCGGAATGCGCAGCTCGGTGACGAGCTTGTTGAGCTGGCTGATCGCCTGGCTCAGCGACACACCCGGTTTCAGGTTGAACGACAACGTCACCGCCGGCAACTGTCCCTGGTGGGTGACCGTCAACGGGCTGACGCCGCGTTCGACACGCGCCACCGAAGACAGCGGCACCAGCGTGCCCGTGCCCGATCGCACGTAGAGCAAGGACAAGGCTTCGGGGCTGGACTGGTACTCGGGCGCCAGTTCCAGGATGACCCAGTACTCGTTGCTCGGCGTGTAGATGGTCGACACCTGGCGCGAGCCAAATGCACTGTAGAGGGCGTCCTCTATTTGTTCTGCGGTCACGCCCAGGGAGGAGGCCTTGTCGCGGTCGATCTGCACCTTCACCGTCGGATTGGTGATCTGCAGGTCGCTGTTCACGTCGATGAAGTCAGGCAGGCTGCGCAACTTTGCTTCCAGGGTCGGCGCCCAGTGATACAACTCCTGGGTATCGGCATCCTGCAGCGTGTACTGGTATTCGCTCTTGGTCACCTTGCCGCCGATGCGTATCGGCGGGATGTTCTGCAGGTACACCTTCATGCCGGGTATGGACGTGAGCTTTGGCCTCAGCTCCTGGATGATGGCGTCCGCGGGCAGTCTTTCCTTGCGGGGCTTCAGGCGTATGAAAATACGGCCCAGGTTCAGCGTCTGGCTCGATCCCGACGAGGAAGGACCGATGAATGCCATGGCGGCCAGGACGTTCGGGTCGGCTTGCACGATCCGCGCCGCCTGCCGTTGTTTCGCCGCCATGGCATCGAAGGAAATATCCTGCGCGGCCTCGGTGAAGATCAGCAACTGCCCGGTGTCGGTACTGGGCAGGAAGCCTTTGGGCATGGCGGAGAACAGCCATGCGGTCACGCCGAATACCGCGAAGAACACCAGCATCGTGACCCGTCTGTTTCTGATCGACCATTTCAGCGTCGAGTCGTAAACGTCGCGCACCGCATCGAAGCCGCGCTCGCTCCAGCGGTAGATCCTGCCGTGGCGTTGGTGCGCGACCGGGCGCAGCCAGCGGCTGCACAGCATCGGCGTCAGCGAAAGCGACACGAAACCCGACACCAGCACGGCGGCCATGATGGTGACCGCGAACTCGTGCAGCAGCTTGCCGAGAATGCCGCCCATGAACAGAACCGGAATGAACACCGCGGCGAGCGACAACGTCATCGACACGATGGTGAAGCCGACTTCGCGCGCGCCTTCCAGCGTCGCCTGCATGGGAGGCTTGCCCATTTCCATGTGGCGGCTGATGTTCTCCAGCATGACGATGGCGTCGTCGACGACGAAGCCGACGCAAAGCGTGAGCGCCATCAGCGAAAGATTGTCCAGGCTGTAGCCCAGCAGATACATTACCGAGAAAGTGCCGGCTATCGACATCGGCAGCGCCAGGCTGGGAATGAGCGTGGCGGAGATATTGCGCAGGAACAGGAAAATCACCAGCACCACCAGCGCCAGCGCAAGCAATAGCGAGAATTGCACGTCATTCACGGATTCGCGCACCGATTCCGACCGGTCATAGAGGATCTCCATGTTCAGGCCGGCCGGGGCCTGCGCGCGGAAAGTCGGCAGCACATTTTTGATCGAATTGACGATCTCGATGGTGTTGGTGCCCGGCTGGCGCTGGATTGCGAGCACGATGCCGCGCTCGCCGTTGAGCCAGGCAGCGAGCTTGTCGTTCTCCACGCTGTCGATTACCCGGCCGATTTCGCTCAGCCGCACCGGCGCCCCGTTGCGATACGCGATCACGATCGGACGGAATGCCGCCGCATTCAGCAGCTGGCCGTTCGATTCCACCGTATAAGCCCGATGCGCGCCGTAAAGCGTGCCGGTGGGCAGGTTGGTGTTGTGCCGGTTGATCGCGCCGGCAACCTCGTCGATGCCGATGCCGCGCGAAGCGAGTGCCTTTGGATCGAGTTGCACGCGCACCGCATATTTCTGCGAACCGATCACCTGGACTTGGGCGACGCCGCTGATCGTGGAGATGCGCTGCGCGAGCAGGGTCTGCGCGTACTCGTCCACGGTCGACATGGGCAGCGTCGCCGAAGTAAGGGCAAGGTAGAAGATCGGTGCGTCCGCGGGGTTGACCTTCTGGAAGGCGGGCGGTGTAGTCATCTGCGGCGGCAACTGTTTCAGCGCGCGCGTGATCGCGGCCTGCACGTCCTGTGCGGCGGCGTCGATGTTTCGGTCGAGCGAGAACTGCAGGGTGATGCGGCTGATGCTCTGCGCGTTGGTGGAGTCCATCGAATCGAGACCGGCAATCGTGGAGAATTCCTTCTCCAGCGGAGTCGCCACGGCGGAAGCCATGGTTTCCGGGCTTGCGCCGGGCAGCGACGAGGTCACCGCGATGGTGGGGAAGTCGATGTTGGGAAGATCCGATACCGGCAGCAGCCGGTAGCTGACTATGCCGAAGGCGAGGATGCCGATCATGAGTAGCCCGGTCATGACCGGCCGGCGGACGAAGATCTCGGCTATGCTCAAGACGGCTTCTCCGGCGTTTTGGCGCTGACCTTGGAGCCCGGCAGGATGCGCGATGCGCCGTCCACCACGACGGTTTCACCGGCCGCGAGGCCGCCGGCGATCACGGTCTCCGCGCCTTCGGTGCGCGCGACCTGCACGGGGCGCAGCTCGACGCTGAAATCCTCCTTGACGACATAGACATACTGGCCATTCGGGCCGGTCTGCAACGCCTGCGTCGGCACGACCAGTGCCTTCTCTTCGTCCCGCAGCGTGACCCAGGATTCGACGAATTGGCCCGGCCAGAGTTGTTTGTCGTCGTTGGAGAAAATGCCGCGCAGCTTGATGGTGCCGGTGGTCACGTCGACCGAATTGTCGACGAAGGCGAGCTTGCCGCTGATCGTCTTGCCTTTCTCGAGTTCGACCTCCACGCGCAACGGCGCATTCTTGTGACGCGCGCGGATCTCGTTCAGGTATTGCTCGGGCACCGCGACGCTGACGTAAATTGGCGCGAGCTGGTTGATCACCACCATCGCCACCGTGTCGTTGGCCTTGACCATGTTGCCTTCCGAAAGCATCACCTTGCCGGCACGGCCGCCGATCGGCGAGCGGATCGTCGTATAGCCCAGGTTGATGCGCGCATGCTGGACCGCGGCTTCGTCGGCGCTGACGCTCGCTTCCGCTCCCCGGAAATTGGCGGCGACCTGCGCGTAACCCTCCTTGGAGACGAAGTTCTGCTTCAACAAATCCTGGTAGCGCTGTTCCTGCCCGCGCAGGTACTCGAGTTGCGCCTGATCATGCGCGAGATTGGCCTGCGCCTGTTCGAGCTGGGACTGATAAGGTTTCTGATCGATCTGGAACAGCGGATCGCCCTTGACCAGATCCTGGCCATCCCGCACATGGGTAGCGATGATCTGGCCATCGACGCGCGATTTCACGGCCACGGAGGCGACCGTCTCTACATTGCCGATTGCATGCAGGCGCAGCGGCATCGGCTTTTCGACCGCTTGTCCTATCAGTACGGGGACGGTAGGTACGGATTTCTTGGCTTCGGCCTGGGCACCGCCGCTCTTGTCGGAACAGGCGTCCAGTAAACAGGCCGCAAGCAGCGCGGGAACCGCGACCGCCAGAATCCTGGTCGCGTTCGCGGCTGATCGCCAAATGGGGCGGATGGTCACGTTGCAATTCCTCCACACAGCTTCAGCGGCGCCGGTCCTGTCCGGCACTCGTCTTGTCGCAAATCAGTTGCTAATCTTGCGCTCATTTGTTTGCACTGTGTATGGGTCGCGCGCCTGCCGCAACCTCATCGCGTCTGCGCGGCACCTTTGCCTGGAGTCGCGTCGCTGCGCGCCAGTTCGTCCGGCAGGGGCAGGGCCGATGCGTCCCAACCCCCGCCCAACGCCTTGATCAACAGCACGCTGGCCGCCAGCCGCCGGTTGAGGATGTCCACTGCGGCACGCTCGTTGGCCAACGCGGTCGCCTGTACCGTCACAACATTCAGATAGCTGACGATACCCGCCTTGTACTGGTTGGTGGTCAGGGCCACCGACTGGCGGGCGTTCTGCACCGCGTCTTCCTGAATCGCCGCTTCCTCTTCCAGGATGCGCAGCGCCGCGAGATTATCCTCGACTTCCTTGAAGCCGGTGAGCACGGTCTGCCGGTAACCCGCGACGTTCGCGTCGTAGGCGGCGATTGCCTGTTCGGTCTGTGCACGCCGCAGGCCGCCGTCGAACAGCGTCTGCGCCAGCGCCGGTCCAAGAGACCAGAAACGGCTGGGCGCGGTCAACCAGTTCGAGAAACTCGAGCTCTGGAAGCCGCCCGATGCGGACAATGTGAGGGATGGATAGTAGGCTGCTTTGGCGACACCGATCTGCGCGTTCGCCGCCGCCATGCGCCGTTCGGCGGCGGCGATGTCGGGCCGGCGTTCGAGCAGACTGGCGGGCATGCCCACCGGTAGTGCCGGAGGCGTGGCCGCGAGCGCGGCCGCGGCCAGTGAATAGCTGGACGCGGGTTTGCCGATCAGCAGCGCGATGGCGTGTTCGAGTTGCGCGCGCTGCACGCCGATGTCGAGCGCCTGTGCCTGCGTCGTCCTGAGCTGGGTCTGCGCCTGGATCACATCGACCTTGGCGACGACGCCCGCCGCGTACTGATTCTGCGTCAGGGCGAGTGAGCGCTGATACGCGGCGATAGTGGCGTCGAAAAGCTGCTTCTGCGCATCCAGTGCGCGCAACTGGAAATAGTTCTGCGCCAGTTCCGCCTGGATCGAAAGCCGCAATGCTTCGAGGTCGGCGGCGCTCGCCTGCGCGCCGGCCTCGTTCGACTCGACGGTGCGGCGTACGCGGCCCCACAGGTCGGCTTCCCAGACCGCATCGAGCGACAGCGAATAGCTGGTGCTCGGTCCACGTACATTCAAATTCTGGTTCTGACTGACGAAGCCGGAGGGAGATTGCGAACGCGTCGCCGAAGCGCCGGCCGTTACGCCCGGCCAATAACCGGCGCGCGCCGATTGCACCAGCGCGCGCGCCTGGCGGAATTGCGCGGCGGCTTGCGCCAGGTTCTGGTTGGAAAGGCTGACCTGCTCCTGGAGATCGTTGAGCAGCGGATCGTTGAATGCTTCCCACCACTTGCCGCGCAGCTCCTGGTCGCGCGGCTGTGCCGTCTTCCAGCCTTCCATTTCCTTGAACGTGGCCGGCGTGTCCGCCGTCGGCCGCACGTAGTTCGGCCCGACGGTGCAGGAGGCGAGCAGCGCGAACGCCGGAACGAGGGCGAAAAGCACCAATCGCAAATCGTTCACCACGGCGGACACGGAGGCGGAACCAAACCACGGATCTGGAACCTGGGTACTCAAAAAAGCCTTCCTCCGTGTCCTCCGTGGTTCAGTGTTTTTCATGCAGTGTCCCCAGCCATTTCGACCGGCCGCATGCGTCGGGCGAAAACGCGCTTGCAATAAAGGCGGAAGCGGTCGAGATAGAGATAAACCACCGGCGTCGTATAGAGCGTGAGCATCTGGCTGACGATCAAGCCGCCGACGACCGAGATGCCGAGCGGACGGCGCAGTTCGGCGCCGTCGCCGAATCCGATGGCGAGCGGTACTGCCCCGAGCAGCGCCGCCATGGTCGTCATCATGATCGGGCGGAAGCGCAGCAGGCAGGCCTGGTAGATCGCCTGCTCGGGCGTCATGCCCAGCCTGCGTTCGGCATCGAGTGCGAAATCGATCATCATGATCGCGTTCTTCTTGACGATGCCGATCAGCAGAATCACGCCGATGAGCGCAATGATGCTGAATTCGGTTCCGCATACCAGCAGTGCGAGCAGGGCGCCGACGCCGGCCGAGGGCAGGGTCGACAGGATGGTGATCGGATGAACAAAACTTTCATAGAGCATGCCGAGCACGATGTACACCGTGAGCAATGCGGTGAGAATCAGCCAGGGCTGGCTGTTCAGCGACGCCTGGAAGGCGCGCGCGGTGCCCTGGAAGCTGCCCTGAATCGAAGTCGGTACGCCGATGCGGTTGAGCGTGTCGGCAATCGCGCGGGTGGCGTCCGACAGTGCAACGCCGACCGGAAGATTGAACGAAATCGTCGAGGCCACGAACTGTCCCTGGTGGTTCACTGCAAGCGGCGTGCTGGTCGGGCCGTAGCTCGAGAAGGCCGACAGCGGCACCTGCTTGCCGTTGGCATTGCTCACGAAGACGTC
>DASQOP010000300.1:0-6796 GCA_035644415.1 Burkholderiales bacterium
CGTCACGGCATTTCCCGGCGAAGAACGCGGCACGAAGGGCGGCGGAGCGGGGATCTTGCCCATGCGCGCCAGCCTGGATTCGATCGCCCATTTGCTTCTCTTGTGCATTTGGGCCAGTTCTTCGACGGATTTGCCCGAGTCGTAGGCCTGGCCGAGGCGCGAGTCTTCTTCCTGGGACCAGGGGCGTCCGGCGTTTTCGGGGGCGGGTTTCTGCGGCGCGTCCGTTTTTGCCGGGCGCGGCGTGGGATTCTCCAGCCCGCGAATTGCGGCGAAGAGCGCGCGCACGGTGTCCGGATGCTGATAGGTGCTGCCGGCGGGAAATTGTTCGCCGGTGCCGGGATCGATGCCCTCGGCCAGGGCCTTGAGAATCTCGATGGTCTTTGCTGCTTCCATGATTGCCTCCTGATTGATGCGGTTGAGAGATGTCATCACCTGCACCTGTGCGAACTCACCGCAGAGAGGGTGTTTGTTTTTTTACCCCTCACTCATTCACCCTTCACGCCTTACGAAATCCTGCCATTCCGGATCAGCCCGACCGCCAGTCCTTCGATCGCCAGCGGATCGCGCTTCAGGTCTACATATATGGGTTTGAAGTCCGGGTTCTCGGGCAGCAGTTGCACCTGGTTGCCCTGGCGCTTGAAGCGCTTCACCGTGACTTCGTCGTGCAGGCGCGCCACCACGATCTGGCCGGACCGCGCCTCCTGGGTGCGGTGCACCGCCAGCAGGTCGCCGTCGAGAATGCCGGCCTCGCGCATGCTCATTCCCCGCACCTTCAACAGGTAATCCGCACGCGGGTTGAACAGCAGCGGGTCGACCTGATAGCGCCCCTGGACATGGGCTTCGGCGAGGATCGGGCTGCCTGCCGCGACCCGGCCGATGACCGGCAGGCCGAGTCCCTCCTTGAGCCGGATGCCGCGCGAGGCGCCCGCAAACAATTCGATAAAGCCTTTTTTTTCCAAGGCCTTGAGATGATCCTCGGCAGCGTTCGCGGAACGGAAACCGAGGCTCCTGGCAATTTCGGCGCGGGTGGGAGGAAAGCCGGTGCTCTGCACGAAATCGGCAATCAGTTGCAGTATCTCGGCCTGGCGGGGGGTCAGATCGTCCATGGGAAACCTCCTGTACTGTAATTATATACAGTAACAGGGGCGGGAGTGCAAGCGGCGCGAAAACGGCGGAAATTCCCGGTCGTTCAGGTCCCGGAGTGGGTCCGCGACCTTGTTGTGCATCGCCGGCCCCCGCCGCACAAAGCCGGTGCGTGCGTGGTGTCGCCTGCGTGCCTGCGGCGTTCCAAAACCATCTCTTCGGGCGCTTTGCGGCGCGGCAAGCACATGAAATGCAAAAGCATTCGTTGCGGCCGCGAAGCATCGGCATGGTTGTTGCACGACACTCTCGTGCAATCTCAAAACCTGCTCGTCGCAAGACGATTCGAATTGCCGCAGCCAGAGGCGCACTGCCCGGCAGTCCGGGATCCGCGAGCGCCGGCGGTCATTGTTCAACATCTTTCAGGGGAGTTCCATGAATCGCAGACAATTATTGAAGTCGTTGATTGGAATCGCGTTCTCTGCGATGGCGGCAACGGCGACGGCTGCCGACACCATTAAGGTCGGCATTCTGCACTCGCTGTCGGGGACCATGGCGATTTCGGAAACGGCGCTGAAGAACACTGCGCTGATGGCGATCGAAGAGATCAATGCCAAAGGCGGCCTGCTCGGCAAGAAACTCGAACCGGTGGTGGTCGACCCGGCTTCGAACTGGCCGCTGTTCGCCGAGAAGGCGCGCCAGTTGATCACCCAGGACAAGGTGGCCGTGGTGTTCGGCTGCTGGACCTCGGTGTCGCGCAAATCGGTCCTGCCGGTGTTCGAAGAACTGAACAGCCTGTTGTTCTACCCGGTGCAATACGAAGGTGAAGAGCTTTCCCAGAACGTGTTCTACACCGGCGCGGCACCCAACCAGCAGGCCATTCCCGCGGTCGAGTACCTGATGAGCGAAGAAGGCGGCGCCGCCAAACGCTGGTTCCTGCTCGGCACCGACTACGTTTATCCGCGCACCACCAACAAGATCCTGCGAGCGTTCCTCAAGGCCAAGGGTGTGGCGGAGACGGACATCGCGGAGGTCTACACGCCGTTCGGCCACAGCGATTACCAGACGATCGTGGCCGACGTCAAGAAATTTTCCGCGGGCGGCAAGACTGCGGTGATCTCCACCATCAACGGCGACTCCAATGTGCCGTTCTACAAGGAGTTGGGCAACGCCGGGCTGAAAGCCACCGACGTGCCGGTGGTGGCGTTTTCGGTCGGGGAAGAGGAACTGCGCGGCATCGACACCAAGCCGCTGCTTGGCCACCTGGCCGCGTGGAACTACTTCATGTCGGTGAAGAACCCGCAAAACACCGCGTTCATCAAGATGTACAAGGATTGGGCCAAGAAGAACAAGCTTCCGAATCTCGACACCGTGGTGACCAACGATCCGATGGAAGCCACTTATGTCGGCATCCACATGTGGGCGCAGGCGGTGAAGAAAGCTGGCTCCACCGACGTCGACAAGGTTCGCGTGGCAATGGCCGGCCAGACCTTCAAGGCGCCGTCCGGCTTCACGCTGACGATGGACAAGACCAACCATCACCTGCACAAGCCGGTCATGATCGGCGAAGTCACGGGCGACGGTCAGTTCAACGTGGTGTGGAAGACCAAGGGTCCGATCCGTGCCCAGCCGTGGAGCCCGTTCATCGCGGGTAACGAAGGCAAGCAAGGCCTGTAGTCGCATCAACCGGCCGCGGGCAGCGCGTTCTCCTTGCGCGCATCCCGCCGTCGACAACAGCATCAGGGCAGGGCCTGCGGTAAGGCAGTGACGAGCCGCGGGCCCTTTTTTTGATTTTTGTTCGCGCGATACGCCTTAAGGGAAACGCGCTTGAAACCAGCATTGCTCGTTTCTGCATTCGTCGCAGCACTCGCCTGCGCCGCTACTGCGCGCGCGCTCGACGAGGAGATCGTCGCCAGGTTGGGTGCCGAGGAAGTCGGTACCAGGCTCGAGGCCATCAACGCGCTCGTTGCATCCGGCGACGAAGCCGCGCTCGCGCTGTTGCAGGCCATGCAGGATGGCCAGGTCAACCTCACACCCTCCGGCCGCGTGGTGGTCGTCCGGGGCGACAAGGCCTTCGATGCGGCCACCATGGCGCCGATCGAGCCCGAACCCGAGGGCCTCGAAAGCATCGTCGTCAACAACAGGATTCGCGGCGCGCTCGACACGGCCATCGGCGCGCTCAAGCTGCTGTCGCCCGATCGCGCGGTGCGGCTTGCATCGGCGAAGGCGATCGAAACGACCAGCCAGGTGGCACTGCTGCCGCTGATCGAGAAGGCGATCTCCCGGGAGAGCGATCCTGGGATCAGGAAATCGCTGCAACAAACCAAGGCGGCGCTGGACCTGAAAAGCAGCGATCCCGGAACCCGATTGGCCGCGGTCAGCACGCTGGCCGAGAGCAATCAGGCGCAGGTCAAGACCCGGCTGCTGGCGCTGCTGGAAAAAGACGCTTCCGGAAGTTTCGTCGAGCCCGACGCGCAAGTGCGTGCCGCGGCAGAACGGTCGATCGATTCGATCCAGAGGCGGCTGCTGATCAGCGACTACCTTGCCCGCCTGTTCACCGGCCTGTCGCTGGGCAGCATTCTCCTGCTGGTGGCGCTGGGCCTGGCGATCACCTACGGCCTGCTCGGCGTCATCAACATGGCGCACGGCGAGATGCTGATGATCGGCGCGTATGCGACCTTCGTCACACAGCAGTTGTTCAAATCCTATGCGCCGGGGCTGTTCGATTGGTACCTGGTCGCGGCCATCCCGGTGGCGTTCGCTGCCTCCGCGCTGGTCGGCATGGCGCTGGAGCGCAGCGTGATTCGCTGGCTTTACGGACGGCCGCTGGAAACGCTGCTCGCGACCTGGGGCATCAGCCTGTTCCTGATTCAATTGGTGCGCCAGATCTTCGGCGCGCAGAACGTCGAAGTGGCGAACCCCTCGTGGATGTCGGGCGGGGTGGAACTTACCAACATGGTGTTGCCGTACAACCGCATTGCTATCATCGCCTTCTCGATGTTCGTGCTGTTGATGATGTGGCTGATGCTGTCGCGCACCCGGCTCGGGCTGTTCGTTCGCGGCGTGACGCAGAACCGCATTATGGCTTCCTGCGTTGGGGTGCCCACCGAGCGCGTCGACTTGCTGGCGTTCGGGCTGGGTTCGGGCGTGGCCGGCCTTGCCGGCTGCGCCCTGTCGCAGATCGGCAATGTCGGACCCGATCTCGGGCAGAGTTACATCATCGATTCGTTCATGGTGGTGGTGCTTGGCGGCGTTGGCCAGCTCGCCGGCACCGTCTACGCCGCGCTCGGCCTGGGTGTGCTGTCGAAGTTTCTGGAGCCGCACATCGGCGCGGTGCTCACCAAGATCCTGGTGCTGGTGCTGATCATCGCCTTCATCCAGAAGCGCCCGCAGGGGCTCTTCGCGTTGAAGGGGCGCGCCGTTGAAGCTTGAAGAACTGGAGATGCGATACGTCCCGCGTATCGAACCGCTGTTCAGCGGGCCGGGCTGGATGGCACTGGGCGCCTTCGCCCTGGTGACGCTGGTAGTGTTGCCGCTGCTGTACCTGCTGCCTGCAGCGGATAGTGCGCTGCACGTGTCGTCGTATACCATCACGCTTGCCGGCAAGATCATGTGCTACTGCATCGTCGCCATGGCGATGAACCTGATCTGGGGCTATACGGGGATTCTCTCGCTCGGACACGGGGTGTTCTTCGCGCTGGGCGGTTACGCGTTCGGCATGTACCTGATGCGCCAGATCGGGCGCGAGGGGCAGTACCAGTCGGACCTGCCGGACTTCATGGTGTTTCTGGACTGGAAGGCTTTCCCGTGGTTCTGGACCGGGTCGGAGCACTTTCTCTGGAGCGCGACACTGGTGATCCTGGCGCCCGGCCTGCTGGCGCTGGCATTCGGCTACTTCGCCTTCCGCTCACGCATCAAGGGTGTGTATTTTTCCATCATCACCCAGGCGATGACCTTCGCTTTCATGCTGCTGTTCTTCCGCAACGACACCGGCTTCGGTGGCAATAACGGCTTCACCGACTTCAAGCGCGTGCTGGGATTTCCGATCACTGCGCCTTCCACGCGCGGGGCGATTTTCGCCATGACCGCGCTGGCATTGATCGGCGTGGTCTTCCTGACGCGCTACCTGATCCGCTCGAAGGTCGGCCGCGTGCTGACCGCCATCCGCGACTCGGAAAGCCGTCTGATGTTCTCCGGCTACAACCCGCTCGGCTACAAGCTGTTCGTGTGGACGCTGTCGGCCGTGCTGTGCGGCATCGCTGGAGCGCTGTACGTGCCGCAAGTCGGCATCATCAATCCGAGCGAAATGTCCCCCGCCAATTCGATCGAGATTGCGGTGTGGGTCGCGGTCGGCGGCCGCGGCTCGCTGATCGGGCCGCTGCTGGGCGCGGCAGTGGTGAACGGCGCGAAGAGCTTCTTCACCCAGACTTTCCCGGAGTACTGGCTGTTCTTCCTCGGGTTGCTGTTCATCCTGGTTACGCTGTTCCTGCCTAGGGGCGTCATTGGTCTGCTGAGCCCGGCCAGGTGGAGACGCACATGAACACGATCTCCGAAGAAATCAGCGTCAGCGGCAACACTTCCGGACTCAGCCACGTCCTGCAAGGCGGGGTGGACATCACCCACGGCCCGATTCTTTACCTCGACGATATCACCGTGAGCTTCGATGGCTTCAAGGCACTCAACAAGCTCACGCTCACGGTCGAGGCCGGCGAGCTGCGCTGCGTGATCGGTCCGAACGGCGCCGGCAAAACCACCATGATGGACGTGATCACCGGCAAAACCCGTCCCGACGAAGGCTCCGCGTACTTCGGCCAGACCATCGACCTGGCGCGCCTGACCGAACCGGAGATCGCGCACGCGGGCATTGGCCGCAAATTCCAGAAACCGACCGTATTCGAGAACCACACGGTGTTCGAGAACCTCGAGCTGGCGATGAAGACCGACAAGCGTGTTTGGGCGAGCTTGCGTGCACGCCTGAGCGCCGAACAGCTCGATCGCATATGCAAAACCCTGGAACTGATCAAGCTGCAGGGCGAAGCCGGTCGCCTCGCCGGGTTGCTGTCCCACGGCCAGAAGCAATGGCTGGAGATCGGCATGCTGCTGATGCAGGAACCGCGCCTGCTGCTGCTCGACGAACCGGTCGCCGGCATGACCGACGAAGAAACCGAACGCACCGCTGAACTGTTCAAGTCGCTGGCCGGTGAACGCTCTGTTGTGGTGGTCGAGCACGACATGGAGTTCATCGGCTCCATCGCCAGCGTCGTCACCGTGTTGCACGAAGGCGCCGTGCTCGCCGAGGGCACGATGGACGCCGTCAAGAACGACGAGCGCGTCATCGAAGTGTATTTGGGTCGTTGACGCGGGGACAAACGGAAAAACGGAAAATCTCACCACGAAGACACGAAGAACACGAAGGTGTCATGACGAAATTCAGGATAAGTGCTGAAGTGATACGAGAGAAAAATGGGATGGAAGTGCGATGGGTATCCTTATGACAACGGGCGAGTCCGTAACTGCAATTTGAGAAAGGTGAAGGCAGTTGCTTTCCTGCATTGTTCGTCTTTGTGTTTCTTCGAGTTCTTCGTGTCTTCGTGGTCATAGGTTTCATTCTCAGGAATCTGAAGAATGTTAAAGGTTGAGAAACTCAATCAGTTCTACGGCAGCAGCCAGACGCTGCGCAACGTGAGCTTCGAAGTGCCCACGGGGGCGGTGACCG
>DASQOP010000301.1:0-35868 GCA_035644415.1 Burkholderiales bacterium
CTCGGCAGCCAGCACTGATTCTTTCCGCAGTCCCCTCGCCCCTCGTTCCTACAACAGGCCTCTTCCCGCCAGATTGCGCATCAGGTCGTTGACGCCGAAGGTCCAGGGCACAACCTTGTCGCTATGGTTGACGCGGTTCACCAGCATGCCGAGCGCATCGGCCCGGATGCTCACGATATCGCCGAGCTTGTGAGTGAATCCCTTGCCCTTCTCGCCGCGGTCCTTGGTAGGGGCGAACTGGGTGCCGAGGAACAGCATCGTGCCGTCCGGGTACTGATGCGTCCGGTTCACCGCCTGCGAAGCGAGGTCCAGAGGATCGCGGCTGATGTTGGCGAGATGGCTTTCGCCGCTGAGCCGGTAGCCCTCCGGTCCCGCTACCTCGATATGGATGCGAGTCTTGCGCAGGTCGTCGATACCGTAGCGCTCGTCGAACAGGCGTATGAACGGCCCGATAGCGCAACTGGCATTGTTGTCTTTGGCCTTGCCGAGCAGCAGGGCGCTGCGCCCCTCGAAGTCGCGCAGATTGACGTCGTTGCCGAGCGCAGCCCCGACTATCGCGCCGGCACGGTTGATCGCCAGCACCACTTCCGGCTCGGGATTGTTCCAGGACGAATCGGCCCGAATGCCGATCTCCGCGCCAACGCCGACCGCCGACAAGGGCTGCGACTTGTTGAACACTTCGGCGTCGGGGCCGATACCGACCTCGAGGTACTGCGACCACAGGTTGCGCCTGATCAGCGATTCCTTGAGGCGCATTGCTTCCGCGGAGC
Organism: Burkholderiales bacterium; assembly: GCA_035644415.1. Classification (GTDB taxonomy): domain Bacteria; phylum Pseudomonadota; class Gammaproteobacteria; order Burkholderiales; family JACQAP01; genus JACQAP01. The sequence goes on from DASQOP010000301.1 coordinate 771, forward strand.
CGGGCTTGACCGATTTCAACTCGGCGCCAATCTCCGCGCCGATGCTGAGGCGTATCTCCTCGGCTTTCAGCGGATCGCCCTTGGCGTGCTCTTCGATCACGCGTTCGAGCATGCTGGCGATGAAGGTCACGCCGCAGGCGCGCAATGCCTGCAGATCGCAGGGGGCGAGCAGATAGGGCTTCCTCGGATCGCGCCGGTCGGCATGCGAATTGGAAATCAGGTCGGCAACCTCGCCGATCTCTCTGGCCCATCCCGTTTTCACCGATTCCCGCGCCATCTTCACCGGGTCGCGGCTGTTGAGCAGTTCGCTCACGGTTGGGGCAACGCGCGCCAGATCGTGAACCCTGCCGCCGGCGATCACGACAGGGCTGGGCCCTCCCATGCGTCCAGGTACCCATGCGCGGCCGATCAGCGTCGCCCGCTCTGCATCCGTTGGAAGAATCTGCGCTGTCGAAAGATCCATGTGCCCGCCCCTCTCTAATCGATCTTCTGCATCAGGAACAGGTACTCGGGCGCGCATTCGGGCGCGCACAACACGACCCAGCCTCCGCCGTCGGAGCGAAACCCGAAGTAGGCGTCCATTTCATGACCGAGGTCGTTATGCGCGACCAACTTCACCAAGCGCATCGGCGGAGAAGTTTCCCGGTAAGTCGGCAGATCCTTCGCAAACATCTCGTGACGCTTCCTTGCGTCGGCCGCACTGAGTTCGGTCGCCTTGAATTCGGTGAAATACCGCGGGCCTCCCGTTTGGCGGGAATCCATGGGCGCATAGGCAGGTATGATCGGCCGGTCGAAGAAGCTGCCGGGATAACGCCAGCTCCAGCCGTCGCGGGCCACGATGGTCTGGGCAGAGGGATTACACTCGACGCTTGCCACTTTCGCGAGCGCTTCCGGCAGCATTTTTACCAGCAATTGCGGAGGATGTTCGCAGTCCAGCAGCACCGGACCGCTGGTCTCGCCTTCGGAATGCGCCAGAGCCTGAGCAGCGGCGAAAGACAGGAATAACAGGACAACATGAAACGTCACGGTCTCCTCCTCTTGTTGTGCCGGGGATTATACCGTCGCGAGTATTGCTTTCCGCGGACGCTAACCGTGCATGAAGGTCCAACTGGCGAATTCCATCACCGCGTGAATTATCCGAATCTCCATTGTTTCAATGGCTTGATTCTCGCCCGAGAGGCTGGACATGCTTGACCATCCGCTCGTATTCCTCGATCTGGAAACCACGGGGGCAACGGCGCACTGCGACCGCATAACCGAAATCGGTTTGGTGGAAGTGGATTGCGGGCGCCATGTCGGCGAGTGGAGTTCGCTGGTCAATCCGGAAATGCGCATCCCACCCTCGATTCAGACGCTCACCGGGATTACCGATGCCATGGTGGCGAACGCCCCCACCTTCGCCGATCTCGCCGAGTCACTCTATGACCGGCTCGAAGGTAAATTGCTGGTGGCCCACAACGCCCGCTTCGACTACGGTTTCCTCAAGCACGAGTTTCGCCGTCTCGGGTTGCGCTATCAACCCAGGGTGCTGTGCACCGTCAAGCTGTCGCGCCGGCTGTATCCGCAGCACCGCCACCACAACCTCGACAGCCTGATAGAACGGCATGGCCTGCCCTGCGACGTCCGCCACCGAGCGCTCGCCGATGCGCGTGTGCTGTGGGAATTCACCCGCCAGATCCATCTCGACCTCGGGCCCAAAGTGGTCCGTGCCGCCGTGGAGGACTTGCTGAAAAAGCCGGCGCTGCCGCCGGGCCTGCCGGCCAACGTTCTCGACGACATTTCCGAAGGGCCTGGCGTGTACGTCTTTTACGGCGAGAACGACATTCCGTTGTACGTGGGCAAGAGCATCGCCTTGCGTTCGCGGGTGATGTCGCACTTCAACAGCGATCATCGCGTCGCAAAGGACATGCGCATCTCACAGGAAATCACGCGCGTCGAGTGGATCGAAACTGCGGGGGAACTGGGCGCGTTGATCAAGGAAGCGCAGCTGGTCAAACGGCTCGCGCCCATCCACAACCGGCGGCTGCGGCGCAACAACGATCCGTGCGTCTTCCGCTGGGATGCGGTGAACGGACCGAAGACGCCACAGCTGCTAAGCGCCGCGGACATCGATTTCTCCGGACTGGATAAGCTTTACGGCATGTTCCGCTCGCGCCGGGTGGCGTTGAACGCGCTGCGGGAAATCGCCGATGAACACGAGCTGTGTCACATCGGGATCGGGCTGGAGAAGGGCAAAGGCCCCTGTTTTGCCTACCAGCTCAAGCGTTGCCGCGGTGCCTGCGTCGGCGAGGAAAGCGCAATCTCCCATTCGATGCGCGTCACAGAAGCGCTGCATTCGCTGCGCATGCAGGCCTGGCCGTTTCCGGGGCGGATCGGCATCCGCGAGCACGATCCGCACGGCAGGCGCACTGAAATCCACGTTCTCGACTGCTGGTGTTACCTGGGCACACTGAACTCGCAGATGGATTTGTTCGACATGCTGCAGACCCGGGCCGAGCCTTCGTTCGATCTCGACACGTACAAGATCCTCACCCGCTACTTCAAGTCCAGGCCGCGCAACGTCGAGATCGTCCACCTGCCGGAAAGCGTAAGGCGTGAGGGGTGAGGCGCAACCGCCGAAGCAGAATCGGGTTGTTCCTCAGCTCTCAAATATGCACACGTGAATCGTTTGACGCTAACCGTGCTTTGAGAGAAAGCTGAGCAGTGCCTTGTTGAATAACTCGGGCTGTTCCAGGTTCGACAGATGTGAGGCCGAAGGGATGATCACCAGCTTCGATCCGGGGATTGCATCGTGGATGGCACGCGACATCGCCACCGGCGTGCCGACGTCCTGTTCACCAACGATGACCTGCACCGGACAGGAGATTGCGCCAAGCCGGTCGGTCAGGTTGATGTTCGGGATGGCGTGGCAGCAGCCGATGTATCCCGCCGGCCTGGTGGTGCGAATCATCTGTCCCACCCGCTTCATCATCGCCTTGTTACTTTTGTAGAAGGCTTCCGTGAACCAGCGCTGCAGCGTCGGTTCGACCAGCGGCTCCATCCCCTGCTCTGCGGCGGTCTTGATGCGCCCCTCCCAAACCGGAGTGGCTTCTGCTGGAATCCTGCTCGAGGTATCGCACAGCACCAGGCTGCGAAAACGATCCGGATGCGCGAGCGCGAAAGTCATGCCGATCATGCCGCCCATTGAAAGTCCGACGAAATGCGTTTCCTCGATACTGAGGCTGTCGAGAAGGCCCAGCAGGTCTTCCGCCAGCATGTCCAGGGTGTAGGCGCCGTCCGGTGCATCGCTGCCGCCGTGTCCGCGGGTGTCGAAACGCAACACGCGATAGTGCCGCTTCAACGCGTCCGCCTGTTCGTCCCACATCGAATGGTTGCACGCGAGCGAGTGGCTGAGAACGACCCACGGCCCCTTGCCTTCGACGGCGTAATTGATCCCGATGCCGTTGCTGTTGACCTTCATGTCTCCTCCCGTGTGCCGGCTGCAGTATAGGGCGGCGAGCGCAGCCCTTCAACGACCCACAGCCGCGGCAGCCGCAGATTCGTCGTAACATTCGCATCGCAGGTAAAGCAATCACAAAAATCGGGAACAAAGGGAGGTATCTTGAGACTCGTTCAATTCAAAGACCGTTCCGGCGCCCGCAAGGTCGCCGCGACATCGGAGGACGGCCAGACGCTGCGCGTACTCGCGGGCGTGACACGCACTTACGACCTGGCACTTGCGGCCGCGCGCAACAAAACACCGCTCGAAGCCGCAGCGAAAGACAAGATCGGGGCGGAAACGGCAAGCTACGACGAAGTGGTCAACGATCACCGCTTGCTGCCACCGCTGGACCATCCTGATCCCTACCACTGCCTGATCTCCGGTACCGGGCTGTCGCACCTGGGCAGTGCCGCCGCGCGTGACTCGATGCACGTCAAGCTCAAGCAGGCGGAAACCGAGATGACCGATTCGATGAAAATGTTCAAGTGGGGCGTGGACGGTGGCAAGCCGCCGCCCGGACAGATCGGCGTTGCTCCGGAGTGGTTCTTCAAGGGCGACGGCCGCTGCGTAGTCGCGCCGGAACAACCGCTGGAACTGCCATCATATGCGCTCGATGGCGGCGAGGAAGTGGAAGTCGTCGGCCTGTACATGGTCGGGGACAAGGGCGCGGTGCTGAGGGTTGGCTTTTCACTCGGCAACGAGTACGCGGATCACGTGATGGAGCGCCAGAACTATCTGTATCTCGCGCACTCGAAATTGCGGCCGTGCAGCTACGGGCCGGAGTTGCTGGTTGGCGAGTTACCGAAATCCGTTTCCGGCCGTGCACGGCTGATGCGCGACGGCCGGGAGATATGGGCCGAGGACTGGCTCTCGGGCGAAGACAACATGTGCCATTCGATCGCCAATCTCGAGCATCATCATTTCAAATACCGTGATTTCCGTCAGCCCGGCGACGTGCATGTGCATTTCTTCGGCGCCGCCACCGGCAGCTTCATCAAGAAAATAGAGACCAGGATCGGTGACGTCTTCGAGATCAGTTCGCCGCAGTTCGGCAGACCGCTGCGCAACCCGCTCGGTCCGGCGCAGGATACCGGCAAGCTGGTAACCGTCCGAGCGTTGTGAGCGACGTGCAAGGCGACATCGGAGCCGTATCCGCCGCGCAGAAGGCCTTCGACAGCGTGGAACGAACGGGACTCCATCGTATCGCCGCAGGCAAGGTCGTCCGCCTCGCCAGCCGCCGCCACTGAGCGCAGTTTTCCGGGCTTCGGTTTCTGAAGCTAAAAAACGGGCCGCGATGCGGCCCGTTTCATTATCGCTGTGGGTTTTATCAACGTTTCCCGACCTTGTCCTTTTCGATCAATGCATATGCGGAGTGATTATGGATTGATTCGAAGTTTTAGTTCCGGCCGCTACGCTTAATCGGACCACATGTGGTCCGATTAGCCTGCACTGAAATTTCGAGTCCGGAGGCTCAGTTCTTCGTCGCAGGCTTAGACTTGTCCTTTTCGATCAGCGCGTATGCCGAATGATTGTGAATGGACTCGAAATTTTCACTCTCCACCACGTAGGCATCGATGCGCTTGTCCTGGTTCAGCACCGTAGCGATATCGCGCACCATGTCCTCGACAAACTTGGGATTGTCGTAGGCGCGCTCGGTGACGTATTTTTCGTCCGGACGCTTTAGCAGGCCATAGAGTTCGCAGGACGCCTGGTCTTCGGCGATACGGACCAGGTCCTCGATCCACACGTGCGTGTTGGTGCGCGCGCTGATGGTCACGTGCGAGCGCTGATTGTGCGCACCGTATTCGGAGATCCTCTTCGAGCACGGGCACAGGCTGGTGACCGGAACCACCACTTTCATGGTGAAAACGTACTGGTTCCTGAAAACCTCGCCAACGAACGTCACCTCGTAGTCCATCAGGCTCTTGACCCCGGACACGGGCGCCGCCTTGTTGATGAAATACGGAAAAGTCATTTCGATATGGCCGAACTCGGCCTCCAGCCGTTTGACCATGTCGCGCAGCATCGCCTCGAAGGACTCCACCGAGATTTCACGTTCGTGCGAGTTCAGGATCTCGACGAAGCGCGACATGTGTGTGCCCTTGAAGTTGTGCGGAAGCCCCACGTACATATTGAACGTGGCGATGGTGTGCTGGACGCCGTCGCTACGGTCCGCCACCCGCACCGGATGGCGGATGGCCTTGATTCCGACCTTGTCGATGGCGAGCCGGCGGGTGTCCGCCGAACTCTGTACGTCGGGGATCGAGAAGCCTTCGGGGGAATTCATGACTGGGTCCCTGGATTTGAGCACATGCGGCCGATTATAGACGCCGCCAATAGTTGAGTAAACTACTCGGCTAATTTTATCGCAATTGACGCGTGGATGCCCTCCGCATCCAGTCCGCATTCCTTGAGCAATCGCGCCGGGTCGCCGTGATCGACAAAACGATCCGGCAACCCGAGTTGCAAAACTTTCTTCTGAATTCCCTTTTTTTCAAGAGCTTCCAGGACTGCGCTGCCGGCACCACCGAGGATGGTGTTCTCTTCCACGGTGACCAGCCATTCGTGTGAGATCGCCAGTTCTCGGATCAGTTCTTCGTCCAGTGGTTTCACGAAACGCATGTTGGCAACTGTCGCGTCCAGTTTTTCTGCGGCTTCCACGCAAGGCTTGAGGAGCGCGCCGAAAGACAGGATCGCGACCCGCTGGCCGCGGCGGCGCACTTCGCCCTTGCCTATCGTCAGCGCCGTCAGGTCCTTCTGGACTGGCACGCCCGGCCCGCTGCCGCGCGGGTAGCGCACCGCCGCCGGGCCATCGATCTGGAACCCGGTATGCAGCATCTGGCGGCATTCGTTCTCGTCACTTGGGGCCATTACCACCATGTTGGGCAGACAGCGCAGGTAGGTAAGGTCGAAGCTGCCGGCGTGCGTTGGCCCATCGGCGCCGACCAGCCCGGCGCGATCAATTCCGAACAAGACCGGCAGGTTCTGGATGCAGATGTCGTGGATCAACTGATCGTAGGCGCGTTGCAGAAAGGTCGAATAGATTGCCACCACCGGCTTCAAACCCTCGCAGGCCAATCCGGCGGCAAAAGTGAGCGCGTGCTGCTCGGCGATACCGACGTCGAAATACCGGTCCGGATACTCCTGGGAGAAACGCACCAACCCAGAACCTTCGCGCATCGCCGGAGTTATTCCGATCAGGCGCGAATCCAGAGCCGCCGTGTCGCAGAGCCAGTCGCCAAATATCTGGGTGTAGGTCGGTTTCCCGCCGGACTTGGGTGTGATGCCCGCGTCCGGGTCGAACTTGGTTACCCCGTGGTACAGGATCGGGTCCTTTTCCGCCGGCTCGTACCCTTTGCCTTTGCGGGTGACGATGTGCAGGAACTGCGGTCCCTCGAGTTTTTTCAGGTTGCTCAGGGTCGACAACAGCACGTCGAGGTTATGGCCGTCTATCGGACCGATGTAATTGAAGCCGAACTCCTCGAACAAGGTGCCGGGCGTAACCATGCCCTTCACGTGTTCTTCGGCGCGCTTGGCCAGTTCCAGCATCGGCGGCACCACTCCGAGCACTTTCTCGCTGGTCTTCCATGCCGCGGCATAGAAACGCCCGGACATCAATTTCGCCAGGTAGTTGTTGAGCGCGCCGACATTTTCAGAGATCGACATGTCGTTGTCGTTCAGTACGACCAGGAGATTGGCATCCATCGCTCCCGCATTGTTCAGCGCCTCGAATGCCATGCCGGCGGTCATTGCACCGTCGCCAATGATCGCCACCACCCGCCTGTCCTCACCCTTCATGCGCGCCGCCACCGCCATGCCGAGCGCGGCACTGATCGAGGTGCTGGAATGCGCGGTGCCGAAAGTGTCGTATTCGCTTTCGATGCGGCGCGGAAATCCGGCTACGCCGCCGTACTGTCGCAGCGTCGACATCCGCTCCCGCCGCCCGGTGAGAATCTTATGGGCGTAGGTCTGGTGGCCGACATCCCAGACCAGACGATCATGAGGCGTATTGAATACATAGTGCAGCGCCACGGTGAGCTCGACCGTGCCGAGATTGGACGACAGGTGGCCGCCGGTGTTCGCCACCGAATGAATCAGGTAGTCACGCAATTCCCTGGCGAGCGCCGCGAGCTGCTTGCGTTCGAGTGCGCGCACGTCCGACGGATTGCTGATCTTCTCGAGAAGTTCGTACATGTCCGTGACCGAATTCAGAACCGCCGCAACACGATAAAATCAGCGAGTGGGCGAAGCTGTCCGCCATTCTGAGGAAGCGCGTCCAGTGCGCGCAATGCGTCGTCGCGCAATTCGGCGGCGAATTTGCGCGCCCCTTCGAGACCAAGCGCGCTCACGTAAGTCGGTTTGTTGTTCTTCGCATCCTTGCCCGCGGTCTTGCCCAGCGTCGCTGTGCTGGACTGGGCATCCAGCACGTCGTCGACCACCTGGAAGGCCAGACCGATGAACTTGCCAAAGCGATCCAGTTCCTTGAACTGCGCTTGTGACATCGCGTCGCCGCAACGCGCACCCAGCGCCACGGAGGCCCGGATCAGTGCACCGGTCTTGTGGACATGCATGAATTCCAGCTCGGTTACTGCGAGCGTCTTGCCGGTGGCCTCGAGGTCGATTGCCTGTCCGCCCGCCATGCCGCGTGAGCCACAGGCACGCGCGAGAAATTCGATCATCTCCACCTGGTGCTGCGCGTTGTCGGCCATCGATTGCTCGGATATGACTTGAAAGGCAAGGCTGTGCAAGCTGTCGCCGACCAGCAGAGCGGTGGCTTCGTCGAATTCCAGATGCACCGTGGGCTTGCCTCTGCGCAGCACATCGTCGTCCATGCAAGGCAGATCATCGTGCACCAGCGAATATGCATGGATCATTTCCACCGCGGCCGCCGCGCGATCCACCCGCTGCGGGTCGGCACCGGAGAGCTCGCCGGCCCCGTAAGCAAGCAGCGGCCTGACACGCTTGCCTCCACCCAACACGGCATAGCGCATCGCCGCGTGCAGACGGGCGGGGGCAAGCTCCGCTGCCGGCAACAAGGCATTCAGGGTCTTTTCGATGCGGTCCTGACGGTCCAGCATCCAACCCTGAAAATCATTCCTTGCCGTCGTCACCGGAAAAATTCTGCAGAGTGCCGGCCTCGAGGACCTTCACCTGTTGTTGGGCTTCCTGTAGCTGCGCCTGGCAATACTGGAGGAGCTCCGCACCGCGTTTGTAGGCCGCCAGGGACTGCTCGAGCGGAAGCTGCCCCGCCTCCATGGCAGCGACGATGCTCTCGATCTCGGCGAGTGCCTGCTCGAACGATTGCGGCTTCTGCGATTTGGGTTTGGTCACGGAGGACAGATGATCGGGAGGCGGGAAAGTTCGTAAAAATAGCCTATCCCCGGAACCCGGGTCAACGAATGAGGTCGGATGGCGTTGAACCGACGTGCCATGAATGACCTAAAGACGTTGCGCCGGGTAGGGTTTTAAGGGACAATGCCCAACGGAATTCCGCCCAAACTGTGCGTCAAGCCGGGGGCGGTTTTTTTATTACTGTTTTGCCCCCTGGGGGACATCCGGTTATGACAGATCTGGCAAATGTTTCCGCTTTGACTCGAACGCCGGCACAGCCGCCCGTCGAGTGGTATCTCGATCCGCGCATTGCCAGAATCGAGCACAAAGTGCTGTTCCAGGAGGGGCCAGGTTACGTCGGCCACAAATTGATGGTCCCCGAGGTTGGCGACTATCGCACCCTCGAATGGATGGGGCACGCCAAAGCGCTGGTGCACAACCAGAACGGGGTGGAACTGCTGTCCAACGTCTGTCGCCATCGCCAGTCCATCATCCTCAAGGGACATGGGCGCACACACAACATTGTCTGCCCGTTGCACCGTTGGACCTACGACACGTCGGGCCGCCTGCTCGGCGCCCCACACTTTCCGGGCAACCCCTGCCTGGACCTGGAAACGACACCTTTGGCCCAGTGGAACGGCCTGCTGTTCGCCGGTCCGCGCAATCCGAATCTGGATTTGTCGAAACTGGGCGTGCTTGCCGACCTCGACTTCTCAGGCTACGTGCTCGACCGGGTGATGATCGAAGAATACCCGGTCAACTGGAAGACGTTCATCGAAGTTTATCTCGAGGATTATCACATCGGGCCATTTCATCCGGGGCTGGGCCAGTTTGTCGATGCCGAGAATCTGAAGTGGGAATTCGGCGAGTGGTACAGCGTGCAGACCGTGGGGATCAATCAGGCGCTCGGGAGGCCAGGCACGGATGCATACAAGAAATGGCACGAGGCGGTGCTTCGCTACAACAATGGCGAGATGCCCAAGCAGGGCGCAATCTGGCTCACTTACTATCCGAACATCATGGTGGAGTGGTATCCCAACGTGCTGGCGGTCAGCTCCATCGTGCCGCGCGGACCCGAACACTGCAGCAACGTGGTGGAGTTCTACTATCCCGAAGACATCGTTCTGTTCGAACGCGAGTTTGTCGAAGCGGAGCAACGGGCCTACATCGAGACCGCCAGAGAAGACGAGGAAATCTGTCTGCGCATGACCGAAGGCCGCCGCGCGCTCTACCAGCAGGGCCGCAACGAATTCGGGCCATATCAGTCGCCGATGGAAGACGGGATGATCCATTTCCACGAATTCCTGCGCAATCATATCGAGCCGCACCTGTAAGTCCGCGCGGGTACCGCGAACGGGCGAACTTGCTGCACGGCCGCGGGTGGCGCCGAGACGCTCGATACTCAATCCTCTCGCCTCACAACCCACGCCTTCCGCATGAAGTACACAACTCTCATTTCCGTCGCCGAACTGGCAAATCACCTCGGCAATGCGGAACTCGTGATCTTCGACTGCCGTCACGAATTGACCAATCCCGAATACGGACCGAATGCGTACGCCGAGTCGCATATCCCCGGCGCCCGTTTCGCGCATGTGGATAGGGATCTTGCGGGGCGACTCGCCGGCAAAAATGGCCGCCATCCGCTGCCTGACCCGAACGCCTTCGTCGCCTGGCTCGGCCGCATGGGTGTTGGCAGCGGCAGTCAGGTCGTCGGCTACGATCATGCCGGCGGCACCTATGCCGCGCGCCTGTGGTGGATGTTGCGCTGGGTCGGACATCGGAAAGTGGCGGTCGTCGACGGCGGTTGGCAGGCATGGGCCGCCGCCGGCAATCCTGTGACCAAGGAACTGCCGACGCCGACGGCAGCAAAGTTCAGCGGCAAACCCGACCGCTCCTGGGTGGACGCTGCGGCCGTCACCAAACGCCTTAATTCGAAGGAAATGATCCTGATCGACGCACGCAGCAACGACCGTTTCCATGGCCGCAACGAGACCATCGATCCGGTCGTCGGCCACATTCCGGGCGCGCTCAACCGCTTCTTCAAGGACAACCTGAACACCCAGGGTTTCTTCAAGTCGCCGCAGGAACTGCGCGCCGACTTCAATTCGCTGGTCGGCGATGCGTCACCGGAAAAAGTCGTGCATCAATGCGGCTCTGGCGTGTCCGCCTGCCACAATCTGCTGGCGATGGAGATCGCCGGCATCAAGGGCACCCGGCTTTATCCCGGTTCGTGGAGCGAGTGGATCGCCGATCCATCGCGCCCTGTGGCCAGCTAGAGGTCTTCACCCGGCGACGTGAGCGGACTCGCCGACGTCGTTCTCCTGGTCCACGCCCTGTTCGTGGTGTTCGTTGTCGGCGGCCTGGCGCTCATCTGGATCGGGGCCTTGTGCGGTTGGCGGATCGTTCGTAATTTCCCGTTTCGCGTACTGCACCTGGCTGCGATCCTCTTTGTTTGCGCCGAAGCGCTCATCGGTGTCGCCTGTCCGCTCACCGCCTGGGAGGATCAGTTGCGTGGCGGTCCTGCGCAAAGCGATTTCGTCGCCCGCTGGCTGCACCGCATCCTTTACTACGATTTTCCCGGATGGGTTTTCCTGACCCTGTACCTCTTGTTCGCATTGGCGGTCGCGGGATCGTTCCTTCTAATCCGTCCAAGTCGCGATCACGACCGGAATAAGAACGGGCGGCAAAGCCGCCCGTCCGGGTAATTCCACAAACGTGTGTCAGCCGAGCATGTCGGACCAGATATTCCTGCCCCAGGCTTCCGCGTACTGGCCTTCCAGTTCGCTCGCGGCCGCAGACACACCGCTGCCTCCCGGGACGATCTCCATGGTTTTCTTCTCCGGCACATAGGCATGCACGGAAGCAACGTGGATGACTTCCTTGTCGCTCACAAAGCTGTAGCAGGTGTTGGTGACCAGTGGCTGGCTATTGACCGCTTCCCCATGCAGCAGCGCCACCACCGCGGCAGCACAGACTTTCGCGTGCTGGTTGGCCATATGCCCGGATTTGGGCATCTGCGGTGCAGCCATGATGGCGTCACCCAGTACGTGCACGTTCTTCACGGCCGATGACTCGTACGTCAGAAAATCCACACCGCACCACCTGTTGTTCGCGGTGATCAACCCGGCATCTGCGGCAATCTTGCCGCAGCGCTGCGGCGGAACCACGTTCAACACATCGGCCTTGACGTCTTCGAATGCAAGTTTCGCCGTCATGGTGGCTGCATCCACTCCCGTGAGTTCGCTGTTCGGTCGGTACTCGATGATCCCGGCGTAGCGCTCGCTCCACGCTTTCGTGAACAGCCCCTTCTTCGACACCACATCCTCGTTGGCGTCGAGGATGAGGACCTTGGATTTCGGTTTGCTGGTCTTGAAGTACCACGCCACCTGGCAGGCACGTTCGTACGGTCCCGGCGGGCAGCGGTACGGGGCCTTGGGAATCGTCATCGCGTACACGCCGCCGTCCGCCATTGCCTCCAGCTGCTTGCGCAGCGCCACCGTCTGCGGCCCGGCCTTCCAGGCGTGCAGCACCCGCGCCTGCGCCTCGGGCGAATCCAGGCCCGGCACCTCGTTGTAGAGTATGTCCACACCGGGCGCCACGATCAGGCGATCGTATTTGAGGGTGCCGCCTTTGCCCAATCGCACTTCCTGCGCGACCGGATCGATCGCCTTTGCCTCGTCGCGGATCAGTTTGACTCCATACTTGGCCTGAAGCTTGCCATAGTCGCGGGTGAGGTCCTTCAACTGGATGACGCCAGCAAGCACGCGGTTCGAAAGCGGACAGGAAACGAACTCTGCGTCCCGCTCGACCAGAGTGACCTCGATATCCGGCCCCCACATGCGCACATATTTGGCGGCGGTCGCACCGGCGTAGCCACCTCCAATTACCACTACCCTGCCCACGGTCTTGGACGTCGTGGCGGTCGCGCAACCGATGCTTCCGGATAACGCAGCCGAAGCCGACAACCACTTGACGAAATCGCGACGTGTCAAAGCCATTTTCCCTCTCCTCGGTTGCCGGGCTTCACTTCAACGGTTGCGCAGCGAAGAACTCCGCGATTCGCTCGATCTGCTCATCGGAGTAGCCCTTGGCGTGCTGATGCATGACGGTTGCCGGCCTTGTACCCGCCTTGAACTCCTTCATGGCATTGACGATGTACGCCTTGTCCAGACCGGCCAGCAACGGCATACCGCCCTCGCTATGGCCGTTGGTGCCATGACAGCCCGTGCACGTTGCCGCCCAATTGCGCCCATTGATGTTGTTGTCCACCGCGAGTGCGGGAATGCTCGCTCCGGCGAGCAGCAGCGCCGCGTATGTGATGCCTGCCCTTATCATTGCTGTTCTCCCATTCTTGACGCGTGACTGCAACGCCGTGTGCGGTTTATTCGCATACACGTTACTCGCGGCCGGGAGGCGGCGCAACCCGGCCGGTTCGCCCGGGTGCAGTCCGGCGTCACCGAAAAAAAAGCCGGACCTCGTCGGTCCGGCTCGGGTTGCACCATTGCGTTCGTTCAGGCGAGACTTTCTTCCTTGGCCTCGTCGAAAAGCAGCCTGGTCTTGCCTTCGGCATCCACGTCCACGGTAACCTTGCCGCCGCTCGCCAGGCGTCCAAACAGAAGCTCGTCGGCCAGCGCAGTACGTATCGTGTCCTGAATCAGCCGCGACATGGGCCGCGCGCCCATCAGCGGATCAAAGCCGCTCTTGGCGAGATACGCCTTTAGCGCATCGGTGAAGGCCACTTCCACTTTCTTCTCGTGCAATTGCTCCTCGAGTTGCATGAGAAATTTGTCCACCACCTTGATGATGATGTCGTGGGACAGCGCCGAGAAGGAAATGGCGGCATCCAGCCGATTGCGGAATTCCGGCGTGAACATGCGCTTGATCTCCGCCATCTCGTCTCCGGCAACCGTCTGCTGGGTGAATCCCATCGATGTCTTCGACAGCTCTGAGGCACCGGCGTTGGTGGTCATCACGATCACGATGTTGCGAAAGTCTGCCTTGCGCCCGTTGTTGTCGGTGAGCGTGCCATGGTCCATTACCTGCAGCAGGATGTTGAAAATGTCCGGGTGCGCCTTCTCGATTTCGTCGAGGAGCAGTACCGAGTATGGATGCTTGGTGATTGCCTCGGTAAGCAGTCCGCCCTGGTCGAAACCGACGTAACCGGGCGGCGCGCCGATCAGGCGCGACACCGCATGCCTTTCCATGTACTCGGACATGTCGAAGCGGATGAGTTCCACACCCATCGTGTAAGCGAGCTGGCGCGCTACTTCAGTCTTGCCCACCCCGGTGGGGCCGCTGAACAGGAAGCAACCGATCGGCTTCTGCGGATTGCCCAGGCCGCTTCTCGACATCTTGATCGAGGCGGCGAGCGCGTCGATCGCCTTTTCCTGGCCGAACACCACTGCCTTCAGGTCGCGGTCGAGATTCTGCAACTTGCTGCGATCGGTGGAAGACACGCTCTGCGCCGGCACGCGCGCAATTTTGGCGATGATCTCCTCGATCTCGTGTTTGCTGATGACGCGTTTCTGCTTGGACTTCGGCAGGATGCGTTGCGCCGCGCCGGCCTCGTCGATCACATCGATGGCTTTGTCGGGCAGGTGGCGGTCATTGATGAAGCGCGCGGACAATTCCGCCGCCGAGGTTAGAGCCGAGGCGGTGTACTTGACCCCGTGATGTGCCTCGAAACGCGTCTTCAGGCCGCGCAGGATCTCGACGGTTTCCGCAACCGAAGGTTCGGTCACATCGATCTTTTGGAAGCGTCGCGACAGCGCATGGTCCTTTTCGAATATCCCGCGGAATTCGGTGTAGGTTGTGGCGCCGATGCACTTCAGGGCCCCGGAGGACAACGCCGGCTTGAGCAGGTTGGAGGCGTCCAGCGTCCCGCCGGAGGCTGCACCGGCGCCGATGAGCGTGTGGATCTCGTCGATGAACAGGATCGCGTTGGGGTTGTCGGTAAGCTGCTTGAGCACCGCTTTGAGCCGTTGCTCGAAGTCGCCACGGTACTTGGTGCCGGCAAGCAGCGCACCCATGTCGAGCGCGTAGACCTGGCAGCGCGACAGAATCTCGGGCACGCTGCCCTCGATGATGCGGCGCGCCAATCCTTCGGCGATCGCGGTCTTTCCCACCCCGGCCTCGCCCACCAGAAGCGGATTGTTCTTGCGCCGGCGGCACAGCGTCTGGATCACGCGCTCGAGTTCGCGTTCCCGGCCGATCAGCGGATCGATCTTGCCGGAGATGGCAAGCGCGTTCAGGTTCATGGTGTAGCTCTCGAGCGCGCCCCCCGAAGACTGCTCCTGCTCGGAATCCGCGTCCGCCTCCGGTTGCTGCTTGGCGGGCGCCGCCTGCGGCACTTTGGTGATGCCATGGGAGATGAAGTTCACCACGTCCAGGCGCGTCACCCCCTTCTGGTGCAGGAAGTACACCGCATGCGAGTCCTTCTCGCCAAAAATCGCGACCAGCACATTGGCGCCGGTGACTTCTTTCTTGCCCGAGGACTGCACATGCAGAATCGCGCGCTGGATCACCCGCTGGAATCCAAGCGTCGGTTGGGTGTCGACTTCTTCCCCGCTCACCACCGGGGTGTGTTCGTTGATGAAGTCGTTCAGGAGCTTTCTCAGTTCCTCGACATTGGCAGCGCAGGCGCGCAGGACCTCTGCGGCGGACGGGTTGTCCAGCATGGCGAGCAGCAGGTGCTCCACGGTGATGAATTCGTGGCGCTTCTGTCGTGCTTCCATAAACGCCATGTGAAGACTGACTTCTAACTCCTGCGCAATCATGTTTCCTCCATCACGCACTGAAGCGGATGCTGATGCTGCCTCGAAAAAGCTATAACCTGCTCAACCTTGGTGGCGGCCACATCCTTAGGATACACCCCGCACACGCCCATGCCTTCCCTGTGTACTTTGAGCATGATCTGGGTCGCCTGTTCTCGTGTCATCGAAAAAAACGTCTGGAGAACGGAGACCACGAAGTCCATGGGTGTGTAATCGTCGTTCAACAGCAGAACTTTGAACAGGGGCGGGGGCTTGACCTTGCTTTTCTCGGCCTCCAGAAGCGTGCTGTCGCGAGTTCCCGATGCCATAACCTGCTGTCTCGCTTCCACTGCCTTCACCAAGATCTAATTTTGCTGATAACCGTGGAAATTACAAGTGCAGCATCCGGACTCGGCCAGAGAATTGGCAGATTCCCTAAAACCGCATTGCAACAACCTCTTGCGAAGGTTTTGGCGTACTTGACTTCCCAAAATAAATGACCTAAAAAGTGGATAGGTGTTTGGCTTCAAGGATACTGCAGTACCGGTTTTGCCGATAACGCGGACTTGAAACTCAAACAATCGGCGGGTTTCCGACCCGCGTTTTTCATCAGGGGAAGGGGAGTATGGCAACTGGCACTGTAAAGTGGTTTAACGACGCGAAGGGCTATGGTTTCATCACGCCCGACGACGGCAGCGAAGATCTGTTTGCCCATTTTTCGGCAATTCAGATGAACGGCTTCAAGACGCTCAAAGAAGGTCAGAAGGTGAGTTTCGAAGTCACCCAAGGGCCAAAGGGGAAACAGGCCTCCAACATCCAGGCCGCCTAAAGGCTGCCGGGCGGCGCAAACGACTCCGCCGGCAGGTTCAGAACATTCGAAGCCCGCGACGCCATCGCGGGCTTTTTGTTTTTGCGGGTTGCTCAATCCTTCATGCGCTCGATCATGGCGTTGCCGAACCCGGAGCAGGAGACCTGTGTCGCCCCGGTCATCAGACGCGCAAAGTCATACGTGACGACTTTGTCGCGGATAGCCGCCTCCATGGATCTGACGATGAGATCGGCCGCTTCCACCCAACCCATGTGACGCAGCATCATCTCCGCCGAGAGAATCAGCGAACCCGGATTGACGTAGTCCTTGCCGGCATACTTCGGCGCCGTTCCATGGGTCGCCTCGAACATCGCCACCGAGTCGCTGGTATTGGCGCCGGGCGCGATGCCGATACCGCCCACCTGGGCCGCCAGGGCGTCGGAAATGTAGTCGCCATTCAGGTTGAGCGTAGCAATGACGTCGTATTCGTCCGGACGCAGCAGAATTTGCTGCAGGAAAGCGTCGGCGATCGCATCCTTGACCACCATTCCGTTCGGCAGTTTCATCCACGGCCCGCCGTCAAGCAGCGCCGCCCCAAACTCGCGCTTGGCGAGCGCGTAACCCCAGTCCCGAAAAGCGCCTTCGGTGAATTTCATGATGTTGCCCTTGTGCACCAGGGTGACCGACCTGCGCTTGTTCGCGATCGCGTACTGGAGCGCCTTGCGCACCAGCCGCTCGGTGCCTTCGCGCGAGACTGGCTTAATGCCGATTCCAGAAGTCCGGGGAAAACGGATCTTCTTCACCCCCATTTCCTTGATCAGGAAATCGATCACCTTGCGGGAATCTTCCGATTCCGCGGCCCACTCTATGCCTGCGTAAATGTCCTCGGAGTTCTCCCGAAAGATCACCATGTCGGTCTTTTCGGGCTGTTTCAGCGGGCTGGGAACGCCCTTGAAGTAGCGTACGGGGCGAAGACACACGTACAGGTCGAGTTGCTGGCGCAACGCAACGTTAATCGAACGGATGCCGCCACCCACCGGCGTCGTAAGCGGCCCCTTGATCGAGACCACGAACTCCTTGCTGGCCTGCAGCGTCTCTTCCGGCAGCCAGACGTTTTCGCCATAGACCGTGCACGATTTCTCGCCGGCGTACATCTCCATCCACACGACCTTGCGCTTGCTTTCATAGGCCACCTGGACCGCCGAATCCACGACCCTGCGCATCACGGGCGTAATGTCCACACCGGTACCGTCACCTTCGATGAAGGGAATGATCGGGTTGGCGGGAACGTTCAACATGTAGTCCTTGTTTACGGTGATTTTCTGCCCTGTGGAAGGAACCTTGATGTGCTGGTACATGAAATCGGCCTCGATTAGACGTGTAGATGGATGTGATTGAATTGCAAGCAGTAATGCGAAGCTGTCAAAGGCGCCAATTGTAAAGCAAGGTCCGCTCGCGGCCCACCGGAACCCGCTCTGAACACACGCCCGATCCTTTAGCTGTGATTTCTCCGGCAACGCGGAAAACGAATCACCTGACCAGCCTTCTACAACGCTCCACGCATACTCGGGTCAGGTGTAGTCCTCGTGGCGACACGCATCCAACCACGGCAATAGGCCAACGAACTCGAATCGGCAAAGTCCTTGAAACCAAATTTCGCATTGCAAAATCGCGCGCCGTGAAAATTCATAAGTTTATATTTTTTAATGTGAAATTCCAGTTCTGCTTTATTGTTGCGGCGCATGAAAATCCTGATGTACTGTCGCCGGCACCACCGTTGCGCCAATAAACGCTGGCGCAACGCGGATTCGAGGCCGAGCTCAAGCACGCTGCCTCCAAGCCGTGTGCCAGATCCGATCTCTGGCTTCCCGTGGTTGAGAGTGCCGGCCCACCGGTACTCGGCAAGCAGGGATCTGTGTCCACGATGTTTCGCGTGACCCGCGACACAAGTACGGCATGACCTGTTGCGAGGACGCAGCCCGATTGCGTCCAAACCGAGACACACACGTACTTGCCGAAAGGAGAATGCTCATGACCCGCGATCTGGAAATCACAAGAATCAAGAAGGATTGGTCTGATCATCCGCGCTGGAAAGGCGTGCAACGTACCTACTCCGCCGAGGACGTCTACCGGCTACGCGGCACGCTGGCCGTCGAGTACACGCTCGCCCGTCGAGGAGCCGAAAAATTGTGGCAGCTTCTCAGGGATGAGCCGTTCGTCAATGCGCTTGGCGCGCTTACCGGCAATCAGGCCTTGCAGCAGGTCAAGGCCGGGCTCAAAGCGATTTATCTCTCCGGATGGCAGGTGGCGGCGGATGCCAACCTTTCCGGCGAGATGTATCCCGATCAGTCGCTTTATCCCGCCAACAGCGTTCCCGCCGTGGTCCGCAGAATCAATAACACCTTCATCCGCGCCGACCAGATCCATCACGCCGAAGGCAATGACGACATCGACTGGTTCGCCCCCATCGTTGCCGATGCCGAAGCCGGTTTCGGCGGCGTGCTGAACGCATTCGAGTTGATGAAGTCGATGGTCGAAGCCGGCGCGGGTGGCGTGCATTTCGAAGATCAGCTGGCCTCGGCGAAGAAGTGCGGCCACATGGGCGGCAAGGTGCTGGTACCGACCCAGGAGGCCGTGCAAAAACTCGCCGCCGCCCGGCTGGCTTCGGACATCATGGGTGTGCCCACAGTTCTATTCGCACGCACGGACGCCGAAGCTGCAAATTTGTTGACCTCTGATTTCGACGAGAACGACAAACCGTTCTGTACCGGCGAGCGCACCGCCGAAGGCTACTACCGGGTGATCAACGGCATCCAGCAGGCAATTTCGCGCGGGCTTGCCTACGCGCCTTTCGCCGACCTGATCTGGTGCGAGACCGGCAAACCCGACCTCGCGTTCGCCAGGCAGTTTGCCGAGGCGATCCACAAGCAGTACCCGGGCAAGCTGCTCGCTTACAACTGCTCGCCGTCGTTCAACTGGAAGAAAAACCTGGACGATGCATCGATCGCCAGGTTCCAGCGCGAACTGGGTGCGATGGGCTACAAGTTCCAGTTCATCACGCTCGCCGGCTTCCACTCGCTCAACTACAGCATGTTCGAACTGGCGCGCGGCTATGCCACCGAGAACATGAGTGCCTACGTGCGGCTGCAGCAGGCCGAATTTGCCGCCGAAGCACACGGCTATACGGCGACCAAGCATCAGCGCGAAGTCGGCACGGGTTACTTCGACGACGTGACCCAGGCGGTGCAGGCCGGACGCTCTTCGGTCACGGCGTTGACCGGTTCGACCGAAGAAGAACAGTTCGTATAGGCGCTTCTCTCCTTCCCGCGCGGCCGCGGTATGGCAAGCTGTGCTTGCCGCCGCGGCCTTTCACTTTTATCATTTCGCGAATTTATTTTTCACAATGTAAAAAACTCGAACCAACCGGAAGCCCCAAATGACTCAGCCGAACATCCCCTCCGGCATGAAAGTGCTTGGACACATCACCCCCGAATACGCGCAGATTCTCACAGGCGGCGCGCTCGCCTTCCTCGCCAAGCTGCATCGGAACTTCAACACCCGCCGTCTCGAGCTCCTGGAGCGCCGCGCGCTGCGCCAGAAGGAACTCGACTCCGGGAAGCTGCCCGATTTCCTGGCGGAAACAAAGCACGTTCGCGAAGCTGACTGGCAGGTTGCGCCGGTACCGCGGGATCTCCAGGATCGACGGGTCGAGATTACCGGGCCAACTGACCGCAAGATGGTGATCAACGCGCTCAATTCCGCCGCCAACATGTTCATGGCCGACTTCGAAGATTCTTCGACGCCGACCTGGGACAATCAGTTGCAGGGCCAGATCAACGTGCGCGACGCGCTCACTCGCAGCATTTCCTTCACCAGTCCCGAAGGCAAACAGTACCGGCTCGCCGACAAGACCGCCACTTTGCTGGTGCGGCCGCGCGGCTGGCACCTCTGCGAGAAACATGTGGTGGTCGACGGCCAGCCGATGTCGGGATCACTGTTCGACTTCGGCCTGTACTTCTTCCACAACGCCAAGGCACGGATCAAGGAGAGCTCGGGCGTGTATCTTTACCTGCCGAAAATGGAATCGCATCTCGAGGCGAGACTGTGGAACGACGCCTTCGAGTTCGCGCAGAAGGAACTCGGTGTTCCACAAGGCACGGTAAAAGCCACGGTACTGATCGAAACCATTCTCGCCACCTTTGAAATGGAAGAAATCCTGTACGAGTTGCGCGAACACTCGGCAGGACTGAACTGCGGCCGCTGGGACTACATTTTCAGCTGCATCAAGAAATTCCGGAACCGGAAGGACTTTATCCTCGCCGACCGGCATCTGGTGACCATGGTGAGCCCCTTTATGCGCGCTTATTCCCTGCTGCTGATCAAGACCTGCCACAAGCGCGGTACCTTCGCGATGGGTGGCATGGCCGCGCAAATTCCGATCAAGAACGATCCCACGGCAAACGAGGCGGCGCTGGCGAAAGTACGCGCCGACAAGGAGCGCGAGGCCAGTGACGGCCACGATGGAACCTGGGTTGCGCACCCCGGGCTAGTAGCGATCGCCAAGGAAGCCTTCGACAAGGTCATGAAGACCCCGAACCAGATCCACAAGAAGCGCGACGACGTCAACGTCAGCGCCAAAGACTTGCTCAATTTCCAGCCCAGGGGGCCAGTCACCGAGGCCGGCTTGTGCACCAACATCAATATCGGCATCCAGTACCTGGGCGCCTGGCTTGCCGGCGCCGGCTGTGTGCCGATATTCAACCTGATGGAAGACGCCGCGACCGCGGAAATTTCGCGGGCGCAGATCTGGCATTGGATCCGCAGTCCCTTGGGAATCCTGGACGATGGCCGCAAGGTCACCAGGGAGCTATTCCGTGACCTGGTACCGCAGGAACTCGAAAAAGTGCGGCAATTGCTGGGCGACAAGGGTTTCGCCACCGGGAAATATCCGGAGGGTGCCAGGATGTTCGAGGAGCTGACGCTCGCCGAAGACTTTGTCGAGTTCCTCACTTTGCCGGCTTATGACTACCTCATCACGCACGAGCACCGCTGAATCCCGCCGGCCCGGCCTTAGCGGGTCTAATCCATGCCGAGGGTTCTCCTCTTCAACAAGCCCTGCGGCGTTCTCTGCCAGTTCAGTCCGAGCGCGGGCAAGCGCACGCTCAAGGACTTCATAGCGGTCGCGGACGTCTACCCCGCCGGCCGGCTCGATGCCGACAGTGAAGGTCTGGTGGTGCTGACCGACGATGGCAAGCTCCAGCACGCCATCAGCGACCCGAAAATGAAGCTACCCAAGACTTACTGGGTACAGGTCGATGGCGAGCCCGATGAAGTCGCGTTGCGGCGATTGCGCTCCGGCGTCGACCTCGACGACTTCCTCACGCGACCGGCAGGCGCACGGCGCATCGACCAGCCATCCGGGCTATGGGAGAGAATTCCCCCGATCCGCGTCCGCAAAAGCATTCCGACCAGCTGGATCGAACTGGAACTGCATGAAGGCAAGAACCGGCAGGTAAGGCGGATGACCGCGGCGGCAGGCTATCCGACCCTGCGCCTGATCCGCTCCCGCATCGGACCCTGGACTTTGGATGGCATCCTGCCGGGCCAATTCCGCTTGGTCGACCACCAGCAATTGCGGATTTGAAGCGGATTCAGCCGCTTGTAACCATTTGTGTCAACCGGGCCCATCGGACGGCGTTACTGCACCTGACGCCCGAAGGGTGTCTATACCCCCGGTATAACCAGCCTATGGAGAGTACTGACATGAAGAAGCTATTTGCTGCCCTGATCGCCGCCCTGTTTGCCGCAGTGACTTTCTCGGCGGTTGCTGCCGATACAGCGGTCAACCCGGCTGATTCGGCCAAGCCCGCGAAATCCGCCAAGAAGCATCACAAGAAGGCGGCAAAAAAGGTTGAAGAAACTGCTCCGGCCAAGAAGTAAGCTTCGAAGCGGTTTCGGCATCGAAAGGCAGGCCTTAGGCCTGCCTTTTTTCATTTCTTCCGGCGTTTGACGCTGTCGCAAAATATCCTTATTCTCTGCCGCGAGGACGGCAAGGAAAAAGAACCGGCGAACTAACGGCGGCGCGTCCCCGCGGAAAAAGGCAGGGCGGCGTCCCTGCCTTTTTTCGTTTCCCTCGGGCTTGGAGCAGCACTGAATCCCTGAATGAGCGAATGGGCCGACATCCTGAAGTTGACCGTCACGCTGCTGGCCATCGTCGATCCGATTGCCAGCATACCGGTGTTTCTGACCACCACTGATGGCGAGTCCAACATGCAGCGTGCACGCATTGCCCGGATCGTGGCGATCACGGTGTTCTGCGTCCTCGGCGCAGCCGCGCTGATCGGCACGGAAATTCTGCATTTCTTCGGGATCAGCATCCCCTCTTTCCTGATCGGCGGCGGGATCGTGCTGATGATGATGTCGATCTCGATGTTGCAGGCCAAGGAAAGCAGGATCCGGCAGACGCCGGACGAAGCCGAGGAGGCGGCGGAAAAACACGCGGTCGCCGTGGTACCGCTCGGCATCCCGCTGCTCGCCGGCCCGGGGGCAATCAGCACCATGATCATCGCGACCCACCAGTCGCCGAGTTTCATTTATCACCTCAAGTTGCTGATCCCGGCACTGATCATCGCCGTCGCGGTATGGGCAGCGCTGATCGCTGCCACCCGGATTTCAAAGCGCCTCGGCAAGACCGGCATGAACATCATCACCCGGGTAATGGGCCTGATCATCGCGGCGATCGCGGTCGAGTACGTTTACCGCGGCCTCATCGAACTGTTCCCGAAACTGATCTGAGTGACTGCAAAGTTGTGGAAGCCGAACGTGACCGTCGCCGCGATCATCGAGCGCGAAGGAAGATTCCTGCTGGTCGAGGAGGAAACAGACGACGGGCTGCTGCTCAATCAGCCGGCGGGTCATCTCGAGGCCAACGAGTCGCTGGTGGAAGCTGCGGCGCGCGAAGCGCTGGAGGAAACCGCTTACGAGTTCACACCCGAGTACCTGGTCGGCGTGTATCGCTGGCGGCACCCCGACCGCAACGTCACTTACCTGCGCTTCGCCTTTGCCGGCAGGCTGGGTACGCACCACCCCGAGCGCGCGCTGGATACGGGAATCGTCCGGGCGTTATGGATGACTGCGGCGGAGGTCCGTGCCAGCCGCAGCCGTCATCGCAGCCCGCTGGTGATTCGCTGCGTGGAAGACTACCAGCGCGGTGCCCGCGCCCCGCTCGATCTGCTGGTGCATCTCGACTGAGCGGAACCGGCGAATGCAAAAAAGGCGCGTCGTTGTAGGCATGTCCGGCGGAGTGGATTCGTCGGTCGCCGCCTGGTTGCTCAAGGAACAGGGCTTTGACGTCGTCGGCCTGTTCATGAAGAACTGGGAAGACGACGATGACGACGAGTTCTGCACCTCGCGCCAGGACCTGATCGATGCGGTCTCGGTCGCCGACCTGATCGGCATCGATATCGAGGCAGTGAATTTCTCCGCTGAGTACAAGGACCGGGTTTTCAGCAACTTCCTTGCGGAGTACCAGGCCGGCCGCACGCCCAATCCGGACGTGCTGTGCAACGCCGAGATCAAATTCAAGGCCTTCCTCGATCACGCGCTCCAGCTTGGCGCCGAACAGATCGCCACCGGGCACTACGCCCAGGTGCGGCAAGTTGACGGCCTGTTTCAACTGCTCAAGGCCGAGGACGGCACCAAGGACCAGAGCTATTTCCTGTACCGGCTCGATCAGGCACAGCTTTCGAAGACGCTGTTTCCACTGGGCGCGATGTACAAGCGCGACGTGCGCGAACTGGCGAGAAAACTCGGGCTGCCGAATCACGACAAGAAGGATTCGACCGGCATCTGTTTTATCGGCGAGAGGCCCTTCCGCGAGTTTCTAAGACGCTACCTGCCGACCCAACCCGGGGACATGGTGACCCCAGAAGGCAAGACCGTCGGCAGGCACATCGGCCTTATGTACTACACCATCGGCCAGCGCCAGGGACTGGGAATCGGCGGGCGCAAGGACGGCGAAGGCGAACCCTGGTACGTTGCCGGGAAAGACATGACGGCAAACAGGCTTATCGTGGTGCAGGGCCACGACCATCCGGCGCTGTTAGCAGATGCCCTGAGGGCGACTGACCTGAACTGGATCAGCGACGCCGAACCGCATTGTCACTGGGTCTACGGTGCGAAAACACGCTACCGGCAGAAGGACGCCCCTTGCGAGGTCGAGCGCGTCGATCGGGTGCACTGTGAGATCAAGTTCGCTGAAGCCCAGTGGGCAATCACGCCCGGGCAGTCTGTCGTGGTCTACGAATCGAAGGTGTGCCTCGGCGGAGGAATCATCGAAAGCCCGACCGCAGCAGGCAAGTAATTGCCCCTCACACGTCAAGCCCGACCGGAGGCTTCATCGACCTTCTAGAACCTGGTGCACAGTCCGACGCAGGTATGGAATCACCTCGCCGGCGAACCAGGGGTTGCGTTTGAGCCACATCTGGTTGCGCGGGCTGGGGTGCGGCAGCGGAATGCAATACGGCAGATATTCGCGCCAGGCACGCACTGTGTCGGTCAGCGTCGACTTGCGCCGGTCGCCGAGGTAGTACGCCTGCGCGTAGCTGCCTATGAGCAGCGCCAAACGAAGTTTCGGCAGATGTGCCAGCAATTGCGGATGCCAAAGCGGCGCGCACTCCGGCCGCGGCGGCAAGTCCCCGCCTGCACCGGTCCCCGGGTAACAGAATGCGGTCGGAATGATGGCGATGTGGCGTTGATCGTAGAAACGTTCCCGGTCGAGTTGCAGCCAATCGCGCAACCTCTCTCCCGATGGATCGTTCCATGGAATCCCGGTTTCGTGCACGCGGCGACCGGGCGCCTGGCCAACGATCAGCAGCTGTGCGGTAACCGAAGCGCGCAGTACCGGCCGGGGACCAAACGGCAGATGCGCTTCACATACACGGCAGGCATGCACTTTCTTCAACAACGCTTCTAATTCGCGTCCGCTGCGTTGACCTGGGGCCGCTCTTTTGGCTGTCTTGCGGGTCACCGAAAAACTCCGGCCGCGACTCTCATCGTGTTAAAATTATTCATACTGATTAGATACTTGGATGACTCACCCCACTCCTCTCACCGCCCTGTCCCCGCTTGACGGCCGCTATCGGGACAAGGTGGCTGGGCTTACCCATTACTTCAGCGAATATGGTCTGATCCGCTACCGCGTATTCGTCGAGATCGAATGGCTGAAGGCGTTGGCGGCAGCCAAGGGGCTTCCCGAGATCAAGCCGTTTGCATCGGAAACCATCACGCGGCTTGACGAACTGGCAGCCAAATTCTCGGTCTCCGACGGCGAGGCCGTCAAAGCCATAGAAGCCCGCACCAACCACGACGTCAAGGCCATCGAATACTGGCTGCGCGAGAAACTCTCCGGCAACCGGGAAATCGCCGGCATCACGCAATTCATTCACTTTGCCTGCACTTCCGAGGACGTCAACAACCTCTGTCACGCGCTCATGCTAAGGGACTCGCGGGCGCAGGTGTTGCTGCCGGCCATCGATGCACTGGTGGACAAGCTGGTCAGCCTCGCGCACGCCAATGCCGATCTGCCAATGCTGTCGCGCACGCACGGCCAGCCTGCCACGCCGAGCACTCTGGGCAAGGAACTGGCGAACGTCGTTCATCGTCTTCGCCGCCAACGCAATCGCATCGGCAGCGTTGCACTGACCGCCAAGATCAACGGCGCCGTCGGCAATTACAATGCGCACCTCGCGGCTTACCCGGATTTCGACTGGGAGCAATTCTGCCGCTCATTCGTCGAGATGGTGGGCTTCGAATTCAACCCCTACACCACCCAGATCGAGCCGCACGACTGTATCGCTGAACTGCTCGATGCCTACGCGGGGATCAACACGGTGCTGCTCGACCTCGACCGCGACATGTGGGGATACATCTCCATCGGTTATTTCAAGCAGAGGATCAAGGAAGGCGAGGTCGGATCGTCCACGATGCCGCACAAGGTAAACCCGATCGATTTCGAGAACTCGGAAGGCAATATCGGTCTGGCTAACGCCCTGCTCACCCATCTGGCTTCCAAGCTGCCGGTCTCGCGCTGGCAGCGCGACCTCACCGATTCCACGGT
The DNA here is from genome assembly GCA_035644415.1 of Burkholderiales bacterium. Classification (GTDB taxonomy): domain Bacteria; phylum Pseudomonadota; class Gammaproteobacteria; order Burkholderiales; family JACQAP01; genus JACQAP01. Next base: position 27,260 of record DASQOP010000301.1, read on the forward strand.
ACTGCGCAACCTGGGCATTGCGCTCGGTTACAGCCTGCTCGCGTATGACGGCTGTCTCCGGGGCTTGAGCAAGCTCGAGCCGGACCCGAAACGCATCGGCGCCGATCTGGAAGCCAATTGGGAAGTGCTTGCCGAACCGATCCAGACGGTCATGAGACGCTACGGAGTCGAAGACGCCTACGAGCAGCTGAAGGCACTCACTCGCGGCAAGGAGGGCATTACCCGCGAGTCCCTGCACCAGTTCATTCGCACGCTCGCCATCCCCCAGCCCGAGAAAGAGCGCTTGCTCAGGCTCACCCCTGCCACATACACCGGGCTTGCCGCACAGCTGGCAAAGCGCATCTGAGAATCCACGCCTACGATGCGCGCCGAGCGCGCCAGAACTCGATAATCCCCGGCATGAGCGAAAGCACGATGATGCCGACAATGACGAGGGTGAGATTGTCCTTCACCACCGGCAGATTGCCGAAGAAGTAGCCCGCGTAGGTCAGCGACGCCACCCACAGCATCGCCCCGGTCACGTTGAAGAGGAGAAAGTGCCGGTAACGCATGGCGCCGATCCCGGCCACGAAGGGCGCGTAGGTACGGATGATCGGCACGAAGCGGGCAATGATGATCGTTTTGCCGCCGTGCCTTTCGAAAAAAGCGTGGGTGCGTTCCAGATAGGCGCGTCTGAAGAAACGCGAATCCTCGAAGCGGAACACCCGCGGGCCGAGATAACGGCCGACGGCATAGTTGACCGAATCGCCGATGATCGCCGCCATGATCAGCAGCATCACCAACCCATGCACGTGCAGTTCTCCGCCTGCCGCGATCGTCCCGGCAACGAATAACAGCGAATCTCCCGGCAGGAAGGGCGTGACGACCAGCCCGGTCTCGAGGAATACGATCAAAAACAATACGGCATAGATCCAGTTGCCGTAATTCTGCGCCAGCGCGCGCAAATGCTGGTCGAGGTGAACGACCAGATCGAGGAAGCCTGCGATCAGATCCATGGCGAATCGGTCGCTTTAGACGACGGCTTCCTCTTTCTTCTTCTCGGGCCTGATGAAATCTTCGCGCGTCACGCCCAGCCACATCACCAGCGGGCTCGCCACCAGCACAGACGAGTAGATGCCGAACAGGATGCCGATGGTCAGCGCCAGAGCAAAGTAGTGCAGCGTTTCGCCGCCGAATACCAGTATCGAGGTGACCATCAACTGGGTACTGCCGTGGGTGATGATGGTTCGGGACATGGTACGCGTAATTGCGTTGTTGATGATTTCCGGCGTGCCCGCCTTGCGCATCTTGCGGAAGTTTTCGCGGATGCGGTCAAAAACCACCACCGACTCGTTGACCGAATAACCTAGCACGGCGAGCACGGCCGCCAGCACCGGCAGTGAGAATTCCCATTGGAAGAACGCAAAGAACCCCAGAATGATCACCACGTCGTGCAGGTTCGCGACAATCGCGGAGACGCCGAATTTCCATTCGAAGCGCAACCACAGATAACAGACGATGCCGATGGACACGAGCAACAACGCCAGCGCGCCGTTCTCCACCAGTTCCTTGCCGACCTGCGATCCAACGAAATCCACCCGCCGCAGTTCCACTGTCCGGTCGTCCTCGCGCAGCGCCTTGATGACCCGCTCGGACAGCTGTGCGCCGGTTACGCCCTGCTTGCTCGGCAGCCGGATCAACGCGGTCTGGGAACTGCCGAAACTCTGCACCGTGGCGTCGCTCAAGTTAATGCGGTTCAAGGCCTCGCGAATTTTCGAGACGTCGGCCGCGTGACCGTAGTTCACCTCCATCACCGTACCGCCGGTAAATTCGACCCCGAGATGCAGGCCTTTGGTCGCCAGAAAAAACACCGCCAGGATGAAGGTGATCAACGAAATTACGTTGAACACCAGCGCATGGCGCATGAACGGTATATCTTTGCGGATGCGGAAGAATTCCATCTACTCGACCTCTGCGGAAAGCTCTGGGCGGATGATTCTCAGGCGGCCGGCTGACGCCTGTACCAATCGGTGTTGCCGATCGGCAGCTTCTCCAGCCTGCGACGGGCCCCGAACGCCAGGTTGACGATGCCGCGGGAAATCACCACCGCACTGAACATGGAAGTCATAATGCCAAGACAGTGCACGACGGCGAAGCCGCGCACCGGCCCGCTGCCGAACATGAACAACGCAATGCCGGCAATCAGCGTGGTGATGTTCGAATCGAGGATCGTCGCCCAGGCGCGCTCGTAGCCGGCAGATATCGCCGCCTGCGGCGTGGTGCCGTTGCGCAATTCCTCCCTGATCCGCTCATTGATCAGAACGTTGGAGTCGATGGCCATGCCCAGCGTCAACGCGATTGCCGCAATGCCCGGCAACGTCAGCGTAGCCTGCAGCATGGACAGCAGCGCCACCAGCAGCATCAAGTTGGCTGACAGCGCGAGTACCGAGATCACGCCGAATACGTTGTAGTACACGATCATGAAAATGGCGATCGCGGTAAAGCCGATCAGTGTCGAATCGAAGCCGCGCTTGATATTGTCGGCACCCAGGCTCGGACCGACCGTGCGTTCCTCGACGATTTCCATCGGCGCCGCCAGCGCGCCGGCGCGCAGCAACAGTGCCACGTCGCGCGCCTCGGTCGTGGTCATCCGGCCGCTGATCTGAACGCGTCCGCCCGGAATCTCCGAACGGATCACCGGCGCCGTCACGACTTCTCCCTTGCCCTTTTCCACCAGCACCATTGCCATACGCTTGCCAATACTCTCGCGCGTGATCTGCTGGAAAATCGTTGCGCCGCGGCCGTCCAGATTTATGTGCACTGCCGGCTCGCCGGTCTGGTTGTCGAATCCGGGCTGTGCGTCCGATATGCGATCCCCGGTGAGAATCACTTCGCGCTTGAGCAGATACGGCACCCCTTCACGGTCGTAAAGCAGTTCGTCTCCGAACGGCACCTGCCCGCCGACCGCCGCCTGCAACGACGCGCTGTCGCTGTGCTCCTCATCCACCATCCGTACTTCCAGGGTCGCGGTACGGCCGAGAATATCCTTGGCCTTGGCGGTGTCCTGCACACCCGGCAGTTGCACTACCACCCGATCCAGTCCCGCTTGCTGCACGATCGGCTCCGCCACGCCGAGTTCGTTTACACGATTGCGCAGGGTCGTGATGTTCTGCTGCAGCGCGAAGTCCTGGATTCGCTTCCGCACTTCGGGCTTCAGGGAAGCCGTAACCAGAAACTCGCTGCCGGAGTCGTCAGGCTTGAGCAGCAGATCCGGATTCTGGCGCTGGATTTCTGCGGCAGCCTTGTCGCGCGCTTCGGCATCGCGGAACCTGATCTGCACCGTCTGCCCTTCCCGCGAAATGCCGCTGTAACGAATTTCCTTGGCGCGCAGCGTGGTCCGGATATCCGCCGCGTAACGGTCCGCCGCCTTGGTCAGCGCGCCGGCCATGTCGACCTGCAGAAGGAAGTGCACCCCGCCGCGCAGATCGAGGCCCAGGTACATGGGCAAAGCATTTATACGGGTGAGCCAGTGCGGCGAACTCGACAACAGGTTGAGCGCGACGACGTAGTTCTCGCCCAGCGCACTCTGCAGGACGTCCTTGGCCTTGAGTTGGGTGTCGGTGTTGCCCAGACGCACCTTGATGCTGTTTGTTTCGAGGAAAACGCCGTCCGGAACAATGTTGGCCTGCGCCAGCGCCTGTTCCACGCGCGTGCGCAGCGCTTCATCGATTTTTGCGGTGGATTTACCGGGGGAGATCTGCACCGCCGGCACTTCCCCGAAGAAGTTGGGCAGGGTGTAGAGAAAGCCGACGACCAGGGCGACGGCGATGATGACGTACTTCCAGAGCGGATAGCGGTTCATGTAGGGTCCGTGCGGCGCGCAGCGTCAAGCGTGAGGATTGGCGGACTGTCGCTCTTCAGCCTTGACCGGCGGTCTTGACGGTTCCCTTGGGCAGCAGGGTCGTGATCGAGGGCTTCTGAACCTGGATTTCGATGTTCGGAGCAATTTCCACCGACACGAAGTTATCGCCCACCCTGGTAATTTTTCCGAGGGCGCCGCCAGCGGTGACCACTTCGTCCCCCTTCTGCAATCCGGCAAGCATGGACCGATGTTCCTTGGCTCGCTTGGCCTGCGGGCGGATCAGCAGGAAGTACAGCAGAACGAACATCAGGATGAGGGGCAGGAGTCCGAAAAGGTCCATGCCTCCCGCGGCCGGCGCGGCCTGCGCAAACGCATTACTGATCAACACGTAGTTCCTCCGGTTCGGGTTCACACCGATTTGTCGGCGTGACACTTTTTCCTGTCGTCCGGTATCGGTTCATGTGACTCGTTGCGCCACTGCAACGCCGGCGCCGAGCCTGAAAAGTTGCGCATTTTAGCATGGCTGTGCCTGTCCAAGACGCAAGCCGTCGACATGTTCCGAAAGCCTTCCTGCGCTGATGGCCTCGCGCAATCCCCGCATCAAATCCTGGTAGAAGAAAAGATTGTGCAGCGTGTTCAGATGCGCACCGAGAATTTCGTTGATTCGCTGCAGGTGATGTAGGTAGGCGCGCGAGAAATTCCGGCAGGTGTAGCATGCGCACGCCGGATCCAGTGGGCCGGTGTCATCGCGGTAGCGGGCATTGCGCAGCCGGATGATGCCGTTGCGGGTGAATATCCAGCCATTCCGGGCGTTGCGCGTAGGCATGACGCAATCGAACATGTCGATTCCGCTCGCAACGGCATCGACGATGTCCGCAGGCGTGCCGACGCCCATCAGATAGCGCGGTGCCCCGGCAGGCAGCCTGGGCGCGGTGTGGCGCAGGATGCGCTGCATGTCCTCTTTCGATTCACCCACCGACAGCCCGCCGATGGCGTAGCCGTCGAAGGCGATGTCCGTCAGGGCCTCGAGCGACGTGTCGCGCAGGTCCTCGTACATGCCCCCCTGAACAATACCGAAAAGGGCGTTGCCGTTTCCCTCATGGGCCCGCCTGCTGCGTTCCGCCCAGCGCAAACTCAACTGCATCGACTCTGCCGCCTGGCTGCGATCGGCCGGATACGGCGTGCACTCGTCGAAGACCATGGCGATATCGGACTCGAGTACGCGCTGGATGCGCATCGATTCCTCGGGCGACAGGAAACACGCGTCGCCGTTGACCGGCGAGCGGAATCTGACGCCCTCCTCCGTAATCTTGCGCATTTCGCCGAGGCTGAACACCTGGAAGCCGCCCGAATCGGTGAGAATCGGCCCGTCCCAGCCCATGAAACGGCGCAGCCCGCCGTGCGCCCCGATCACGTCCAGACCGGGACGCAACCAGAGGTGAAACGTGTTGCCGAGAACGACCTGCGCCCCGACAGTGCGCAGGTCATCCGGACTCATGGCCTTGACCGAGCCGTAAGTGCCGACCGGCATGAATGCGGGGGTTTCCACCGTGCCGTGCGCGAGTGTGAGCCGGCCCCGGCGCGCCGGTCCGTCCCCGGCAATGATTTCGAATCGCATTTTCACGATCTCGATTGCGCGGCTTTGTCGATCAACATTGCGTCGCCGTAGCTGAAGAATCGGTAGCGGCAGTCGACCGCATGGCGATAGGCGCGCCGTATAAATTCGGTCCCGGCGAAAGCACAGACCAGCATGAGCAAAGTGGACCGCGGCAGGTGAAAGTTGGTGAGCAGGCGGTCCACGACCTTGAAGCCGTAGCCCGGACGGATGAAAAGACGAGTCTCCCCGCCGCCGGAAATCATCTTGCCCGACTGTGCCGCCGACTCGAGCGCACGCAGGCTGGTGGTTCCGACCGCGGTAATTCGCCCGCCGCCGGCACGCGTTTCTGCCACCGCCTGCGCGGTTTCAGCAGAGATCTCGTAGAGTTCGCCATGCATGACATGCTGTTCGACATTTTCCACCCGAACCGGCTGGAAGGTGCCGGCACCGACATGCAGCGTGACATAGGCAAACCGCACGTCGATTTCTCGAAGGCGCCGCAACAGTTGTTCATCGAAATGCAGGCCGGCGGTGGGCGCCGCCACGGCTCCCGGTACGCGCGCGTAAACGGTCTGATAGCGCGCCTCATCGCTGCTGTCGGCGCGGCGCTCGATGTAAGGCGGGAGCGGCACTTCGCCGAGACGCTCGAGTACCCCGGCTACGTCGTCACCGAACTCCAGCAGGAACAACTCTCCCTGACGCTCGATCATCGTGGCGTGCGCAAGATCACCGAATCGGATCCGTTGTCCGGGCCTGGCAGTGTGGCTCGTCCTCAACATCGCCAATGCCCGGCGCGGGCTCACGATGCGTTCTATAAGGGCTTCTACTTTGCCCCCCGACTCCTTGACGCCCTGTAGCCTCGCCTTGATCACTTTGGTGTCGTTGAAAATCAACAAGTCACCGCTGTGCAGGAGCGACGGCAGATCGACAAAAAAATGATCGGCGAGATTTCCAGTCGCGCCGTCAAGGTGCAACAGCCGGCTGGCACTGCGTTGCGCGGCGGGGACCTGCGCGATCAAGTCCTGCGGAAGCTCGTAATCGAATTCTTCGATTCTCATCGCGCGCATTATATCGGCCGCAGACCACTCCCCCGGTTGCCCCGCGACGCCGAATTCCGGGATAATTGCGCTCCCGTGCCGGATGGTGGAATCAGGACTTGCACGGAGATTCACCAAATAAATGCCGGGATGGCGGAACTGGTAGACGCACGGGACTCAAAATCCCGCGGTGGCGACACCATGGGGGTTCGATTCCCCCTCCCGGCACCAGGAACTTTCCAACGTCAGCCCTTCGTCACGGTTCGCAGCCGCCACTCCGGATCAGATCGGCTCCGACGCGAGAAAAATGAAACTACTCATCAAGAAGACAGATAACGACGGCCGCCTTGCCCTCATTACCGACTTTCTGACGACCTCCTGGATCATCGAGGTCGCGGACAGCAGCAACCGCGAGGAATTGGCACACAAGATTCTGGATGCCGACGCGATGGTCTCGATGAACTGGCCGACGGACATGCCGCCGGCGCCCAGGCTGCAGCTGCTTCAGCTTCCCGGGGCCGGCACCGACGACATTGCCTTCGATTCCGTGCCGGCGAAGGTGGCGGTATGTAACGTCTATGAGCACGAAATCGGAATAGCCGAATACATTCTCTCGGCGATGCTCCAGTGGGTAATCGGGATTCCACGGATGGATGCGGCCCTGCGCCGTGGCCAATGGTACGGCTCGCACCTCTCGGGACCGCGGCACGATGAACTGTATGGCAAGACCGTCGGCATCATTGGCTATGGCCGTATCGGTCGCGAAGTTGCGCGCCGGGCGCGCGCCTTCAGCATGAGGGTGCTGGCCTGCAGCCGCACTCCCCGCAGCTCCGACGGGTTCGTGGAGCGCGTGGACGGAATGGATCGCCTGCCTGCAGTGTTGTCTGCGTCCGATTTCGTTGTTCTGGCATTACCGCTGGAGCCGTCGACCGCCGGGGTGATCGGTACGCAGCAACTGGCAAGGATGAAACCGGGCACGGTGATCATCAACGTGGCACGCGGCGCTCTGATCGACGAACGCGCATTGTTCGAGGCGTGCAGGGAAAAGCGCATCGGCGGCGCGGTGATCGACACCTGGTTCAAATACCCCGCCGAAGGGCATGAGGTCGCGGAGCCTTCCAACCTGCCCTTCCGCGAGCTGGAGAATGTCATCATGACACCGCATGCGTCAGGATGGACGGAGGGATTGCGGCCACGACGCTGTAGGATGATTGCGGGAAATCTGGATCGGCTGGCCCGCGGCGAACCTCTGATCAACGTCGTAAAACAACCTGCCGGCAGCCGATGAGCGGCGGGTCACCGGTTTCATTCGAGAGGGAAAAAAAGCATGGACAACTGGGCCGCCGAACAGGCCGCCAGAATCATCTGGAGCACATGGCAGGCCAATGATCGTGTCGATGGCCTCCCCGCCGATTGCCGGCCCTCGAGCCGGCAAGAAGGTTACAAAGTGCAGTCGGAAGTGGCCCGTCTGTCCGGCCAGGCGTTGTTCGGATGGAAGATTGCCGCGACCAGTCAGGCTGGCCAGAAGCATATAGGCGTGGACGGACCGCTTGCCGGCCGGCTTCTCGAGAGCCGCACGTTCCAGACTGGCGCGAGCGTACCGATGGTCAACAACCTGATGAAGGTAGCGGAGGCCGAGTTCGCGTTCCGAATGGCTCTCGCTCTGCCGCCGCGCGCGTCCGCATACTCGATGCAGGAAGTACTGGACGCGGTGGAATCCCTGCATCCGGCCATCGAAATTCCGGATTCCCGTTATCGGGAATTCGCGAAAGTCGGGGCTGCGCAACTCATCGCCGACAATGCCTGCGCTGGCTATTTCGTCCTGGGGCCGGCGACTGCCGCCGGATGGCGTCCGCATGACCTGGCCGAACACCTCGCTTCGGCCTGGGTAAATGGCAAGCTGGCACGCGAGGGCAAAGGCGCCAATGTGCTTGGCGATCCACGTCTGGCTCTCACCTGGATCGTCAATGAACTCTCGGTTGTCGGCGAAACGCTACGCGCCGGACATGTGGTAACGACGGGCACTTGCCTGGTGCCGGTGGAGATCGCGCCTGGCGATCACGTGGTCGCGGATTTTGGTCTGTTCGGACGCGTTGAAGCGCGCCTCGCACCCTAGCAGCAGAGACGAACTTTC
>DASQOP010000302.1:0-8120 GCA_035644415.1 Burkholderiales bacterium
CTCCGCGTCCTCTGCGGTTGGCGTTGTTCTTGAATAAAAGTTGAGTGAGCGCCAGCCACTTCTGCACGGCCTGATCGTCGGGAATTTCGGCCGGCAGTATCTTGTCGAGCTGACCGGTTCCGAGATCGTCACCTGCGTTCCACGAGGCAAACGCAGTTCGCTCGCCTGCGGCGACCGAGTGGAGATTTTGCGTACCGCGCCTGGCCAGGGTGTGGTCGAGGCAGTGGATCCACGGTCCACGCTGCTGTACCGCTCCGACCAGTTCCGCCAGAAACTGGTCGCCGCGAACGTCACCCAGATCGTCATCGTCCTGGCGGTCGTGCCGAGCTTCTACGAGGAGTTGCTGAATCGCTGCCTGGTAGCCGCCGAGCACCAGCGGCTCTCCTGCCTGATCGTCCTGAACAAATTCGACCTGACGAATGAGGACTCCACCGCAATGGACCGGCTCACGCTTTACACCGATCTCGGCTATCGCGTCACACCCCTGTCGGCCAAACGCGATGTGTCGCCGCTTCGCCCCGCGCTCGAGGGGCACACCAGCGTGCTGGTGGGGCAGTCGGGCATGGGCAAGTCCACGATCATCAACGCGTTGATTCCCGGAACCCGCGCGGCGACCTCGGACGTATCCGCTGCGCTGGACTCCGGACGGCATACCACCACGCACGCGCGCCTCTATCACCTCGACGCGAGGTCGCACCTCATCGATTCCCCGGGCATGCAGGAGTTCGGGCTCCATCACCTGACGGAGCAGGACGTTGCCGGGGCGTTCCGCGAATTCCGGCCGCTCAACGGCCGCTGCCGCTTCCGCAACTGCCGGCATCTGGTGGAACCGGGCTGTGCCATCGCGCAAGCGGTGGAGGAAGGAAGCATCGACAAGCGGCGGCTGGACGCCTACCGCAAGCTGGCGAAAGAGATCGAGTCGGGCAAAAGATTCTGAGGCGGCGACCGGCCTAGCCGCCGACCCAGCGGGCGATGGCGATCAGCGCAATGATCAGCATCCACATTACCAGCGCCCGCCAGATCATTCCCACGGCACTGGCCATGGTGTTCACGTCGGCGTCGTCGCCGAGACCGAGCTCGGGACGGAAGCTCACGGTACCGTGGTGGTGCAGAGTTTCGCCGAGCCGCACGCCGAGCGCGCCCGCGCCGCTTGCAAGCACCACGCCCTGTTCCGGATGCATCCATGCGGTGGCCTGCGTACGCCAGCAGTGCACCGCGTCCTCGAAGTCCCCGGCGACTGCAAAGCTCATCGCCGTCAGCCGTACCGGGATCCAGTCGATGTAGTAGAACACTTTTCGCGCAAACCGCCCGAACTCGCCGTAGTCCTGGTCGGAGCGGCCTCCCCATTTCTGTTCGAGAAGGCCGGCCAGCCGGTAGAGCACGGCGCCACTCGGCCCAGGCAGGACGAGGAACCAGAAGATCGCGCCGAACACGTGCCGATGCGCCCCGATCAGGCCTTCCTCGATCGCGACCTTGGCGATCTCCGTGCCGTTATATTCGGTTGCCGATTCTCCGCGCCATTCGCCGAGGAGCTGGCGCGCCTTGTCCAGATCGCCGCCCCGCAACACCGCGACCATCTCGGTGAACGCGTGGCTGAACTGGCGGAAGCCCATGGTCAGATAGAGCACCGCGACGTTCCACGCCCAGCCGAAGACAACATGAATTTCGCACAGCAAATGGTAGACGGCGATGCTGGCAATCACCCACGGCAGCACTGCCAGGCACCAGCCGATCACGCCCTGGCGGAGCTCGCCGGCGTTGAAACGGCCACCCAGCGAGTTCACATAGCGCGTGAACCAGCGGTACACCGTGCAGCGCGGGTTGAGCGGCCAGACCTGCTCGATCAGCAGCGCGGCAAAGAGGGAAAAGAACGACATGGTGAAATATTAACATCCCCCCTCTCCCCGCCCTCTCCCGCCAGGGGAGAGAGGGATCGCCGTTTTCAACCGGAATCTGGTGACGGGCCGCAGGGTCAGGACTCCAGTCGCGCATCCAGCGTGATCTTCGCGCTCAGGACTCTGGACACGGGACAGCCCGCTTTCGCGTTGTTGGCCGCGGTCTCGAACGCCTCCTTGCTTGCGCCCGGTATTTTCGCGACCAGATCCAGATGCACCGCGGTGATGCTGAATTTGCCGCCTATCATGTCCAGCGACACTGAGGCCGTGGTTCTGATGCTCTCTGCAACCAGTTTGGCTTCGCCCAATTGCGACGACAGCGCCATGGAGAAGCAGCCCGCATGGGCTGCCGCGATAAGTTCTTCCGGATTCGTGCCCGGTCCGTTTTCGAAGCGCGATTTGAATCCGTATTGCGTATCCGAAAGAACGCCGCTTTCGGTCGAGATCGTACCCTTGCCGTCCTTCAGACCACCCTTCCAGACTGCCGACGCTTTGCGCTTCATGGTGTCCCCCTGTTGGACAAAGTAATGCCTCGCATGCGGTAAAGCATACGTGCAGCCATAACGATCCGGATCAGCGCGCCGTTGACCCTCGCGAACAGGCTGGTCACAGCGATTAGTGCCGGCTTCGCACCGGTGGTGCGCTCGAATATCGGCCCGAGCAGCACCGCACCCGCCGAGAGAACGTATTCAGGATTTCACGGCGCCTTCTGAATCGAGGCCACCGAACCCTTCGAGAACACCTGGACGCCCTCCGGTACAACCACCCACGGGCAGGCCGAGCGTGTCCAGGCGTGGCGCTCTATCGTGAACCAGGCGCGATTGTCGAACGTCCCGCCGGCGATGGCACGAACTCCGGGAAAAACCTCAGCAGTATGCGCAACCGTAGTGCCGCAACGGGGACAGAACTCGATGCGCAGCCATCGGTTGCTCTCGTCCGAGCGATGCTCGAAGGAACTGGCGGCTCCGGCGGTAAATTCGACGTCTTTCTCCCCGAAGTAAACGATCACGGCGAAGGCGCTTCCCGTGCGGCGCTGGCAGAACGTGCAGTGGCAAACAGTGGTGCGCACAGGCTCTCCCGTGGTCCGGTACCGCACCGCTCCGCAAAGACATCCTCCCTCATGGATTTCAGGCATTTACAAGCCCTCCCCCGAAGCCTGACGCGCGGACTCGTTAGCGACGGAGTCGCCCGTTTGCGGGTAGCGCGTCATTGCTCCGCTACCGCCCATTTATGAACCTTGCGCGGTGGTACAGCGGAGCAACCCTCTCCCGCCAGGGGAGAGGGAATGTAAGGTCAAAAGCAAAAGGCGAATAATTAGTCGTCCATCTAACTGTGTTGGACTTAGGGCTCCCTCTCCCCCGGCGGGAGAGGGCGGGGAGAGGGGGCGGTCTTAGTTCGTGACTCTCATATACAGCATCGGCAACTTCTCCGGCAGGCGCCGGATGTGATCCACCACTATGTAGTTGCGCTGGCCGAAGATGCGCGAGACGTAGCGGTCGGCCTTCGGATCGAGGCTCATGCAGTAGGTGAAGATGCCGTGGCGGTTGTTCTCCTCCACCGCCTTTTTGGCGTCGAACAGCAGGTATCGCGCGTCGTGCACATCGATGTCGGATGGTTCGCCGTCGGTGACCAGCAGGATCAGTTTCTTGTGCGCGCGACGGTCCTGCAGGAAAGTGCCGGCGTGGCGCAGTGCCGTGCCCATGCGCGTCGAGAGCTGGCCGGTCATGCCTGCCAGACGTCCCTTCGACAACTCGCCGTATGGCCGGTCGAAATCCTTGAAGCGGTAGTAGCCGACGTCGTGGCGGCCGTTCGAGGAAAAACCGTGTATCGCGAAGCTGTCGCCGATGCGCGCCATCGCGTCGGCCAGCAGCACGGTGGCTTCGCGCGCCAGATTCAACACGGTGGTCCCGGCATTCGCGACGACGTCATTGGTGGATTGCGAAAGGTCAAGCAGCACCAGCACCGACAGATCGCGCTGCTGCCTGCCGAGGATTGCATGCACACGCGGATCGGGCGGAATCCTGGTGCGCAGATCCATGGTGGCGCTGATGCAGGCGTCGAGATCGAGGCGGTCGCCTTCCAGCCGCTTTTTCAACCGGACCGGCCGCTGCACCTGCACCGCTTTCACCAGATATTTCACCCGGTTCACCAGGTCGTGGTTGCGCTCGAGGATTTCCTCGATCTGGTGCGGATTGCCCTCGGGCGGCGATTTCTCCAGCAGCGTGCACCAGGCCGGGCGTTCCCGGCCGATCAGGTAATCCCATTCGTCGTAGCGCATCGGCGGCGACAGCGGCTCTTCCTTCAGCGCCTCGCTGAACCGGCTCGGGGCGGAAAGCCTGACTTTCTCCTCTTCCTGCGCCTGCGGCTGGGGTCGCTCGTCTTCTTCCCGTTCCGGCCCCTTCTCGCCGTCCGTCAGGCGCGCGCCCTGCATCACCACATCGTCGTCTTCCGCCGACTGTTCGCCGGCATCGCCGAAATCCCAGACGCCCTGGTTGTCGTCACGGTAGGCCGGCTCGACCACGTAGGTCTTGTGGTTGAACTGCACACGCATCTGGCCCATGTCGTTGCCGAGCAGCCCACCGAGCGCGCGGCTGGTCGCCTGGTCTTCCCAATAGGCGCGCTGCTCGAAGAACTGGCGCTGGCCCTTCGCCACCCAGGGATTGTCGTCGCGATAGTCCTCGTCGATCAGGGCGCGCGCAAGGCGGGCCATCAGCGAAGCCGACGTTACCGCCCCGCCCGGTTGCGCCACGTGGAAGGTCTGCCACAGCTTGCGCAGCCCGGGGAACTGCCTGATCGCCAGTTGTTCGACCCGCGCATCCTCGACCAGCGAGACCAGCACGACCTGCAAGGGCTTGAGGCTTCCGAGGGGGAAACGCTGCGTGGTGAAGACGATGTGAGCCGAGGCGTGCGCGACCGCTGCGCGATAGAGAGCCAGCCCGCTCTGTCCGGAAAAGCCGCGATAGGCCTGCGGCAGGCGGATGGTGTAACCGTCCATGGTGGAGCGCCGCCCGGAACTCGCACCCTTCGTGTGAATCAGCGGGCGCAGCTTCATGCTGCGGCCCCATAGCGCGCGCAGATAGAGCGAAAGCCGCCGCTCCACGTCGGCGAACACCGTCTGGTCGCCTTCCGCCCGCAGCAGCGCGCGGCCTTCCTCGCTGTCGAGCTGGAAGTAGCGCGCCTGCGCAGTCGGGTCGCGCATGTGCGATTGCACGCCCAGCAGCGCCCAGCGGCGCAGGCCCTCGAAGGAAAGCTGTTCGAGCAGGTCGTCGAGCCGCTGCAGCACGGCGGTGACGCCGGCGGGCGCGAGTTCACCCAGTTCGCGGAGGAAGTCGAGCCAGGAGACGTAGAGAGCGCCGTCGTGCGTGCGCCGGGCGGCGATGATGGCGGTCGCGAACACCTGCTCTGCCGTGCGCGCGTCGGTGCGCGCATAAACGGCAAGCGCGGCGTCGATGGTCTTGAAGGCGGCTTCCTCGCCGATTTCGCGCGCGACTGCCGGCGTCTCACGCAGATAGGCCAGCGCCACGCTCCAGCCCAGGCCCGCCGTGGCAATCTCGCGGGCGCCTTCGAGATAGCGCGTCAGGCCCTCTGGCGTGAACGATCGCGTTGCCTCCAGCCAGGTGGATTGCACCAGCTGGCGCGCGTGCGGTCCGAGCGCCTTCAGCAGATCTTCGTACTCATCAAGCTTCGCCATATTTTTCTAGATCAAAAGCGTTGACGCAGAGGACGCAGAGGAAAGGCAGAAAGAGCGCAGAGGAAACGAAAACGATTCGGGGATCTACGTTCACCGCCTTCATTGGCATACGGGCAATGTCGACACATCGGAAAGGGTTGCTGAATACCATACCGACATACCAGTTTCTCCAGCCTTTCTTTGCGTCCTCTCTTGTTTTTCCTCTGCGCCCTCTGCGTCAACGCTCTTGACTTAGATAGTTCAGAAACAAGCGCGGATGGTCGCGCCCAAGGCGTCGCGGATGTCGGGATCGTCGGTGATCGGCTTGATCAGCGTGACGTGGCAGGCGGCAACGGGCTCCGCGCCCTGCGCAATGAGCGAGCCGGCGTAGATCAGCATCCGCGTCGAGATACCTTCTTCCAGGCCGTGACCCTTGAGGTTGCGCGCGCGCTCGGCGACTGCGACCAGCTTGGCGGCCAGGTCCGGGCCGATGCCGGCTTCGTGGCTGACGATCTCGATCTCGATGTCGCGCGCGGGAAAACCGAAATCCAGCGCGCCGAAACGTTGCTTGGTGGACTGCTTGAGGTCCTTGAGGATGCTCTGGTAGCCGGGGTTGTAGGAAATCACGAGCTGGAAATCCGGATGCGCCGAGACCAGCTCGTTCTTCTTCTCCAGCGGCAACACGCGGCGCGCATCGGTTAGCGGGTGGATCACTACGGTGGTGTCCTGGCGCGCCTCGACCACTTCGTCCAGGTAGCAGATAGCACCATAGCGCACTGCCAGCGTCAGCGGGCCGTCCTGCCAACGCGTGCCGTCGGCGTCCAGCAAATAACGCCCGACAAGATCCGAGGCCGTCATGTCCTCGTTGCAGGCAAGCGTGATCAGCGGCTTGTTCAGCTTCCATGCCATGTATTCGACGAAACGGGTCTTGCCGCAGCCGGTCGGGCCTTTGAGCATCATCGGCATGCGCACGGCGTAGGCCGCCTCGAACATCTGCACCTCGTCGGCGACTGCACGGTAGTACGGTTCGGCATCGAGCCGGTACTGCTTGACGATACCCTCCGCGGGCGACAGGTTGCGGGAATCGTTCGGGTTCATGGCCTATTTCCTTCGCTGGACCGGCATGGCGCCGGTCAATAGATTTCTCGCCGCCGACCAAGCGTTGAACATCGCGGTCTTGAGCGCGGCGGCGTCATTTGCAAGGATACGCGCCCACGCGCCGCTCCGGTTGGGCAGGAGCGCAGCCCCGGCGTATACCCCAGGCAATACCAGCGCTTCGCGCATGGCGGCAACGATTTCCGTGGCCGGCTTCGCGCCGGTCACAATGAACAGGGTGCCCTGCGCGGTCGAGGCTCCGGCGATGCCGGCGAGACGCCGCGCCAATTGACTGCCATCGACGCGAAAGCGGTCGCAAACCAGAAGCTTTCCCGAGGGATCCTCGAAGCGGGTTTCGGATCGCAGCCAGTCGAACACACCGTCGCCACCCTTGGGATCGTGCAGCAAGACCGAATCGCAGAGGATGACGCTGGACTCCGGATGCACGCGCACCCGCACGCGGCTATCCAGCCGGGCGCGCGGGAACAGGATGGCCGGATCGGGAAGGTATTCCAGGAACGAACCCTCGCGTGCCTGGATTTCCAGGCGCTGCATGGCCGATTCCTCCTCCATGCCGTGGACGATCGTAAAAGCACCTGACGTGACGTGCGCGGCGGCACCCTCGCCGGCCTCGATGCGCAGGCGCAGGTCGTCGCCCTCAAAAATCCCCCCGGAGCAGGACTGCAGGTACAAGGTCGGCATGCCGGCCGGATCGCCGGGCGAACGCAGCGCGCGGCCGAGATGGAATGGATAACCGACGCGCTGGCGGCGCACATAAGTCGCACCTCCGCAATCGCGGGCGAACTCGATGTCCGCGTGGATCTCTTCCGGCCGTTCCGCCGCAAGCGCCGTGCCGGCAAGATCGAAGGGCTTCACCGGTCGAACAACACCTGCGCAGCGATCGCGTCCACGACCTGGTCCACGCCTTCGCCGGTGCCACAGTTGGTAGTCTGCACGGGACGGCCGCCGCGCACCTCGTTGGCTTCGCGGATCATGCGCTCGAGGTCCACGTTGACGTAAGGCGCGAGGTCGGTCTTGTTGATCACCAGCAGGTCGCACTGCAGGACGCCGAGGCCGCGTTTGCGCGGAATGTCGTCTCCGCCGGCGACGTCGATCACGAAGATCCAGTAGTCCACCAGGTCCAGCGAAAACGTCGAGGCGAGGTTGTCGCCGCCGGATTCGATCAGGATCAGGTCGAGCTTTTCGTACTTGGCATCGAGCTCGTCGGCCGCCTGGATGTTCATGGTCGGATCTTCACGGATCGCGGTGTGCGGGCAAGCCCCGGTTTCCACCGCAAGCACCCGCGCCGGGTCGATCAGCCCGCTGCGGCGGACGCGCTCCGCATCCTCTTTGGTCGCGAGGTCGTTGGTGATGACGGCGAGGTTGGTGCCGCGGGAAATGAAGCGCGGGATCAACTGCTCCAGGAGCCGCGTCTTACCGGATCCGACCGGACCGCCGAT
>DASQOP010000303.1:0-11408 GCA_035644415.1 Burkholderiales bacterium
GGTCTGGTCGGTGATGAAGTCCATGAAAACGAGGTCGTTCTTGCGGCCGAACGCCTCTTTGAGCGCCGGCTCGACGTCCTCCGGCTTGTCGATGCGCATGCCCACGTGGCCGTAGGATTCGGTCAGCTTGACGAAGTCCGGCAGCGCGTCCATGTAGGACTCGGCGTAGCGGTTGCCGTGGAAGAACTGCTGCCACTGGCGCACCATGCCCATGTAACGGTTGTTGAGGTTGACGATCTTCACCGGCAGGCGGTACTGCTTGGCGGTGGATAGTTCCTGGATGCACATCTGGATGCTCGCCTCGCCGGTCACGCAGGCCACGGTCGCGTCCGGATACGCGAGCTGAACGCCGAGCGCGTACGGCAGGCCCACGCCCATCGTGCCCAGGCCGCCGGAATTGATCCAGCGGCGCGGCTTCTCGAACTTGTAGAACTGCGCCGCCCACATCTGGTGCTGGCCCACGTCGGAGGTCAGGAACAGGTCCATGTCCTTGGTCAGTTCGTAGAGCTTTTCCATCACGAACTGCGGCTTGATGATTTTCGAGGCGCGGTCGTATTTCAGGCAATCGCGGCTCCTCCACTGCTCGATCTGCGTCCACCAGGCCTTGACCGCGGCTGGGTCCGGGCGCTCCTTGGCGGCAGCGAGCTGGCGATTCATCTCCTGCAGCACTTCCCTGACGTCACCGACGATCGGCACGTCCACCCGCACGCGCTTGGAGATCGAAGAGGGGTCGATGTCGACGTGGATGATCCGGCGGTCTTCCTGGAAGAAGTGTTTCGGGTTGCCGATCACGCGGTCGTCGAAGCGCGCGCCGATCGCGAGCAGCACGTCGCAGTTCTGCATCGCCATGTTGGCTTCATAGGTGCCGTGCATACCGAGCATGCCGACGAACTGCGGATCGCTGGCGGGATAGCCGCCCAGACCCATGAGGGTGTTGGTACAGGGGAAACCGAGCGTGCGCACCAATTGCGTCAATTCGGCGGACGCGTTGCCGAGCACGATGCCGCCGCCGGTGTAGATCATCGGCCGCTTGGCTTCCATGAGCAGCTGCAGCGCCTTCTTGATCTGCCCGCTGTGTCCCTTGATCACCGGGTTGTACGAGCGCATCGTCACCGACTGCGGATAGAAGTACGCGGTCTTGGTAGTCTGCACGTCCTTGGGGATGTCGACCACCACCGGGCCGGGGCGCCCTGTCGCCGCAAGAAAAAAGGCCTTCTTCATGGTGACCGCGAGGTCCTTGATGTCCTTCACCAGGAAGTTGTGCTTCACGCACGGCCGGGTGATCCCGACGGTGTCCACTTCCTGGAAGGCGTCCTGGCCGATGGCGTGCGTCGGCACCTGGCCGGTGACGATCACCATCGGAATGGAATCCATGTGAGCAGTGGCAATGCCGGTCACCGCGTTGGTCACGCCGGGTCCGGAAGTGACCAGCACCACGCCCACTTTCCCGGTGGACCGGGAATAGGCATCGGCTCCGTGCACCGCCGCCTGCTCGTGGCGTACCAGAATGTGCTTGACCTTTTCCTGCTTGAACAACTCGTCGTACAGGGGAAGGACGGCACCGCCCGGGTAACCGAAAATGAACTCGACGCCCTCTTCCTGAAGACAGCGAATCGTGATTTCGGCCCCGGACAATTCGGTGGTAACGCCGGCGGTCAATTCCATCGAAATACCCTAAGTGGAGAAAATTGCTGCGAAAACTTGCCAAGATACCGGCAACGTGAAGGCCGGTCAAGGATAGGTTCCCGCGCCGCAACGGGGCCGCAATCTAATCGCCCCGACGGGGCCGGCGACGCGTTTGCGGACTACTGGCGCGCGCGGATCCAGCGCTTCCAGGCGTCGAACAGGCCGGGATCGCGCGCCGCGATCGCGGAACGCTGCCACAGCGTGTCGGCCCAAAAGTCATCCTGGGTGAGGCTGGACATCAGCCCTCCGGCTTCCTCCAGGATCAGCGAACCGGCGGCGTAATCCCAGAGCTTCTGCCCGCCGTGGAGATAGACGTCGAAGCGCCCGGCGGCGACGTAGCACCATTCCAGCGTGCTGGCGCCGAAATTGCGCTGCGAGGAATAAGGCGGTGCAGCGACCAGTTCGCGCGCAAGCCGTTCGGGCAGGCGCTTGAAGTCCACTTGTGCCATGGCGCTGCGCAAGTGCGGCGCGCGCTCCTTGATCGGCAGGCGCTCGCCGTTGAGGAAGGCGCCGCCACCCTTCTCGGCGTAGAACACCTCGTCGGCGACCGGATCGTAGACCACGCCCAGCACGCTCCTGCCCTTCTTCATCAGCGCCACCGACACGGCGAAATAGGGCAGGCCGTTGACGAAATTCGAGGTGCCGTCTATCGGGTCGACGCACCACAGCCCCTCGGCACCGGCCAGCCAGTATTCTGCTTGTTGCTCCGGGGTCATTTCCTCGGCAACGATAGGCCCGGGATAGATTTCCGGAAGCCGGTGGGACAGCGCCTCCTGGGCGGCGATATCGGCTTCGGTGAACAGGCTGCCGTCCGACTTGCGCTGATGCGCCACCTTCAGGTAACGCGGCATCACCTCTTCCTTCGCCACGTCTTTCACCGTCTCGATCACGCGCTCGAGCATCCCGGGTGACGGTTTCCTCAGCGCCGTTTCCATTTGATCGAACAACCCATACTGGCTATTTGATCCACCGGACCGCGCCCGGTTTCCGCCACCGCCTTCATGGCGTCGAATAATTCGCGGCGTGCGTTTGCCACCGGCGCGGTGCGCGAGGCGTCGAGCCTGCCCCGGTACTGAAGTCCCAAGTCCTTGTCGAAACCGAAAAAGTCCGGCGTGCACACGGCGTCGTAGGCGTGCGCGACCTCCTGGGTCTCGTCGAAGAGGTAGGGAAACGGGAACTTGAAGTCGTGAGCAACGCGCTGCATGTTTTCGAAGGAGTCCTCGGGATAATCGTTTGGATCGTTCGCACTGATCGCCACCGAGCCGATGCCCAGCGCCTTGAGTTCGGCGCAGTCGCGGATGATGCGATCGCGCACGGCCTTGACGTAGGGACAGTGGTTACAAATGAACATCACCAGCAGCCCCTTGGGTCCGCGTGTTTCGGCCAGCGTGTGGCGTTTGCCGTCGGTGCCTGGCAGGTCAAAGTCGGGCGCCTTCCAGCCGAAATCGTACAGCGGTGGTTGCGCGCCCATCGCCTACGCCTCCAAGGAATTGCTAGCGCCGGCGCGCGCTGTTGCGGGATGCCGCGCAGAAATCCTGTGACCACAATCTTGTTGCATGGCAAAATCTTAACATGAATAAGGAGTTGCATAAGAAACCTGCCGCGAGATCCGGTGCCCGGTTCTACTTTTCCGGCACGCTTGGCAACGGCTCGGAAGTGCGCTTGCCCGCAGAAGCCGCGCATCACGCGGCTCGCGTACTGCGTCTTGCGGTGGGCGAACCGGTCACGCTGTTCGACGGACGCGGCGGCGAGTTCGAGGCGCGCATTACCCGCATGGACCGGGGCGAGGTGACGATCAAGACCGGCGCGCACGTGGCCGTCGAGCGCGAAGCGCCGCTCGAAATCCTGCTGGCGCAAGGGCTCTCGAGCGGGGATCGCATGGACCTGACGCTGCAGAAGTCGGTGGAACTGGGCGTCGCGGCAATCCAGCCGGTCGCCACCGAGCGCAGCGTCGTGAAGCTGCGCGACGAGCGCGCGGCGCGGCGCGCCGAGCACTGGCAAAACCTGGTGATCTCCGCCTGCGAGCAGTGCGGCCGTAACCGCGTTCCGCCGGTCGCGCCGTTGCTGGGTTTCGGCGAGTGGTTGGGGCAACTGAGCCAGCCCGGTAACGAACTGCGCCTGATGCTGTCGCCGCATGCGGCTGTGTCGCTACGCGAACTCGCGCCGGCGCGCGGCCGGGTGATTCTGCTCGCCGGTCCGGAAGGCGGCCTCGCCCCGGGCGAGGCGCAGGCGGCGCAGTCGCGCGGATTCGCGGCGGTGCGTCTCGGCCCGAGGGTGCTGCGCACCGAGACCGCGGCGCTCGCTGCACTGGCCGCGATCCAGGCGCTGTGGGGCGATTTCTGATCCTACCTGCAAACCAAAACCAGGCTCACCACGAAGACAGGAAGAACACGAAGAAGGACCAAATGTGAATGACTCGTCAAATTCACCATGGTGGACCTATTAGTGTTTCTGGGTGTGACGTCGACAAGTGCGAATATCCGAGGCATTTCGATAATCTGGAGTCGGCTGAGAGTCCGCTTGCTCCCAGTTGACCATAGAATATTTTCTTCGTGTTTCTTCGTGTCTTCGTGGTGAGATTTGCGGTTTTCCCGGCGTTGACGTTTTCGCGAAAAAGCCGCCAGCCCTTATACTGTGCGGCTTTCACGACTTGACCGGCAACAGGATTAACAGTGGAAATCAGGAACAGCACCTTCATCGTCACCGGCGGAGCCTCGGGTCTGGGCGGCGCCACCGTGGAAATGATCGTTGCCGGCGGCGGCAACACGATCATCGCCGACATATCCCGGGCGCAGGGCGAAGCGCTGGCCGCGAAACTCGGCAAGCACGCGCGTTTCGTCGAATGCGACGTCACCCGCGAGGATCACGGCAAGGCCGCGGTGGACGCCGCGCTCAAGGAGTTCGGCGGCCTGCACGGACTGGTGAACTGCGCCGGCATTGCGGTGGGAGAAAAAACTGTCGGCAAGGATGGTCCGCATGCGCTCGCCAGCTTCGCCAAGGTGATCAACATCAACCTGATCGGCACTTTCAACATGATCCGCCTTGCCGCGGACGCGATGTCGAAAGGCCCGCCGAACACTGCCGGGGAGCGCGGCGTCATCGTCAACACCGCATCGGTTGCCGCCTTCGACGGACAGATCGGCCAGGCGGCGTACTCCGCCTCCAAGGGCGGCATTGTCGGCATGACGCTGCCGATCGCGCGCGATCTGTCGCGCAATGGCATCCGCGTGGTCACCATCGCGCCGGGTATTTTCGAGACCCCGATGCTCAAAGGCATGCCGCAGGAAATACAGGACGCGCTCGGCAAGATGGTGCCTTTCCCCCCGCGGCTGGGAAGGCCGGGCGAGTACGCGGCCCTGGTCGGACATATCGTTCAGAACGAGATGCTCAACGGCGAGGTGATCCGCCTGGACGGCGCGATCCGGATGCAACCAAAATAAATCCCGTCCCAAGCCACGCCCGCCATGCAGCCCGCCCAGCAAGCCCAGTTTGTGCAGTGGTTCCGCGCCGCCGCGCCGTACGTGCACGCGTTCGGCGGACGCACGTTCGTCATTGCCTTTGGCGGCGAAGTGGTGGCGGACGGCCGCTTCATCGCGCTTTCGCACGACCTGAATCTGCTGGCGAGCCTCGGCGTGCGCCTGGTGCTGGTGCATGGCGCGCGCCCGCAGATCGATGCACAGATCAAAGCCGCCAAACTGAAGACGCAGTACGTGCGCGGCATGCGGGTCACCGAGGAGAGGACGCTGGCCTGCGTGAAGCAGGCCAGCGGTCAATTGCGTGTGGAGATCGAGGCGCTGCTGTCGATGGGCCTGCCGAACTCGCCGATGGCCAACGCCGATATCCGCGTGGCCTCCGGCAACTTCGTCACCGCGCGCCCGCGCGGCGTGGTGGACGGCGTGGACATGCTCTACACCGGAGAGGTGCGCAAGGTGAACGCGGGTGCGATCAACACCCGCCTCGATGACGGCGAACTGGTGCTGCTGTCCCCGCTCGGCTATTCGCCCACCGGCGAGATCTTTAATCTAACGCTGGAGGACGTGGCGGCCGAGACCGCGATCGCGCTGGGTGCCGAGAAACTCGTGTTCCTCATGGATGAGCCCGGGCTGAAGGGCAAGGGAGGCAAGCTGATGCGCGAGCTCACAGTGTCGGATGCGGAGAAACTGCTGCGCAAGGATCACTTGCTGTCGGACGATGCCGGCCTGTACCTGCCGCATGCGATCAAGGCGTGCAAAGGCGGGACCGAGCGCGTACACCTGGTGAGCCGCCACACCGACGGCGCGCTGCTGCTGGAAGTGTTCACCCACGACGGCGTGGGCAGCATGGTCACGCGCGACCCGCTGGAACAGCTGCGCGATGCCACCATCGAGGACGCGGGCGGCATTCTCAAGCTGATCGAGCCGCTCGAAGCGGACGGCACGCTCATCAAGCGCCCGCGCGAATTGCTGGAGATGGAAATCAACCGCTTCTGCGTGCTCGAGCACGATCACGTGATCGTCGGCTGCGCCGCGCTCTACCCTTTTCCCGACGAGAAGTCGGCGGAGCTCGCCTGCCTGGTCGTGCATCCGGACTATCGCGACGCCGGCGCCGGCGAGCAACTGCTGAAGTGGATCGAGGAAAAGGCGAAAAAACAGCGGATCAAACGCCTGTTCGTGCTCACCACCCGCGCCGCGCACTGGTTCATCGAGCACGGCTTTGCGGAGGCCGGCGTCGACAAGCTGCCGAAGCAGAAGCAGGCGTTGTACAACTACCAGCGGCGTTCCAAAGTTCTGGTCAAGCCGATTTGACGTCCGTCGACCGACGTCATCCCAGCCGCTCCCCGGGGCGGGGGATATAATCACCGGGAATCTTCCGCGATAAGGCTGTCACATGGCTGTAACCTCATCGCCCGGAAGAAGCTATAACCTGTTGATACCAAAAAAACATGGCAAGAACAGTGAAGTGCGTGAAACTCGGCCGGCAGGGCGAGGGGCTGGATTTCCCTCCTTTTCCGGGTGACCTGGGCAAGCGCATCTTCGAGAACGTTTCCAAGGAAGCGTGGAAAGGCTGGCTCGAACACCAGAAAATGCTGGTGAACGAAAACCGCCTCAGCCTCGCCGACCCGAAAGCGCGCAAGTATCTTCTGGAGCAGACCGAAAAGTACTTTTTCGGTGCCGGCGCCGACGCTGCTGCGGGTTACGTTCCACCCTCGAAGGGTTAGCAACTCTGTAGTGCGCCGGCCGGCAGGCGCGGCGCATCCCTTCCCTGTTCGCTGCCGATCGCCGGGGAGCCGAAAAATTAGCAAGGGTGCGCACATCAAGGCCGAGTCCGCCGACCGCGCGGCTACGCTCGCGCCGGAAAAGGCGGCGAAGAAGCGCGCCGCGCTGGCCGCCGACAAGTCGGGCAAGACCAAGCGTTCCAATCCGCAGCTTTACCTGAACCGGGAACTCGCGCAGCTCGAGTTCAACAGGAGAGTACTTGCGCAGGCTGAAGATGCGGACGTGCCGCTGCTGGAGCGGCTGCGCTTCCTGTGCATCGTCAGCAACAACCTGGACGAATTTTTCGAGATCCGGGTGGCGGGCCTGAAGGCGCAGATCGAACTCGGCGCCGATACTACCGGACCCGACGGCGCGACCCCTTCGCAGGCTTTCAAGGAAGTGTCTTCGCGCACCCATGAGCTGGTCGCACGCCAGTACCAGCTGTGGAACGAGGGACTGCTGCCGCAACTGGCGCGCGAAGGCATCCGCTTCCTGCGCCGCCGCGACTGGAGCGACGCGCAGAAGACCTGGATCAAGGCGTTCTTCCTCCGGGAGATCATGCCGATGATGACGCCGATCGGACTGGACCCGGCGCATCCGTTCCCGCGCATCCTCAACAAGAGCCTCAATTTCGCCGTGCAGCTGTCCGGCAAGGATGCGTTCGGCCGCAATTCCGGATTCGCCCTGGTGCAGGCGCCGCGCGTCCTGCCGCGGGTGATCCGGCTTCCGCATGAGATCGCCGGCTGCGATTTCGGATTCGTATTCCTTTCCTCGGTGATCCACGCGCACGTCGGTGAATTGTTCACCGGCATGGAGGTACAGGGCTGCTACCAGTTCCGCGTTACCCGCAACAGCGATCTGTTCGTGGACGAGGAAGAAGTGAAGAACCTGCGACTGGCGCTGCAGGGCGAATTGCCGCAGCGTCACTTCGGCGACGCGGTGCGGCTCGAAGTCGCGGATCTGTGCTCTCCGGAAATCTCGGACTTTCTACTGGCCCAGTTCAACCTTAGCCGAGACGATCTGTACCAGGTCAACGGCCCGGTGAACCTGGTGCGGCTGATGCAGGTACCCGACTGGGTGGACCGGTCCGACCTGAAGTTCCCGCCTTTTGTTCCCGGTATTCCGGCCGCGCTTACCAGGCGTCCGGATATTTTCGCCGCGATCCGAAAGGGCGACATCCTGCTGCATCATCCCTTCCAGTCGTTCAAGCCGGTCATCAGCTTCATCCAGCAGGCCGCCGCCGATCCGCATGTGGTCGCGATCAAGCAGACCGTGTATCGCACCGGCGCCAACTCCGAGCTCATGCAGACGCTGATCGACGCGGCGCGCAGCGGCAAGGAGGTCACCGTGGTGGTGGAGCTGATGGCGCGTTTCGACGAGGAGGCCAACATCAACTGGGCCGCGCGCCTGGAGGAGGTCGGCGCGCACGTGGTATACGGCGTGGTCGGACTCAAGACCCACGCGAAAATGGCGATGGTAGTGCGCCGCGAGGACGACAGGCTGCGCCGGTACGTGCACCTGGGTACGGGCAACTACCATGCGCGTACCGCGATGCAGTACACCGATTTCGGTCTGTTCACCTGCCATGAAGAGATCTGTGCGGACGTCAACGACGTGTTCATGCAGCTCACCGGCCTGGGCAAGGCCGGGAAGCTCAGGCATCTCTGGCAGTCGCCCTTCACGCTGCATTCGCAGGCGCTGAGCAAGATCCGGCGCGAAGCCGAGCAGGCGCGCGCGGGAAAGCCCGCAGGCATCATCGCCAAGATGAACGCGCTGCTCGAGCCCGACATCATCGCCGCGCTGTACGAGGCTTCGATGGCCGGCGTGCAGGTGGACCTGATCGTGCGAGGTGTCTGCGCATTGCGCCCCGGCGTGCCCGGGCTTTCGGACAATATCCGGGTGCGCTCGATCATCGGTCGCTTTCTCGAGCACCATCGCGTTTTCCACTTCCAGAGCTCGAACGAGGTGTTTCTTTCCAGCGCCGACTGGATGGACCGCAACTTCTTCCGCCGCATCGAGGTGTGCTTTCCGGTGCTCGACGACAAGCTGAAGAAACGCGTGATCGACGAATCGCTGAAGACCTATCTAGCCGACAACGTCCAGGCCTGGGAAATGGACGGCGACGGGCGCTTCAAACGCAGAAAACCGGAACGCGGCAAGGGCGTGGCGGCACAGGCCGTGCTGCTGGAAAAACTCGCCTCCAGCGCGAGCTGAGGTACCCGAGCGGCTGCGCGCTCGCAATCGACGCATTCGCCGCCATGTCACAGGAAATCGAGATCAAGCTGTCGGTCCCCGAGGAGCACGCGCTCCGCCTCTGGGAAGTGCTCGCGCACCACCCGCATGACAAACCGGTCACGCATCGGCTGTTTTCGGCGTACTACGACACCCCGGAGCGCGCATTGAAGGCAGCCGGCGCGGCATTGCGCCTGAGGCGCGAGGGCGGGCGCTGGATCCAGACGGTGAAGAGCGCAGGGCACGTCACAGGCGGGCTGCACCAGCGTGCCGAGCACGAAGTCGAAGTTGCCGCGCAACTGCCGAGCTTCCCGGCCGTTGCCGAGGCCGGTTTCGGCGACCTGGTCGCCGACAGACGGCTGCGCGAAGCGCTCACAGTCGCGTTCACCACCGAGATCAACCGCACTTCGACGCTGCTCCGACCCGCGGCCGGCAAGGTTGTCGAGGTGAGTCTCGATCGGGGAGTGATCGCAGCGGGCGACCGGCGCGAGCCGATTTGCGAAATCGAGCTGGAACTCAAGTCCGGACCGCCGCGAAGCCTGTTCGACCTTGCCCTGGAAATCGCCGCCGCGCTGCCGGTGCGCCTCGACAACCGCAGCAAGGCGGAACGCGGCTACGCGCTCGCCGCGAATCTGCAGCCGGCGCCGGTCAGGGCTGCACCGGCGGCGTTGACGGCGCAGATGACGGTGGAGGAGGCTTTCGTCGCGCTGGTCTCGCAGTGTCTCGCGCATATCCAGGCGAACGAAGACGGCCTGCTGCAGGGCCGCGACCCCGAGTATCTGCACCAGGCCAGAGTGGGGCTGCGGCGTCTGCGCTCGGTGTTTCGCGTGTTCGGTGCTGCCGTCGCCCGGGAACCCTTTGCGGCACTGCTGGAACAACTCAAGACGCTCGGGCAGACACTGGGCATTGCACGGGATTGGGATGTGTTCGTCAACGAGATACTGACGCATGCGGTGCGCGAGGTAACCGATCATCCCGGGATTGCCGATCTGAGAAAGCGTGCGCAGGCGGCGCGCCGCCGAGCGGGCCACGCAGCACGCACCGCAGTTGCTGCGCCGGAGTACACCGGCATGCTGTTGCGTCTGTCGGCAACGCTGAATGCCGGGAGCTGGCGCGGCCACAATGCACACGCCGCGGCCGCGCTGCCGCAGTTCGCAGCTGCCGCGATGGCACGCCAGCATTCGCGGGTGTTAAAGCGTGGCCGCCGCATCGAAAAGCTGGCATTCGGGGATTTGCACCGTTTGCGCATAGCGGTCAAACGGCTGCGTTACAGCGCCGAGTTTTTTCTTCCGCTGGCGCCGAAAAAGGCGCGAAACTACGTTCGCGCGTCGTCAGAGTTGCAGGACCTGCTGGGAAGGTTCAACGACAATGCGCTTGCGTGGCGGCTGCTGGACACCCTGGGCGCGCAGGAATCGTCGCCGGCATACCAGCAGGCAATAGGCTATGTGCGCGGCTGGAGCGCCGCCGAGGCCGAACGCTGCTGCAACCAGCTTGCCGACGCGTGGAAGAAGTTCATGAAGACGCAACCATGGTGGGTGGGAATTTGACGCGCTGGAGGAAACTGTGAGGACGACCACATGGATCTGATACTTTGGCGTCACGCCGAAGCCGTGGACGGCCAGCCCGATCTTGCCCGCGAACTCACGCCAAAAGGCTTGAAACAGGCAAAAGCAATCGCGCAATGGCTGAGTTCGCGTCTGCCACGGCAGACCCGGATCATCGTCAGCCCGGCAGAGCGCACGCAACAGACCGCCGCGGCGCTCAGCGACGAGTTCGAAATCGACCGCCAGCTCGCGCCCGGCGCGCCGCCGACCGCGGTGCTGGCCGCAGCCGGATGGCCCGGGCACGGGGGCGCAGTCGTAGTGGTCGGCCATCAGCCCACTCTCGGGATGGCGGCAGCGCTGCTGATCGCCGGCGAGCCGATGCCATGGAGCATCAAGAAAGGCGCGATCTGGTGGTTGAGCCGCCGCGTGCGCGGGGAGCATGCGCAACTCGTGCTGCGCGCGGTGATTTCGCCGGATCTTCTTTAAGCGGTCACCAAAGCCTACTGCGAACACCAAACGCTCACCGCGGAGGACATAAAGAACGCCCCTCTCTCCCCAGCCCTCTCCCCCACAACCGGGTGGAGAGGGTGATGGAAACGCGTTGATGCCTGATCGTGTAGCTTTTCGGCGCCCTCTCCAGCTTGCTGGAGAGGGCGGGGGGTGAGGTGATTTCCTTCGCGTCCTCTGCGGTGAGAGTTGCCCTATTGATTTG
>DASQOP010000304.1:0-2715 GCA_035644415.1 Burkholderiales bacterium
GAATGACCAGCAATATCAGGCCGGCGGCCATCGCCAGGAAGTAGAGGATGGCTGCGCCGATCAGCGATAACACGCAGCGGACTCCGCGTGCCAGCGCCTGTCCGGTGCTCGCCTCGTGCAATTCGGCCGCCGCGCCGAGCCGGTATACCACGGCAGCGATCAGGATCATGTAGATCGGCAGCGCCACCAGGAAGAGGACCAAAATTGTCGACGCGGGTACCGGGCTCTGGGCCTGTTCGGTGCCGCCCATCAGTACATTGGCGATATTCGGGACTGCTAGCACCGCTGCCGCTGCCAGTGACAGAGGAAGAGCGCTCGTAAATGCCTTGACGAACAACCTGAAACCGCTGTCGAGCACCTTGCCTATGGACTGCGGTTCACTCGCGAGTGCCACCATGTTTGCCCCCTAAGTGTCGTTGCGATGAAATCCCGTGGCACGAACGTCCGCCGCCGCTCCTGCAGTCACGACGAAGCCGGTTCCAGATTACGGCCACCATTCGCCGGCTGCACAGTTTCAGGATTTGCGCCGGTTCGGACAGTCGGGCTTGATGCAGTCGGCATACAACTGCAAAGAGTGCTCGTGGATGGTGAAGCCGCGGTCCTTGGCGATCTTGACCTGGCGTCGCTCGATTTCCGGATCGTAGAATTCCTCGACTTGTCCGCACTGGATGCAGACGAGGTGATCGTGGTGGCCGCCCTGGTTGAGTTCGAACACCGCCTTGCCGGATTCGAAATGGTGGCGGATCAGGATGCCCGCCTGCTCGAACTGGGTGAGCACCCGGTAGATGGTTGCCAACCCGATCTCCATGCCCTCCTTCATCAGCATCTTGTAGACGTCCTCGGCGGTGAGGTGGCGTACGTCGCTGTTCTCGAACAGGTCGAGAATCTTCAGGCGGGGCAGTGTGGCCTTCAGTCCGATGTTCTTGAGATTGTGGGACGTGGTCATGACAGAACTGACAGGGAGAGGTTGGTGAATTATCATAGCGGCTTTCAACTTACTTGGAAACCGCGTCCGGAGGCTGTTGCCGCCGGATGACGCGGCTCTGTTCATGCGCTTACTCTGGCTTCTGCCCGCCCTGCTCGCCGGTTGCATGCTGGCACCCCACAAGATCGACATCCAGCAGGGAAACTACGTGGACCAGGAAATGGTGGCGAAGCTCAAGCCCGACATGACGCGCTCGCAGGTGCGCTTCATCCTCGGTACGCCGCTGGTGGCCGACGCGTTTCATCCAAACCGCTGGGACTACGTGCATCTGACCGGCAAGGCGGGCGAGGTGCGCCGGCAGCGCAAGATCACCGTGGTCTTCGATGGCGACAGGCTCAAGTACATCGATGGCGATGTGGTCACCACCGAGAACCTCTCGCGCGCACCGACCGAGACTGCCAATCCCTGATCCGGGGCCGGTAGGCCCCGAATTCAACTCGCCGACTGCCGATGACAACTCAGAGAATCGCAATCGCGGGCAGTACCGGCCGCATGGGTCGCGCGCTCATCGACGCGGTGGTACAGGCCGGCGACTTCCAGCTCAAGGCCGCCCTGGAGCGTCCGGACAGCCCGTTTCTTGGAAAGGATGCCGGTGAGCTGGTGGGCTCACCGTGCGGCGTGCGGATTTCGGCCGATCTCGAGCGCTCGCTTGCCGACTGCGACGTGCTGGTGGATTTCACCCGGCCCGAGGCAACGCTCAAGCACCTCGAGATCTGCGGCAGCCGCGGTATCCGCATGGTCATCGGGACCACGGGATTTACGCAGCAGCAGCAGAAGCTGATCGGCGCCGCGTCCCGGAATGTCGCGGTGGTGATGGCCCCCAACATGAGCGTCGGGGTGAATCTGACGTTCAAGCTGGTCGAGCTGACGGCAAAAGTCCTGAATGAGGGTTACGACGTCGAAATCATCGAGGCGCATCACCGTCACAAGGTGGACGCGCCCTCGGGCACGGCGCTGCGTATGGGAGAAGTCATTGCACATGCTCTTGGACGCGACCTCGCCGAATGCGCAGTCTATGGCCGTGAAGGCGTAACGGGCGAACGCAAGCCCTCGACCATAGGCTTCGCCACCGTGCGCGGCGGCGACATCGTCGGCGATCATACCGCGCTGTTCGCCGGCACCGGCGAACGCGTCGAAATCACCCACAGAGCCGCAAGCCGCGCCACGTTTGCGCTCGGCGCGCTCAGAGCGGCCCGTTTCTTGGCCGTGAAGAAGACAGGGTTGTTCGACATGCAGGATGTGCTCGGCCTGAAGTAGCAACACCGGCGGCGCGTTGAACCGTGCCGTCCCTTCCTCTATAATGCGCTGTCACAATGAAAGCGGGAGGGGCGTGCGCCTCTCCCGCTTTCCATATGTAGAGTACCCGCCAAACCGCGCTTCCCGGGAGTCTTACGTGCCTGCGCTCGACCGTCAGCCTGCTGTCCTCGCGTTAGCCGACGGCACGATATTCCGGGGCATTTCCATCGGTGCGCAGACCCACACCGCCGGCGAAGTCGTGTTCAATACCGCGATCACCGGCTACCAGGAAATTCTTACCGACCCCTCGTATTGCCGGCAGATCGTCACCCTGACCTATCCACACATCGGCAACGTCGGCGTCAATCCGGAAGACATTGAATCCGGGAAGGTCTTTGCCGCGGGATTGGTGATCCGCGACCTGCCGGTGCTTGCCAGCAACTTCCGCCGTAGCCAGGGCCTGTCCGACTACCTGAAGGTGCAGGGCGTTGCCG
>DASQOP010000305.1:0-2690 GCA_035644415.1 Burkholderiales bacterium
TGCCTCCGGGCTCCAGTTCTCGGCTTCCCTGGGCAGGCGTTCTCCGCGCTCCAGGATCAGGATGCGCGCGCCGGTGTCGGCAAGCGTAAACGCGACCGCTCCGCCACCGACGCCGGAGCCGATGACGACCACGTCGTAGGACCCATTTGCCTCAACGCTCACGCAATCAGTCTCTCGGTCTTGGCGTCGAAGCACACCAGCTTGGCGAGGTCGACGAAGAAGCGCGCATCCTGCCCCGGCTTCAGCGAGACGTCCGGTTCCAAGCGCACCGTGAATTCGTTGCCGCCGAGATCGAGCACCACCAGCGTGTCGGCCCCGGTGGGTTCGATCACTTCGACGCGGGCAGCGAAAACACGCTCCGTCGGGCCTGCAACCATGCCGTCGCGCGCCAGGTTTACAGCCTCGGCGCGGATGCCGGCGATCACGTCAGTGCCGATGTGGGCGTTCATGGCGGACGGCATGTCGGGCAAATCGATCCGCACAGGCGTGCGCACCCCGGTCTGGATGTCAAGCGCTAATCCACTGCTGTTCTGCATCAGTCGCGCATTGACCAGATTCATGCGCGGTGAGCCCATGAATCCCGCAACAAAGATGTTGGCGGGCCGGTTGTATACCTCGTAGGGGGTGCCGAGTTGCTGTAGCACGCCGCCTTTCATGACGGCAATGCGCGTGGCGAGCGTCATGGCTTCTATCTGGTCGTGCGTGACGTAGACGATGGTCGCGCCCAGGCGCTGGTGCAGCTTCTTGATTTCGGTACGCATGTCCAGCCGCAGCTGGGCGTCGAGGTTGGACAAGGGCTCGTCGAACAGATACAGCCGTGGCTCGCGCGCCAGGGCGCGTCCGATGGCGACGCGCTGGCGCTGGCCGCCCGATAGCTGGCGCGGCTTGCGTTCGAGCAGGTGCTCGATCTGCAGCAGCTTGGCGACGCTCTTGACACGCTCCGCACGCTTGCTCTTTTCGACCTTGCGCATCGCTAGCGGGAATTCGATGTTCTTGGCCACCGTCATATTCGGGTAAAGCGCGTAGGACTGGAACACCATAGAGATGTTGCGATCGGCCGGCGGCAACGGCGTGATGTCGCGGCCGTCCAGTCGCAACTGGCCTGCGGAGGGTTCCTCCAGGCCGGCGATGATGTTCATCA
Organism: Burkholderiales bacterium; assembly: GCA_035644415.1. Taxonomy (GTDB): domain Bacteria; phylum Pseudomonadota; class Gammaproteobacteria; order Burkholderiales; family JACQAP01; genus JACQAP01. Next base: position 1,142 of record DASQOP010000305.1, read on the forward strand.
ACGTGCTCTTCCCGCAGCCCGACGGGCCGACCAGCACCAGGAATTCGCCGTCGGCCAGGCTGATGGAAATGTCGTGGAGGATCTTGGTCGGGCCGAAGCTCTTCTCCACATTGATCAGATCCAGCGTAGCCATGGAGTCACCCTTTGACGGAACCCGCCATCAAGCCGCGGACGAAATATTTTCCGGAGACCAGGTAGACGACCAGCGTCGGGATGGCCGCGATGAAAGCGCCGGCGAAATGGACGTTGTACTCCTTGACCCCGGTGGAACTGTTGACCAGATTGTTCAGCGCCACGGTGATCGGGAACGAACTGTAATCGCTGAATGAAGCGCCGAACAGGAATTCGTTCCAGATGTTGGTGAATTGCCAGATGACCGTGACCACGATGATCGGCCCGCTGCTGGGCAGCAGGATGCGAACCAGCACTCCAAAGAAGTCCGCCCCGTCCATTCGCGCCGACCTGATGAGCTCGTGCGGGAACGCGGCGTAGTAGTTGCGGAAGAACAAGGTCGTGAAACCGATCCCGTAGACCACATTGACGAACACCAGGCCTTTCACGGTGCCCGCCAGACCGAGGATGCCGAGTGTCTTCGCCATCGGGATAAGCACGATCTGGAACGGAATGAAGACGGAAAACAGCATGGCCGCGAACAGCAGGTTGGCGCCGCGGAATCTGAACTGGGTGAGGATATAGCCGTTGAGTGCCCCGATCAGCGTCGAGATTGCCACCGCCGGCACAACCAGCAGGAACGAGTTGAGAAAGTAGGGCTTCAGTCCGGTGGGCTGTACGCCGATCTGCGCCGTGCTCCAGGCGGTGAGCCAGGGCTCGATGGTCCAGGCAATCGGCAGTGCCATGAGGTTGCCGCCGCGGATTTCATCCAGCGGCTTGACGGAATTGCACACCATCACATAGACCGGCAACAGAAATAGCAGCGCCAGACACAGCAGGACTGCGTAAAGAATGACGCGATCGGCTCCCCGGCCTGTCGATCGGCGGTCAGCCATTTTCCACCTTGCGCATCTCGCTGAAGAGGTAGGGCAGCACAACCAGTCCGATCGCCGCGAGCATCATGACCGCGCTCGCGGCACCGACGGACATCTCGTTGCGGGTGAAGCTGTACTGATACATGAAAACCGAGGGCAGCCAGGTCGAGCGGCCCGGCCCGCCGTTGGTCAGCGCGATTACCAGGTCATACGACTTGATCGCCATGTGCGCCAGAATCACGAAAGCCGAGACGAATACCGGGCCGAGCTGCGGAATGATGACGTGCAGGTAGATCTGCCAGGTACGCGCGCCATCGACGCGCGCTGCACTGATCTGTTCGGCGTCCACTCCCCGCAAGCCGGCGAGGAACAACGCCATCACGAAGCCTGTGGTCTGCCATACTGCGGCGATGACGACGCAATAGATCGCCATGTCGCTGTCCTTGATCCAGCCGAAGGCGAAGCTTTCCCAGCCAATGTTGTGCATCGTATGCTCGAGGCCGACGCCGGGATCGAGCAGCCATTTCCATGCCGTGCCGGTGACGATGAACGAAAGCGCCATC
>DASQOP010000306.1:0-2916 GCA_035644415.1 Burkholderiales bacterium
CGTCCGATCTGCGGTAGATGGATCCCGACCCGCATGATCCATTCTCCAAGATGTGGCCGGCACCCTAGGGTGCCGCCGGAGAGGGATGGATGCAAGCGCGTCCCGGGGCCGGAAACCGAAGCGGCGCTCGAAGGCGCCACCGATCGTCCGGAGGTGCCGGTTTTCTTTACACAGCCTTGCGCCGCCGGCGGGCTAGGCCAAGCCCTGTCAACGGCGGCGGAAAACCGGGCCACATGCCGGCGCCAGAGTGGGGCAGTTCAGCGCGGCGTTTTCTGACGGTCTGACACGGGTGAGCGCCCTGGCACGCGCGCTCCCCATATAGCTGGCGTGTGCCAGGGCGCTTTGGCCCGTCAGGGCCAATCTTTACGGTCGAGCTTCTGCCGCGACCTGGGTCTTACGGGCACGGCTCTGGCCGAGGCGATAGCTGTCGCCGTTCATCTCGAGGATGCTGACATGATGTGTCAGCCTGTCGAGCAGCGCGCCGGTCAGGCGCTCGGAACCGAAGGTCTCGGTCCACTCGTCGAAGGGCAGATTGCTGGTAATCAGGGTGGCGCCGCGTTCATAGCGTTGTGAGATCAGCTCGAACAGCAACTCGGCGCCGGTTTTGCTGAGGGGCACGAAACCCAGTTCGTCGATGATCAGCAGCTTGTGGCCGACCAGCTGCTTTTGCAGGCGCAACAGCCGCCGCTCATCTCGGGCCTCCATCAACTCATGGACCAAGGTGGCGGCGGTGATGAAGCCGACGGCGAGGCCCTTCTGACAGGCGGCCAGCCCCAGGCCCAGCGCGACATGGGTTTTGCCCGTGCCGCTCGGCCCGAGGGCGATGACGTTTTCCCGCCGGTCGATCCATTCGCAGCGGGCCAGTTCCAGGACCTGCATCTTGTTGAGGCTGGGGATCACCTTGAAGTCGAAGCTGTCCAGGCTTTTGACCGCGGGGAACTTGGCGGCCTTGATCCGGCGCTCGATCATCCGCCGTTCGCGGTCAATCAGCTCCAGTTCCATCAGTCGGGCAAGGAACTGAACATGGTCCAACCCCTCGGCAGCGCACTGCTGGGCCACCTTGTCGAATTCCCGCAGGACGGTCGGCAGCTTCAGCGTCTTGAGGTGATGCGCCAAAAGAAGTTTGGGGGTGTCGGTCATGCGGCATCCCTCGACACCAGACACAGGTAACTGGCCGCCGAGGTCTTGCCGACAGTGGCACGCGGTAGATAGGGGTAGACGTCAAGGTCAAGCTTCGGTGGGCGCTTCTCCACCTGGCACAGCACAAGGTGCTTGATGGCGTCAAAACCTACCGCCCCCATGCGCAGTGCGGTTTTGACCGCGGCATGGAGGTCTTCCATCCCGAAGCTCTCCAGCAGGCGGAGAACCTGAACGTATTCCCGGCGGCCGGCCTTGATCATCCGCGCTTCCATCAGCCGCCGCAGGGTTTGGAACTCCGCGGGCAGGTCCCATTCGGCCAGTGGTGCCGCCTGGTCCAGCGCGCCGATCTTCTGCTCGATCAGGGGCAGGTAGTGGACTGGGTCGAAGATCATGTCCTCGCGGTCATAGCACCGGGGATGGCGAGCGATGATCTCCCCGCCGCAGCCGATCACGACCTGATCGACATAGCCCCGTACCCAGACATCGCGATGGCCGTAGGCGACAGGCACCGAATAATCGTTGGTGTGGTAGCGGACCAGCGACTGCGAACTCACCTGTCCTGTCGCCTGTTCGCAGGAATCAAAGGGGGCAGGCGGTAGCTCTGACATCGCCTGCAGATCCCGCTGGAGCCGCTGTCCGATCGTCTCGGTATGGCCCCGCAGGATGTCCGCGTGACGCTTGCGGCATTGCTCCTCCAGCCAAGCGTTGAAGTCGTCCCACGACGCAAAACGCGGCAGTGGCACCATGAAGTTGCGACGAGCCCAGCCGACCAGACCCTCGACGCTGCCCTTGTCGTTGCCTTTACCAGGACGGCCGTAGCGGTCTTGGATCAGGCAATGCGACAGGAACCCGCTGAAGAGGCGGGCGCGTTTGCGTGTGCCATCCGCCAGGATGCGCGTCACCAGGCATCTGTCGTTGTCATAGAGCACCGACAGCGGCACCCGGCCGAAGAAAGCAAAAGCGTGAACGTGGCCGTCGACCCAAGCCTCTGCCGTTGCCGCTGGATAGGCCCGAATGTAACTCGCGTCGCTATGCGGCAGATCGAGCGCGAAGAAGTGGGCTTTCTGCCCGATCCCGCCGATCACCACCAGCGCTTCGCCGAAATCAGCCTGGGCATGGCCAGGGGCGTGGTGCAACGGGACAAACATCTCCCGCCTGCGGCGCAGCTGATCGCGCACGTAATCCTTGACGATGGTGTAGCCGCCGGTGAACCCGTGCTCGTCTCGAAGCCGATCAAAAACCCGCTTGGCCGTGTGGCGCTGCTTGCGGTGCTGGCCAACGTCGTCGCGCAGCCACTGGTCGATGACCTCGGTGAACTCGTCCAGCTTGGGCCGCTTGATCGGCGCCGTCCGCCGATACCCTGGCGGTACCGAAAAGCTCAGCATCTTCTTCACGCTCTCGCGCGAAATCCCAAAATGACGTGCCGCCTCGCGCGCACTCATCCCGTCCCGACAGGCAAGACGCACCTTCAGATACAGTTCCACGGTGAAAATGCCCCCGCCCTCCCTGCTGAAAGGAAGGGCAAAAGTGGCAGAGTTTTACTCCGCCAGCTGCGGGACTATCCCGCCGCTACCGTGGCAGACTTTTCCACCGCCGTTCTCACCGGCATGCGGGCAGACCGATCAAGACCTCCCGAAAAAGCCGAACCTAGCCCCGTTTCGGATTCGACCCGCTAGCCCTAGATATTGATCAACCTGGGCAACGGGATGAGCCTTCTGATACGGGATCTCGAGAAATATGTGCTCGACACTGAGACGCACGCGATCTTTCTGCTTT
>DASQOP010000307.1:0-5627 GCA_035644415.1 Burkholderiales bacterium
CATGCGATCGACCCGGGTCCACAATACGCAGTCCACTTTCCGATCTTTCCACGGGAGCAGTCGGCGCGGCTGAAGCGCCTCGAATTCCGCTCGGAACTCAAGTTTTTCCAGGACAACGGCGCCAAAGAACTTGCATTGCAGACCGTGGACGGGATCAAGTGCAAGCTCTTTCGCCTGGAGTTGGACGACCTTGAATTGACGCTGTTCCTGAAGCCAGACAATCTGCCGCTGCAGATCGAAGTACAATCGGCCGGCGTCAAATACGCGGTGCGCTTTCTCAGGTACGACCCAGACCAGAAGCCGGATATGACCCTGTTCAGCGTACCGCCCGGGATCAAGATCATCGAGCCATAATTCCCAACGGCGCGGATGGGCCGAAGGCGGCGTTATTCGTCCGGTACGACAAGAACAGAACATGGACGTGTGGCTTTTCTGGAAATCCGTCTCCATCGGTGTCGCCGTTGCCGCTCCTGTCGGCCCGATGAGCCTGCTGTGCATTCATCGCACGCTGGACCATGGACAGCCTGCCGGCCTGACGTTCGGGGCCGGCATCGCGGCCGCTGACCTCACTTATGCGGCGATCGCGGCATTCGGCGTTACCACCGTATCTTCCCTGTTGCTGGCGGGCACCTATTGGATCAAGCTGATCGGATCGCTCCTGCTGCTAGTGCTGGGCCTCGCAATTGCCCTTGCGCGGCCGGCTGCCGACTCGCGCAAAACCGTCTCCGGGTCCGGGTTGCGTGCATTTGTCACCGCTTACGGTCTGACGCTCGCCAATCCGCCGACCATACTGTTCTTCGCCGGCATTTTTGCCTCGGTCGCGTCGCTGGCGAGGGCCTCGCAGTCGGTCATGTTCTCCACCGGCGTATTCGCCGGCTCGATGCTGTGGTGGATCATTCTCACCACGCTGGTCGCCAAGTCGGCTGCGTTGATGAAGCCGCCGGTCATGGCCTGGATCAACCGCGTGTCCGGCTTGGTGCTGATCGGTTTTGCTGCCTACGGACTGGCAATAATGGCGTGAACGACCGTCACGAAATTCTTGTGCCCAGCCGCTAAACCCCAGTCTTGCTGACGAGAATGCCGACGAGGCCGATGTGCGCTGTTCACTGTTCCTGATTGCCTGGTCGGCGGCGGCTTTCGCCCGCGCCGATTTTCTGCTCGTACCCGAAAGCGCGACAGTCGCCGCCGGTGGCCGGATCGAGGTGACGCTGTTTCTTCCGAACGACTCTGCAGAGGAACGCAGCTTCGACTTGCCGGCGCGGCTCACGCTGCGCGCTCGTGGCAGATCAGACGCGCCGGTGGTGGTGCTCGAGGCGACCGAGGCGCAACCGGCTCAAGTGCGCCTCGCGCCCGGCGCATTCCATCGCGCGCGCTATGCCGGCACGCTGCCCGAGGGCATGGTCGGCGAGATCGTGCTGGAGCCGGTGGACTTCCAGGGCCCGCCGCTGGCGTTCAGCGCCAGTGCACCCGAAGTCTCGCCTTCAGGGGAATCGCCGCCGTCAGCGGCGGCACAGGCCACGTCCGCTCCGCAAATCCCTGCCCCCGCCGCAGCACTGGATCGGGACGCCGCCAGGTTTGCTTCCGCGTTTTCGCCTTACGAGCCGAACTATTTTTCGGCGGGCTCGCACGGGCCGACCAATGCGCGCTATCAAATCAGCTTCAAATTCCGCTTCTTCAACCCGGAAACCAAGACGCCGTTCCTGGAAAAGATCTTCCTCGGCTACTCGCAGACGTCGATCTGGGATCTAAGTTCATCCTCCAAGCCGTTTCGCGATTCCAGTTATCGCCCGAGCCTGTTCTTCCTCGACGACACGGTATCGCAATGGCCCTTCCGGGGATCGAAGCTGGGATTCCAGGGTGGATTCGAGCACGAATCGAACGGCAAGGACGGCACCGCCTCGCGTTCGATCAACATCGCCTTCGTGCGACCCACGCTTACCTTTCCGCTCGAGGGAGACTATTTCATCTCGGCGTCGCCAAAGATATACAACTACCTCGACAAGCAGGAGAACCCGGATATTGCCGAGTACCGCGGGTATGTGGACTTGCTGGTAAAGATCGGCGAAACGGACGGATTGCAGTTTGCCTCGACGCTTCGCAAGGGCACGCGTTCTGAAGCGTACAGCTTCCAGCTGGATGTATCCTACCCGCTGAAGCGGCCGACGTTCGGCAACCTGGGTGGCTACCTGCATTTGCAGTATTTCAACGGTTACGGTGAAAGCCTGATCGATTACAACCGGCGCGTGCTCCCGCAGATCCGCATCGGCCTGATGATCACACGCTGACGTCGAAACGGGCGGGCATCGGGCGCTATACTCATGCATCAGAAGCAGATGCCAAGCGAACCGCGCATCTCGAAAGGCGAGGTTATAACGTGCTTCGCTTCTGGAACCGTGAGGTCATTGAAGATACCAAAACAGCCGAATGCATCTTCCGAAACCTAAACTCGATGCGATAACGCAAGCATTGCGTGGCTCCCAACACCCTCTCCGCATCTTGACCTTTCCTCCCTCTCCACTTGGGGAGAGGGCCGGGGTGAGGTGGCGCCTTCGAATCATCAGCGCTGCGATTCTGGCCAGCGCCGGCTGGCTGGCTGCGGCAGGGGAATTTCAACTGTCGGCGCCTTCGGGCGGGTCATTCACAGTGCGGGACCAATCCGAGCAGGCCTACTCGGCGCCCGCCCCCACGCTCAGCGCCGAGCAGCTTCAGCGGTTTGCCGATGGCAGGTCGGAGTTCCACCAACGCTGGGTGGTGCCGGTCAACATCGGCGGCAACTGGGGCCGCGGCCCGACGTCGAACGGCGAGGTCTGCACTGATTGCCATGCCGGCAATGGTCGCGGCCGGCCACCGGAACACGAAGACGATGAATCGGTCTCGATGCTGGTCAGGCTGTCGCTGCCCGGCGAAGATGAACACGGCGGGCCGAGGCCGCATCCGCATTACGGCGACCAGCTCCAGCAACAGGGCATACTCGGCAAGGTACCGGCAGAAGGCCGGGTCACGGTGGCCTGGCGCGAGCACGAGGTCGAACTCACGGACGGCGACACCGTACGGCTGCGTGTCCCGGAAGTGCGCATCAGCCGGCTCGCCTTCGGTCCGCTCGGAGCCGATATCCTGATCTCGCCGCGCGTGGCCCCGCCGGTGTTCGGCATGGGTCTGCTCGAGGCGATCGCGGAGGAAACCCTGCTCGAAATCGCGCGCCGGCAGGCGGCGCTCGGCTTCAATGGGCATCCGAATTACGTGTGGGACGCGGAGAACCGGGTGATGTCTCTGGGGCGCTTCGGCTGGAAAGCCGGACAGCCCACGCTCAGACAGCAGACCGCCGCCGCATTCCTGAACGACATGGGCGTCACCACGCGCGTGTTCCCGCAAGCCAACTGCCCGCCTGTGCAGAAGGCCTGCAACAACAGTCCGGGAGTCGGCATTCCGGAACTGACCGACCGGCCGTTCGAGTCGCTGAATTTCTACATACGCGCGCTCGCGGTGCCGGCGCGGCGCAATCTCGACGATGCCGGGGTGGCGCGCGGGGAAAAGCTGTTCGAACAGGCGCAGTGCGCGCTTTGCCACGTACCGGAAGTGCAAACCGGCGACTACCCGGCATTGCCGCAGATTGCCCGGCAGGTGATCCGCCCCTACTCCGACCTGCTGCTGCACGACATGGGCGAAGGACTCGCCGACGGCCGGCCCGATTATCGCGCCGGGCCGCGCGACTGGCGCACGCCGCCGCTGTGGGGAATCGGCCTCAGCGGGAAAGTCAACGGCAACGCGACGCTGTTGCACGACGGCCGCGCGCGCAATTATGCCGAAGCGATTCTGTGGCATGGCGGCGAAGCTGCGGCCGCCCGCGACGCCTTCCGCAGCATGCCGAAGCAGGAGCGCGAGGCGCTGCTCGCCTTTCTCGCATCACTTTGACGACTGAGGGAACCACCATGCGTCTCGTTGTCGCCGCTGCAGCCGCGCTCCTCGCACTCAACGTCCGTGCCGAGGTAGCCTGTCCCGACTCGCTCGAGGTGCAACAGCAGGCCGTCATGCCATCGGAGGACTGGACGGCGATCTACACCGATCCGCCGCTGCGGCTCACCGGCGTGACCATCTTCAATGGGCCGCCCTCTCAGAACCGCAAGGTCAAACCTTTTTCCACCAGAAGCACGCAGGGTGAATTGCGCATTGTCTGGCGCCTGCCGGAAAGTCCGCGCAATTTCCACCTGCTGTGTACTTACGAACGCACCTCGGCCAACCTGGTGACGGTGTTGCCGCCGGGAGTGACCAGCTGCAGCGCCGTATACGACCGTCACGTCTCGTATGGCCGTGGAGGCTACGCGGTGAAAAGAATGGTGTGCAGCTAGAAGCCCCCCCTCTCCCCGCCCTCTCCCGCCGGGGGAGAGGGAGATCTAAAATCCGACAATGAGGATTTGCAAACATGCGTCGCAATAGACACGAGTTACACTGCCTGAAGAAGAAATTTGCAAGTTCCAGGGCTCCCTCTCCCCGCCCTCTCGCGCCAGGGGAGAGGGAGGTCTAGAATCCGAAGTGGAGGTTTTGCAAACATGCATCGGAACAGATACAAGATTCACTGCCTGAAGAAGGAATTTGCAAGTCCCAGCGCTCCCTCTCCCCTGGTGGGAGAGGGCCGGGGAGAGGGGGATGTCCATGAACATTGATGTAATTTCCGACGTGGTATGCCCGTGGTGCTTCATCGGCAAGCGTCACCTCGAATCCGCACTCGCCGCGTGGCGCAAGGAGCATCCAGGCGAAGAACAACCCTTGGTGCGCTGGCATCCCTTCCAGCTCAATCCGCAGTTGCCCCGCAGCGGCGTGCCGCGCGCCGAATACATCGCGACAAAATTCGGCGGCCCGCAGCGTGCCAAGGAAATCTACGCCAGAGTCGCGAATGCCGGCGCCCGTGCCGGCATCGCCTTCAACTTCGACGGGATAACGGTACAGCCGAACACGCTGAATGCGCACAGGCTGATTCATCGTGCCGGCCCGGACGGCAGGCAGGATGCGATGGCGGAGGCGTTGTTCCGGGCCTATTTCCTCGAGGGCGCTGATCTGTCGAGCGACGACACGCTCGCCGACATCGCCGCGCGCGCCGGCTTCGACCGCAACGAGATCAGCGCTTACCTCGCCGGCGACCAGGATAAGGCACTCATCGACGACCAGGATCAGCATGCGCGGTCGCTTGGCGTCGAAGGCGTGCCTTTCTTCATTTTCAACCGGCGCCATGCCGTTTCCGGTGCGCAGCCGCCCGAGACCATCCTCGAGGTAATGGAGAAAGCGCAGGAAGAGCTTGCTGCGGCGCCGCAATAAACGCTCAGATTACTGTTGATCCGGGCCGGCGATGGCGCTAGCATTCGGCCAAGAATAAAAGCACCAGGAACTGCGTGACCCCCAACTTCGACGAAGGAGGTGCACCATGTGCTTTGAGTTCGAAGCCCTGTACTGGGCAAAACTGGCCGAAGAAGAAAGGCAAAAAAGAGAGGCCAAAAAGCAGGCAAAACCGGTGAAGCCGGCAGAAACAAAACCGCAAGGGCGGCCGGAATACGAGGAAGACCCGCTTCCCGTCTGAACCACCGCAAACCGGTCTTGGATTGCAAAACCCCGCGCGAGCGGGGTTTTTGTTTTTC
>DASQOP010000308.1:0-2029 GCA_035644415.1 Burkholderiales bacterium
GCACGTACACGGCCGTCGTTGCCACCGTGCTGCCCGGTGCCGGCAAGGCTTTTCGGTCGACCTTGCCATTGGGCGTCAGCGGCAACCGCTCGAGTATCACGAAATCAGCGGGCACCATGTAGTCCGGCAGCGCTTCCCCAAGGTATTTGCGGAGCCGCGGTGTCAAATCGCGCACCAGCTTCACCTTCAGGGGATTGTTCGCGTACGCAGCCCAGGGCTTCGCTGGTGAATTTGCTTGCCGCCCCCAGAAGACGGCATCTGGAACCAAGATATCGCCCTTGCGGAACAGGGCATCAATGCGAGCATCGGAACCGGTGCTGGAGTAGCAGAGCTCCAGCGCATAGCCGTGCTTTTCGGCCAAAGTCCACAACAGCTCAGGCTCTACCGCCTCGTCAGTAGCCGATGCCAGGGCCTGTCTGAAGCCTTCCAACGTCTCCGGCCCTTCTTCGCTGGCCAGCCAATCCAGCGCCTTCACCGCGACCACCAAGCGAGCGTTGGGGATACCACAAACTCCAAGTGCACGGGGATTGGAGGCCAGACGTCCCTTCAAGTCTGCCAAGGTCAACCGCTCCTGCCGCCAGTCCAGCCACGCATCCGGCGGTGACGGTCTATGCGTGGCCTCCACATGCAGAAACGCGTCGTAGCGAAAACGTGTCAGCTCATTCTGAGAGTGGCCCCGCTTCAGGAAGATCTCAACGTCACTGATGCGATCGTCCTGATCCTTCAGCGCCACAAAGAAAGCCGGATTGATCACCAGTTCAGCATCGAGTTCGACGTCATTCTCGATCAAATGCCTTAGCTGCGACTTCCTGGTACCCCCCTCTGCTCGATGACATTGGACCGACGCGTGAAAGGCTTTGAGCAGCGGCAGATTCCTCACATCACCGACAAATATCCGCCCGCCCGGGCTCACCGCCGCCACCGCAGCCTTCAGCACAGCCCTCAAGTACTCGATGCTCGGCAAATACTGCGCGACGGAGTTGATGATCACCGTATCGAAACTCCTGGGCTCGATGCCATGGAAGTCGTCCGCCGCACGCTGCAATAGCTCGACGTGGGACAGATCCCGTCGCGTAGCGATTAACTTGCGAACGTGGTCAAGCGCTCTTGGGGAGAAATCCGTCCCCAGATAGGCATCACAAGCAGGCGCAAGTCGGGCCAGCAACAGCCCTGTCCCGCAGCCAATCTCCAGCACCCGACCCGGTCGCCGCGCGGCAATGCGCTCTACCGTGGCATCTACCCACTCGCGCATCTCCTCTGCCGGGACGAGCTCTCCCGTGTAGCTGCTGTTCCAGCCTGCGATGTTGAACGCGGCGTCTTCATTCGAGGGTTGCTCGTACGTCTGCTCCCACAACCCGCGCCATTGCGAAACATGCTCCGCGCTCCGCTTGGTACTTTCCTCACTGTGAACCGCCCCTCTTAGCGCACCTTCGTCCGCCACCACGTAAGCCACGAGCCGCTTATCCCCCGGCTCGTCTTCCCGAACCATCGCCACCGCCTGGCGCACCGCTGGATGGCCCAGCAACGTTGCCTCGATCTCGCCCAGCTCGATGCGAATGCCCCGGATCTTGACCTGGTTGTCGATGCGGCCAAGGTATTCGATGTCGCCATTCTCGAGACGGCGCGCCAGATCGCCGCTGCGGTACAGCGTGGCCCCTGGTGTGGTGCGGAACAGGTCGGGAACGAAGCGCTGCGCGGTGAGCTCGGCGCGGTTGAGATAGCCGCGCGCAACGCCCGCGCCGCCGACATAGATTTCGCCGGGCACCCCGATGGGGGCGGGCTGCCCGTGCGCATCGAGGATGTAGATCTGGGTATTGCCGATCGGGCGTCCGATCGGGACCGAATCGGTGGGGGATGCCACCGGATGCGTGGTGGACCAGACGGTCGTTTCCGTGGGGCCATACATGTTGCGCAGGTCCCCGCCAATGGCGTCCTCGAGTTCGCGCGCCAGCGCCGCCGGGAGTGCCTCGCCGCCGACCAGCATCTGGCGGATCTTCGCCAGTGCCGCCCGGGTTGGTCGATCCAGCAG
>DASQOP010000309.1:0-2659 GCA_035644415.1 Burkholderiales bacterium
GCCCCGGCAAATCAGCCGCCTTGTAACCCCGCGCGTGGCGGCACGACATCCCTGAACGCGTCGAATCCCTTCCATGCGGGCTCGACGGGAGCAAAGCATGCTTGTCATGACCGGCCTCCGGGACCGGATCATACGGCACCCGGCAGGGTTTGCGGAGCAGAGAAGCAAAATTTCCCGCATTCCAGGGCGGACTGGCCGCTTCGGTCGCAGAAGCGCCATCAAACCGTACCTTTGTTGGGCCGCAATTCGAGAGTCACTTGCACAATCACAATGTTCGGTGGGAACCACAATGAAAAGACTTGTCCTTGCGTCGGCGATATTTTTGACGTTTGCGCCGGCAGTCGCTCTGGCTGAAGGGCGTGGGGGCGATGCTGCCTTGGGTGCCCTGTCGGGTGCGGTGGTGTTCGGCCCGGTGGGGTTGGTTGCAGGTGCGGTGGTTGGATATACCGCGGGACCATCGATTGCGCATTCCTGGGGATTTAGAAGATCCGGCTCGAAGAAACCCTCGCGGGAGAAATCCCAAGCCGGAATGTCTCCAGGCCGCGTCAGCCAAAATACGGCGGCGACGGCGGGAAGCCCGGAGCAGACCGGAACCATGAGGACTTCGGCACCAGCCAAACCCGCGCCGTCGGCCGCACAGCGATGGGTAGGGCCGCCGGTTCAAGGCCTTGAATGAGTTTCTGCCATAGGCAATTTGAACAGCGCCTCAAGTATCGCGCGCGAGTTAAGAACGGCGAATAGCTCGCGCGGGCCTAAATAGCCCAACGCGTCTTCGAAGATCTCTGCGTCTTCAATCTTTGCGCGAGCAATTGCCAGATGGGGATCTATCTGTCCGCGATTGCGCGGTTTAACGGATAAATTCGTCACGTGCGCGTCCAACAGGTCAGGGTTGTTGCGCAGCTCGTGCATCGGGCCGGCGAAAGTCTCGCGTGACGCGTTCGCCAATTCATTGGCGCGAATCAGGACCTGCGGCGGCGATGTCTGCTCGGGCGTGCCAAATAGCCGAGGCTGGTGATGGGCCACTCCGGAACCGGCTGTTGATGACACGATTGCGATTGGAACGGCCAGCAACAGACCCAGAATCACCGGAGCCATCCACAGCAACAATGGCAACGACACCGCATAGGCGGTGCCGGCCATCATCACACCAAACAGCGTCGGCAGTGCGTATTTGCGAATGGTCTCGCCACGCGTGACGCCGCCATCGTCGCGGCGCTGGACCTGCCAACCGGCATCGCGCCCGAGCAGGATTTCCCCGACCGCGGTGGATTGAAAGATCATCATGACGGGCGCAATCAGGCCGGACAAGAATGTCTCGATCAGGATGCCTGCAAACACCACAAGCCCTCCACCGAAGTGTCTTCGATTCCTGGATTGGGTAAGCAGCAGCACGTAAGCCAGGAGTTTGGGCACGATCAGCAGTCCCATCGTGCCGAGGAAGACCCAGGCGGCGAGGATTGGATCCTGAGCGGGCCATTGCGGGAACAATGAAAATCCCTTCGGAAAATATTCCGGTCTGACAAACTGGGCCTGCAACGAGATCAGGATTCCAAGCACCAGAAAGATCAGCCAAAGCGGCGCGGTCAGGTACGATCCGATTCCCGTGAGAAGATGAAGCCGCGACACCCAGTGCAGGCCCCGCGCCGGCAGAACGGCCAGATGCTGCAGGTTTCCCTGGCACCACCGCCTGTCGCGCGCGGCGAAATCCAGCAGCGACGGCGGGCACTCCTCGAAACTTCCGCCGAGCGTGGGCGCCATATGAATGGCCCAGCCCGCGCGCCTCATGAGGGCCGCTTCCACAAAATCGTGGCTGAGAATATGCCCGCCAAATGGTTTGCGCCCGCGCAATTCCGGCAGGCCGGCATCTTCCGCAAACGCGCGCACCCGGATGACGGCGTTGTGCCCCCAATAATTACCTTCCGAGCCGTGCCACCAGGCGATCCCGGCGGCGATCAGCGGGCCATAAAGTCTTCCTGCGAACTGCTGCAATCTCGCAAACAGCGTTCTTGCATTGACCACGATCGGCAGCGTCTGAATAAGCGCGACGTTGGCATGCTGTTCCATGGCGGCGGCGAGCCGCACGATCGTGTCGCCCGTCATCAGGCTGTCCGCGTCCAGGATAATCATATGATCATAGCCGGCCCCGAACCGTCGAACCCAGTCTTCGATATTGCCGGACTTGCGTGCCGTGTTCTCGGGGCGGTGACGATAAAATAATTGGCCGGCGCCCACTTCGCGGCGAAGCTGCAGGAAGCACTTTTCTTCTTCGATCCAGATCGAGGGATCGGTGGTGTCGCTGAGCACGTACCAGTCGAATTGCGATGCGCAGCCGGTTTCTCCGATCGACTCGTGGATCGCCCGCAGCCGCGCCATGATTCGATGGGGCTCTTCGTTGTAGGTCGGCAGCAACATGGCATTACGCCGGCTGACGACCGGGAGGGGTGCGTCGGGGTCGATCCCCAGCGCGTCGCGCATCCGGAACAGCAGCACCACAAATCCCGCCAGCGCGGACATGAACGAGAATGCAACCCATGCAAACAGAAGCACGAACAGCACCAGCACCATCGCTTCCAGCGCGGTGATGCCGCCGACTTGCAGAACCTCATATATTTCGTAACACCCGGTCACCGTTAGCGCAGCGGTACCGAGAAAAATGTAG
>DASQOP010000310.1:0-4249 GCA_035644415.1 Burkholderiales bacterium
TTGAGGATCGAAGCGATCGACCGATAGCTCGCTGCACCAATGCTGATCCCACGGCGACATGCGGCTTCGAGGCGCTGCGCTCCGTAGCTCTTCTCCATCCGCAGAATGCCGAGACAAGATCGGAAGCCCTGCTCGGGATGAGGCTTTGTCCGCATGATCGCTTCGCACAGCGCCACCGTGGATGGACCGATCTTCTCGGCGGCGGCCAGCAGACGCGCCGGCGTCCAGAAGGCGTATCGGCGATGTGCGCTCGGCATGTGCTCGGGGATGGTGGTGTGCCGGTGCTTCACGCCCGAGCGGGCGTGGCTTGCGATCCGGTTGCCGCGATGGAACACCTCGATGGTCGCCTCGGTGGCCCGCACTTCGACGACCTGGCGGATCAGGCGGGATGGGACCGAGTAGAAGTGCCCCTGAACTTCGACGTGGTAATCCGGCGCCACGCGGGCGCGCCGCCATTCGGCGTACTGATAGGGCTCGGCCGGCAGCGGCATCAGGGCCGGACGATCGATCGTGTCGAAGAACTCGCGGCGGCTGGCGCCGAGCTTGCGCATCAGACGGACGTTGAGATCGTCGACCAGGATGCGGATCGCGACGTTCAACTCGGCGAGCGAGAAGAAGCGCCGATTGCGTAACCGCGCCAAGATCCATCGCTGAACGATGAGAACCGCCGCCTCGACCTTGGCCTTATCGAAAGTCGTCGACTGCACGCTGTGTGGGTACGATCTCCCGCAAGGTACGCATCACGCACCCGTTCCATCCGCGGCATGGTCTTTCATTCGACTTGATCTGCCGACGCCGTCATTGGGGCGAAGATCGTGTGGTCTATGAGGGCCCAAGCGGTCGACTGTGCACGATCACCAGCGCATTCACCGATGTCGATCCTATGGATGACTTCCGGTTAGTTGCTGCGGAGAGAGCGGCCTTCCGCACGGTTGATCTGTTGGCGTTGTGCGATGTGTTGAGCAGGCTCGCCGAGAGCATAGAGACCGGCGATGCGTAAAGGTAATTACGCCACATATGTAAACGAAATGACGCCTATGCGCTGCCTTGTAAGAGCAACTTATCGGGTTTTATCTGCAATAAATCCTTCATGTTGCGTTAGATTCGCGATTGACACGCGATATATTGAGGCATATTTATATTTACGTTTTAGCAGGGCCGCCCATGGCAAAGGCAAAAAAGCCAGACCCGAAGAGCGAAGCGCTGTCGCAGGACGGCGTGCTCAATCCCAATCCCGAAGCCGTGCGCGACGACTTGTTCACCGGCAATCCATTCTTCGATGCCAAAGACCTGGTCCAGGTGCGCTACGAGATGGTGCGGCGCCACCAGGTCGACGGCACTGCAATCAGCGATGCTGCCGCGACGTTCGGCGTCACCCGGCCGACCTTCTACAAGGCCCAGAACGCGCTGCAGACGACTGGTCTTGCAGGTTTGCTGCCGAGCAGACGCGGTCCCAGGAGCGGCCACAAGATCTCCACCGAGGTGGTTGCCTTCGTTGCCGATCTCAAAACCGCAAGCCCCGCTCTGACGACTTCGCAATGTGTCAGTGCGATCGAAACGCGGTTCGGAATCAAGGTGCACCGGCGCAGCCTGGAACGGGCGCTGGCGCGCAAAAAAAAACGAATCAATCCAACCTGATCGTCGCGCCGTCGGACACCACGGAGCGCTACGAGACGTTGCGCGCCGCGGTATTGCGCGGCGGGGGCGCGGCTTGTCCCGGTCTCGGCATTCTCCACCGCCGAGGTGTGGCGGAATGGATTCGAGCACTCGGGCAGGAGCCCCCTGTCGAGGTGGCCTGCTCCGATGATCGGCTCACGCCCTTAACCCCGCACGACCCAGCACCGGCACCAAGCGACATCGCTCGTCTTGTCGCCAGCATCCTCGTCGCCATCGCAATGGAGCCCGTCCATGCCTGAACTCAAGGTCACCGCCGACCATCTCAAGCGAGACGCCTATCTTTATGTTCGCCAATCGACGCTTCGCCAGGTTGCCGAGCACGGCGAGAGCACGAAGCGCCAATACGCGTTGCGTGATCGGGCGGTGGCGGCGGGCTGGCCGATCGATCGCATCCATGTCATCGATCGCGATCTTGGTAAATCCGGATCGAATGCAGCAGCACGCGATGGCTTCCAACAACTCGTGAGCGAGGTGGCGCTCGGTAAGGCTGGGGTTGTCATGGGTCTCGAAGTCTCGCGTCTTGCTCGCAACTCGGCGGACTGGCATCGCCTCATCGAGTTGTGCGCATTGACGGCGACGCTTATTGTTGACGAAGATGGAATCTACGATCCAGCCGCCTTCAACGATCGCCTGCTGCTCGGCCTCAAAGGCACAATGAGCGAGGCCGAACTGCACATCCTCAAGGCGCGCATGCGTGGTGGTCAACTCAACAAGGCCAAGCGCGGCGAGCTCGAGATGCGGCCGCCGGTCGGCTTGGTTTACATGGCCGAGGGAACACTCGGCCTTGATCCCGACATGCAGGTGCAGCGCGCCCTACGCTTGGTCTTCGAGACATTCGATCGGACCGGAAGTGCTGTCCAGACAGTCCGCTTCTTCCGGGAGCAGGGCCTCATGTTCCCGCGTCGACTGCTTACCGGGTCAAACAAGGGCGAACTCTTGTGGGCGCCACCGCAGCATTCGCGCATCCTGCAGGTTCTGCACAATCCGCGCTACGCCGGCGCATTCGCGTATGGCCGCACGCGCACACGCCACCGGCCCGATGGTGGCACCAGTGTCGTCAAGGTTGCCAGGGCGGACTGGCAGTTCGTGATGCCTGGCACGCATCAGGGCTACATCGACTGGGACTGCTTCGAGACCAATCAGCGTCGGCTCGCGGATAACGCCCGCGCCTTCGCTGGCGAGCGGCTGTCGGGGCCGGCCCGCGAGGGCCCCGCGTTACTCCAAGGTCGCGTCCTGTGCGGTCTATGTGGCGAACGCATGAGTGTGCGCTACAGCCAGGAGCACGGTCGCATTGCCCCGACCTATCTCTGCCAGGCAAACGCGACACGCCGCGCGGGATGGACATGCCAATCAGTTCCCGGCAAGCTCGTCGATGCAGCGGTGGCGGCCCTGATGATCGAACTGATGACACCGATGACGCTGGCGGTCACTTTGGAAGTTCAGCGCGAGCTCGAGGCGCGCGCCGCTGAGACCGATGCGGCGCGCCGCCTACATGTCGAGCGGATGCAATATGAAGCCGAGCTGGCGCGTCGGCGCTACATGAAGGTCGACCCCGACAACCGCCTCGTCGCCGATACCCTCGAGGCGGATTGGAACGGAAAGCTCCGTCTTCACGCAGAGGCCGTCGAGGAATACGAGCGCCGAAGCAAGCACCAGGCTGCGACACTTAGTGCCGAGGCTCGCCGACGTATTCTCGGTCTCGCCGAACAGCTGCCGCAAATCTGGAATGACCCGCGCGTTGATTCCCGCGAGCGCAAACGCATCGTACGCCTGCTCATTGACGACGTAACCTTGATCAAATCGGAGACGATCACAGCCTATGTGCGTATGTGCGGCGGGGCTACGCGTACCTTGGTGCTCGATCGCCCATTGCCGATCGCCCAGATCCGCAAGTTCAAACCAGAACTCGTCGCGACGGTCGATAAGCTACTCGAGCAGCACTGCGACCGTGAGATTGCCGACATCCTGAACCATGACGGGTGGCAAACCTGGGAAAGCAAGCCCTTCAACCTGAAGAAGGTCGCCTTCATCCGATATGCCTACAAATTGGCGAGCCGACACGAGCGGCTACGCGGCCGTGGCATGCTCACGACACGCGAGGTCGCTGCCAAGTTTGGCGTCTCTAAAACCACCGTGTACGAGTGGGGCCGTCAGGGGCTAATCACAAAATGCTGTAGTGACCATTTGAATCGTGGCTTGTGGACGCTGCCCGCACAGCAGACCATTCTCAAAGGCTGTGGAGGGCGCGACGCCCGCGCGGCCCGGCTCATCTCCATCGCTGCGCAATCGCCAGAACAAGGTGCAGTATGAAACACTCGTCTTGTCGCGCGGTTTTCTTGGCCGTGCCGGCACGATGGCTGTGTTGTAATGCTCCGCCATTTCGGCATAGGCACGATTGACGCCCGGCTCGTAGAAGCAGGCTTTGGTGATTCCGGACCTCAGATTGTCGGAAACGACCATCGCCGGCGCACCGCCGTAAAAGCCAAATGCGCGTGTGTGCGAGCCGATCCAGTCGGGCAGAGTCTGCGTGAAGGTTGCTTCGGCGTAGGTCAAGCTCGATGCGCCGAGGGCG
>DASQOP010000311.1:0-2440 GCA_035644415.1 Burkholderiales bacterium
CAGAAGGGCTTTTTTTCCCAGCCTGGTGCGCAGTTCCTGGACGTGACCGAGTTCGAGCGTTACATCCGTCTCTGCATTTTCGAGCGCCTGCTGGGAAAAAAAGCCCTTCTGCGCAAGATTACGGGTGCGTTCCAGGACCCGCTTCTTGTTCTCGAGATTCGCCACTGCGCTGCGGTACTCGGACTCGAGTTCCGGTGTCTCCACCTCGGCAATGAACTGGCCGTTTTTAACGCGGTCGCCGGTATCGACCGCGATCCTGGTGAGATAGCCCCCGATCTTCGAATACAGTGTCGTCGATTTGTGTGCCGCCGCCTCACCCACCAGCGTGATCCTGCGCGCAGTCGGCCCCTTTGCCGAAGTCGCCACCACGACCGTCAGCCCGGCGTCGAGCTCGATCGCCCGCGCCTTCGCATCCTGGACCAGATGGCTCTGCTTGGAGCTCCAGTAATACCACACGGCACCGGCGGCGACGGCGACAGTGACAAACGCGATGACGTAGAAGAGAACAAACGATTCGCGACGCTGGATTGCCATTTCTTCGATTCCTCTAGGCGGTCTCGCCGCGCGCTTCGGCTTCGAATCGCGCGTCGAGTTCGTGCAGTATCGGCATTTTCCGTCTCAGGAAGGTATAGACCACGGGCACGACGAACAGCGTGGCCACGGTTGCCAGCGCCAGGCCACCGATCACCGCGCGGCCAAGCGGCGCGTTCTGCTCGCCGGCCTCGCCCATGCCAAGCGCCATCGGCAGCATGCCGATGATCATCGCCAGCGCGGTCATCAGCACCGGACGCAAGCGGGTCTTGCCGGCCTCGATCGCGGCCTCGATTACCGTCATGTCCGGATGTGCCGCCCGCACTTCGTTGGCGAAACTCACCACCAGGATCGAGTTCGACACGCCGATTCCCACCGCCATGATCGCCCCCATCAGCGACATCACGTTGATGGTGGTACCGGCCAGCGCCAGCATCCACAGGATGCCGATCAGCGCCCCGGGCACCGCCATCATTATGATGAAGGGGTCCATCCACGACTGGAACAGGACCACCAGCAGCGCATACACCAGGATGATCGCCAGGATCAGACCCAGGATCAGGCTCTGGAAGGAGGCATTCATGACCTCGTACTGGCCGCGGACCACGATCTTTGCGGAGGGCGGAAAGTCCTTTTCGGCGGTTATGGCGTCGATCTTCTTCCTGATGTCCGAGACCACTCCGCCCAGGTCGCGGCCGTCGATATTGGCGGCGATGTCGATCACCCGCTGCACCGTGTAATGGCTTACCGACTGGTAGCTGGTCTCGGGTTTGATCACCGCAAGGTTCGACAGCCGGGTGACCGGCGCGCCGCCCACGGTGGTCGGCGTGTGCGGCAGGCTGTTGTCAGTAATGCCCGAGGTCGAAGAGGTGATTGGCGTTGCCAATACGTCGTCCACGCTCTGGATACTGTCGATCGGTGTCTGTACCGAGACGGTGTAGTTCACCCCGTTCGGGCTGAGGAAGTAGGAAGGAAACACGATTCCCGAACCCGACAGCGACGTGAGCATGTTGTTAGCCACGTCGCGCTGGGTGAAGCCGAGTTTCGCCGCGCGCAACCGGTCGACCTCGACCCGCAGCGCGGGATAGTTGAGCACCTGCTGCTGGCGCACGTCCACCGCGCCCGGAGTTTCCTCGATAGCCTTCTTGATCCGGCCCGCATAGATCTGTGCCCGCTCGAAGTTGGCGTCCTGGATCTGCACGTCGATCGGCGCCGGCAGGCCGAAGTTCAGCACCTGCGTGACGATGTCGGCATTCTGGAAGTAAAAAGTCGAACCGGGGAACTTCTCCGGCAGCTTGGCGCGGATCTCGCGCATGTAATGCGAAGCAGGCTTGTGCGGCTTTTTCAGGGAAATGAGGATGTCCGCGTCCATGCCGCTGATATTGTCGGTCGGCACGAACGCGAGGTTGAAGAAAAGCGGCACGCCGATCATGTCATTGACGACCGAGACTTCCTCGGGCGGGATGATCTTGCGGATTTCCTCTTCGACGGCGAGCGCAAGCTTCTCGGTCTCCTCGATGCGGGTGCCGATCGGTGCGCGGTAGTGCAGCTTCATGATGCCGACGTCGGCGGTGGGGAAAAAGTCGGTTCCGACCACCCGAACCAGCAATGCGCTCACGCCGCCGATCAGGAACAGGCATACCAGCACGAACGGGCGGTGGCGCATCACCACGGTCAGTACTGCACCGTAGCTCTCGCGCATCCCGTTAAGCACGCTTTCGCGGGTGCGGTTGAAACGCGCGCTCCAGCCGCTGCCGTGCTCATCGTGATGTTCCCCGGCCAGCAACTGCCGCGACAGCATCGGCACCAGAGTGAAGGAGAGGATATAAGAGGCCAGCAGCGAGAACACCACCGCCAGCGCCAGCGGTACGAACAGATATTTCGACACGCCGTAAAGAAACGATACCGG
>DASQOP010000312.1:0-2167 GCA_035644415.1 Burkholderiales bacterium
CTCTGTGCCTCTGTGTCTCTGTGGTGAGATCAGTCGATGAATGATCTGAAAAGCTGGCAGGAAGAGAAGAGTTCCGCACACCTGTACCGTGTGGTCGCGGAGCAGGAGGCCGGCACGGCGCGCCGGGGGCTGTTCCTTGAACTGGCACGCGAAGCGGAGAAACAGGCCGAGATCTGGGAGAAGAAGATCCGCGAAGGCGGCGGCGTGGTTCCGCAGCGCTTTAGTCCGGACCTGCGTACCCGCATTGTCGCCGCACTGGTCAAAAAAATGGGGCCACGCCCCTTGCGTTCGGTGCTGGCCGCGATGAAGGTGCGCGGCATGTCGCTGTATGCCGGCGCCGATCCGCGCCACTACGTTCCGGATTCAACCGCGGGAATGGAGCGCCGCCATCGGGGGCTGGCGAGCGGCGGGAATTTGCGTGCCGCAGTCTTCGGGGTAAACGACGGGCTGGTCTCGAACGCGAGCCTGATTTTCGGCGTCGCGGGTGCAACTTCCGATAGCAGGATGATTCTTCTGTCCGGAATTGCCGGACTGCTTGCCGGCGCATTCTCGATGGCGGCAGGCGAGTACGTGTCGGTGCGCTCGCAGCGCGAAATGTACGAGTACCAGATCGGCCTGGAGCGCGACGAACTCGGCCAGTACCCGGAGGAAGAAGCCTCCGAATTGGCGCTGATTTACGCCGCCCGCGGCATTCCCGAGGACGAGGCCAGGCGGATGGCCAACGTGATTCTGGTGGACCCAGACAGGGCACTGGACACGCTCGCGCGGGAAGAGCTTGGCCTCAATCCGGACGAGCTGGGTTCGCCCTGGGGCGCGGCGGGATTCTCATTTTTCTCGTTTGCGGCCGGCGCCCTGTTGCCGTTGCTGCCTTTCCTGTGGAGCTCCGGGGCGGGGAGTCTGGCAGTCTCGGTCGGGCTTACCGCGGCGTCGCTGTTCTCGGTCGGTGCGGTGCTGTCGCTATTCACCGGCCGACAGGCGCTACGCGGCGGACTGCGCATGCTCACGATCGGCGGTGGGGCCGGACTGCTGACGTTTTTCATAGGGAAACTTCTCGGGGTGAGCCTGGGATGAGGAGCAAGGATGAAGGATGAAGGATGAAGGCGGAGGGGCAAGGATGAAGGCGGAAGGATGAAGGATGAAGGAAAATCAAAAACAAACTAAAGATTCCTCGTGATCTCGCACCGGCCAATCGCTTCTCACTTCATCCTTCATCCTTCATCCCTCATCCTTGCTCTTCCCGATTGACACCAACCCATCAACCCGCTAACGTTGTTGTTGCGCCGATTTGATACTCAGCTTGCGGGCGCTTAACAAATACCGCTAAAGCGTGGAACGAAAACCCGTCCCGCTCAAGCGGACGGGTTTTTGTTTTCGGAGTCGGAATGTCAAACCAGCGCATACATCTGCTGCACAGCCTGCTCAAGGAACGCATCCTGGTCCTGGACGGCGCAATGGGCACCATGATCCAGGGCCACAAGCTGGACGCCCACCACTATCACGGCGAGCGCTTCCAGGCGCACCACTGCGACCAGAAGGGCAATAACGATCTGCTGACCCTGACCCAGCCGCAGATCATTCGCGGAATCCATGCGGCCTACCTGGAAGCGGGTGCCGACCTGATCGAGACCAACACGTTCAACTCGAATGCGGTGTCGATGGCCGACTACGGCATGATCCATCTGGCCTACGAATTGAACAGCGCAGGGGCGCGGCTGGCGCGGTCCGCTGCCGACGAGTTCACCGGGAAAAATCCCGCCAAACCGCGCTTCGTCGTCGGAGTGCTTGGGCCCACCAGCCGCACCGCATCGATTTCGCCGGACGTGAACGATCCGGGATTTCGCAACGTTTCCTTCGACGAACTGGTGGCCTGTTACGGCGAATGCGTGAAAGGCTTGCTTGACGGTGGCGTGGATCTGCTGATGGTCGAGACGGTATTCGACACGCTCAACTGCAAGGCCGCGCTGTTCGCGATCGACGATTACTTCGTCCGTAATGGCGTGCGCGTACCGGTCATGGTGTCCGGCACCATTACCGATGCCAGCGGCCGCACGCTTTCGGGGCAGACCACCGAAGCGTTCTGGAACTCGATTTCCCACGCGCGGCCGTTCTCGGTCGGACTGAATTGCGCGCTCGGTGCCAAGGACCTGCGGCCCTACATCGAGGAGTT
>DASQOP010000313.1:0-5870 GCA_035644415.1 Burkholderiales bacterium
TTCCACGGTTCGCAGATCCTGATCGTGCGTGGCGCGCAAAGCGCGAGCGTCCCGTCGGCCTCCGATCCACGCGAATTCGGACTCGCGCCGCAACGCAGCCAGTACCTCGGCATCCTCGGGGAGCAGCATTGCTTCGCCTGCGAACTGGAGCAGAACGCTGCGCTGCCGGCGGGCATGCAGTTGTCGGGATTGCGTGCGCTTTTCGGTGCGCTCGACGATTCGCTGTTCGCGCTGGCGGGGCGCGCATTCCAGATCGTCGACTGGAACCGGTCCCACCAGTTCTGCGGCCACTGCGGCACGCCGACCGAGCTGAAAATGAACGAGCGGGCGCGCGTTTGTCCGAATTGCGGCCAGTCGCATTACCCGCGCATCGCCCCCGCGGTGATGGCGCTGGTCAGAAGGGGAAGCGAGTTGTTGCTGGCGCGCTCGCCGCATTTCCCGCCCGGGATGTACAGCGCGCTCGCCGGCTTCGTCGAGCCGGGAGAAACCCTGGAGCAGACGCTGGTGCGCGAAGTGCGCGAGGAAGTCGGCATCGAAGTCGCCAACTTGCGATACTTCGCCAGCCAGCCGTGGCCGTTCCCGCATTCACTGATGATCGCGTTCTACGCTGACTACGCCGGTGGCGAGATAGCCCCCGATCCGAGCGAAATCGAAGCCGCGGGCTGGTTTAGCGCAGACCGGCTGCCGCAGGCATTGCCGAGCAAGATCAGCATTTCCCGACGACTGATCGATGCGGCGCTCGCCGAACTCGGCGCTTCAAGCTGACAACAAGATCCCAACCGGGGAGGATGCCATGCTGAGTATCTGGGGCCGCAGCAACTCGGTCAACGTCCAGAAGCCGCTGTGGTGCTGCGAGGAAATGGGCGTTCAGTACGAGCGGGTGGACGCCGGCGGCACCTTCGGCGTGGTGAACACGCCGCAATACCGCAACCTCAATCCGAACGGCCTGGTGCCGACCATCGAAGACGACGGCTTCGTGCTCTGGGAGTCGAACGCGATCGTGCGCTATCTCGCCGCCAAGCACAGCGCGGGCAAACTCTGGCCCGAGGACCTCAAGGTGCGCGCCGAAGCCGACAAGTGGATGGACTGGCAGAGTTCGACGTTCTGGCCGACCTTCCGGCCGCTGTTCTGGAACCTGGTGCGCACTCCGGCCGATCAGCGCGACGAAGGCGCGATGGAAGACTCACGCCTCAAGACCGCCGAGATCCTGGAGTATCTCGATGGGCACCTCAAGAACCGCGCGTACGTCGCCGGCGACGCGCTCACCATGGGCGACATTCCGATGGGTTGTGCGATCCAGCGCTGGATGACCCTGCCCATCGACCATCCGGAGATGCCGAATCTGGAGCGCTGGTACGACGCGCTTGCGGGCCGCCCGGCGTACAAGAAGGTGGTGATGCTGCCGCTGACCTGAACTGAGCCGGCCAGTCACCCTGTTGCGGAGTTCTGGATGAGTGAGCCGGCAGCGCGGCTTCAGATCACGCCGGCCACGCGCAATTTCCCGATCGCCGCATCGGCATAGCCGGCTTCGCGGAGTATCTGGTCGCTGTGTTCCCCGGGCGCTGGTGCATGGCGCTCCACCGCGAACTCGTATTCGCTCATTTTCAGAGGCGGGGCCAGTTGCAGCACTTCGCCGTCGCGCACGACCATCCCTCGCGCCCTGATTTGCGGATCTTCGAGGCTCTCCTCGAGCGCGAGCACCGGGGTCACGCAGCAGTCTTTACCGCGGAATTTTTCTACCCAGTGGACTTGCGGCCAGGCGGCGAAGATTCTGCTCAGTTCTTCCTTTCCCCACTGCGGATCCCTGTCGCGGACTTCCCAGTGGCAGGCCTTGAGGTCGGGCCGCGCCAGCACATCGCAGACACGGTCCCAGAATTTCCTCTCCAGCGCGCCGACCGCCATATACTTGCCGTCGGAGCTGCGATAGACCGCGTAGCAGGGTTCGCGGCCGGAGAGAAAGTCCTCGCCGCGGGGATGAACATGTCCGGCGGAAGCCACGGCAGCGAGCGCCTGGAGGTTGTGCGAAAGCACGCCCTCGGTCATGGCTACGTCGACGTACCGTCCCTGACCGCTGCGCTGAGCGTCCACCAAAGCCGCAAGAATACCCATGGCCGGCACCACCGCGCCGCCGAGGATGTCCGCGACCTGGAGATTCGGTATCACCGGATCGCCGCCGGCCGGTCCGACCTGATCGATGAACCCGGCGTAGCCGCAGTAATTCACGTCGTGCCCGGCCAGGTCGCGGTAAGGACCGGTCTGTCCGTACCCGGAAATCGCGCAATAGACGATTCGCGGATTGACTTCACTGCACGCGGAATATCCAATGCCGAGCCGGTCTACGACCCCCGGGCGGAAACTCTCCACCACGATGTCCGCGTCGCGCGCCAGGCGCAGGAACACTTCGACGCCTTCCGGTTTTTTCAAGTCGAGGCGCAGCGCGCGCTTGTTGCGGTTGATGGCGAGAAACAGGGGTGCCGTCCGACCGGCCCCGGCGCCCATCGTGCGGGCATAGTCGCCGGCGCCGGTGTCTTCGATCTTGATGACATCGGCGCCGAGATCGGCCAGATGCAGCGTGCACACCGGGCCGGGAAGAAGACGGGTGAGATCGAGAACGCGAATCCCCGAGAGCGGTTTGGCGCGCATCAGCCTGGGGTTTTCTTCGGGCCGGTATAGAACTCCGGAAAGCGTTTTGCAACCACCGGGCTGTCGCTCGCCCAGGCGTGACAGGAATCGATCAGCGCCGGCCGTTCGCGTTTGCCCGCGGATTTGCTCCGTTCCGCCCGTGCCGCATACACCGTCTGGAAACCGGTGGTCGCAATCGGGCCAAGCAACTCCACAAGATGGGTGCAGCCCTTGGTGCCGCCCAGCAGCTCGCGCGTTTTCTGGCTCCAGCCCGGCTTTATGGACAGCCCGATCAGCGCCTTGAAGTTCTCGGTGATGTCGCCGCAGATACTGTAGGGTCCCCACACCGTGCGCGCCTCGACATCGTGCACCTTGAGGTCGAGATCGAGGGTCAGCCGCAGCCACATCTCGTGCAACGGCTCGCCCGCCTTGATGCCACCGCGGTCGCGATTCGCGAAATCGTAGGTCTTGGTATCCACGAGGTGCCCCTCGATGTCCCACAGGCCGTCGTCGCGCTGGTAGCCGAAACATTCGACCTTGCGGTTGTGCAGGAGCTTTCGGGAAGCAGGGGTGCTGAGCGTCATTTCAGTCGGAGGGCGTGGCCCGGGCGTCGCTCGTCGAGGCGCTTGAGCACTTCAAGTTTCTCGGACGCGGAAAAATCGAGCCAGCCGGCGATTTCGTCGAGAGTGCGATAGCAGCCGCGGCACAGCCCGGTGAACGGATTCATCTGGCAGACATCGACGCAGGGCGACCGGATGTCGTTGCGCTCCGGATTCATGCCGCCGCTTTCTCGCGTTTGGCGGATAGCGCGCGGCCGGCGCGCGAAACCGTCGGCCGCTTGAGTTGCGCGCAGATGAACTCGGCGGCATCGAGCAGCTTGGCCATGTCCACGCCGGTTTCGATACCCAGGCCGTCGAGCATGTATAGCACGTCTTCGCTGGCAACATTGCCGGTCGCGCCCTTCGCATACGGGCAGCCGCCCAGTCCCGCCACCGAACTATCGAACGTGGCCACCCCCATTTCCATCACCGCGAGGATGTTGGCGAGCGCCTGTCCGTAGGTGTCGTGGAAATGACCGGCGAGCTTCTCGACTGGAATCTTTTTCGCCACCGCTTCGATCATGCGTTGCGCCTTGGCCGGAGTGCCGGTGCCGATGGTGTCGCCGAGCGAGATCTCGTAGCAACCCATGTCGTAGAGGCGTTGCGACACTGCCGCAACGGCTTCCGGCTTGACCTCGCCTTCGTAGGGACAGCCGAGTACGACCGAGATGTAACCACGCACCCGCAGGCCGGCACCGAGCGCCGCCTTGCATACCTCGGCCTGGCGTTGTACCGACTCGGCAATCGTGCAGTTGGTATTGCGTTTTGAAAAGGCCTCGGTGGCGGCCGCGAAGCCCGCCACTTCCGTCGCCTTCGCTGCGATCGCGGCCTCCAACCCCTTCATGTTCGGCACCAGCACCGGATAGGTCACGCCCGGCTTACGCCGGATCTGCGCCATCACCTCCGCGGTATCGGCCATTTGCGGCACCCATTTCGGGGAGACGAAACTCCCGGC
This sequence comes from Burkholderiales bacterium, assembly GCA_035644415.1. Classification (GTDB taxonomy): domain Bacteria; phylum Pseudomonadota; class Gammaproteobacteria; order Burkholderiales; family JACQAP01; genus JACQAP01. The sequence continues at coordinate 4,177 of DASQOP010000313.1, forward strand.
TTCGACAACCTGAAATCCCGCGTCGGACAAATGATCGATCAGCGCGACCTTGACTTCGGCAGGGACGCCGCCCGGTTCGTTCTGCAAGCCGTCGCGCGGACCGACTTCGACCATCCTGACGCGTTTCGGATATTTCATGCTTTGGTCGTATCCTCGAATTCGAGCAACTGCGCTCCTTCGGCAACCTGCTCGCCTGCCGCAAAGTATATCCGCTTGACCGTCCCGCTCTGCGGCGCCGAGATGGTGTGCTCCATTTTCATCGCCTCGATGATCATAAGCGCCTGGCCTTTCTGTACCGCTTCGCCGTCCTCGATCAGCACCTGGATCACGGCCCCGGGCAGCGGCGAGACCAGCCTGCCGGACGGATCCTCTTCCTCGACGGTGGCGGGGGTCTCGAATTCGAGACTATGGCTGCTGCCGAAGGCAAACACCGTCAGCTCGTTGGCCCGGCGGACTACCGTGGCGCGGGTACGACTGCCGGAGAGATCGGCATCGATCGTCCGGTCGCCGGCGACTTCTCCGGAGGCCAGCATCTTTCCACCGGGCAGTTCCAGCAGATAACCCCGGTTTCGGTAGTGCGCCACCACTTCCACGCGCTTGCCGGCGTCGATGAACACGAAGGTGTGATGGTTGTCCTCGTTCAGGCGCCAGCCATCGCGCGCGTTCCAGGGCGAGTAAGGGTCCGCCGAGCGCTTTGCGGACTGCGCCGCTTCGCGATCCATTCGCAGCAGTTCGCTCAATATCGCGATCGCCAGGATCGGGTCGGACGCCGGCCCGGCGTCCGGGGACAGCTCGGTCCGATAGCGCTCGATCAGGCCGGTATCGAGCAATCCCGGCTCGCGATGCGCGTCGGCAAATGCGCGATGCGCGGTGACGGCGGAAAGAAACGCCAGATTGCTGGTCAGCCCGACGATCTGAAACTCGCCGAGCGCGGCGTGCAAGCGGCGCAACGCGGAAGGGCGGTCCGAATCCCAGGCAATCAGCTTCGCGATCATCGGATCGTAGTGCACGCCGACTTCGTCGCCCGCCTGCACGCCGGTGTCCACGCGCACGTGCGCCGACTCCTCCGGCTGGCGCAGGTGTTCGATGCGCCCGGCGGCGGGAAGAAAACCACGCACGGGGTCTTCCGCGTACACGCGCGCCTCGATCGCGTGGCCGTTGATCGCCAACTGCTCCTGCGCCAACGGCAGCGGTTCCCCGGAAGCAACCCGCAACTGCCATTCGACCAGATCGAGCCCGGTGATCATCTCGGTCACCGGATGCTCGACCTGCAGCCGGGTATTCACTTCCATGAAGTAGAAGTGTCCGTGCTCGTCGACGATGAATTCCACCGTGCCGGCATTCACGTAGCCGACCGACCGCGCCGCCGAAACCGCGGCGTTGCCCATTTCGCGTCGGCGTTCAGCCGTCATTCCCGGTGCCGGCGCCTCCTCGAGGATCTTCTGATGACGACGCTGCACCGAGCAGTCGCGCTCGAACAAGTACACGCAATGCCCCTGCGTGTCTGCGAACACCTGCACCTCGATGTGCCGTGGACGGGTCAGGTACTTCTCGATCAGCACCCGGTCATCGCCGAACGAAGAGGCCGCTTCGCGTTTCGCAGCGGCGAGGGCATCGGCAAAATCCGCCGCCTTCCCGACCACGCGCATGCCCTTGCCGCCGCCGCCCGCGGACGCCTTGATCAGCACCGGGTA
>DASQOP010000314.1:0-5773 GCA_035644415.1 Burkholderiales bacterium
GGTGCTCGAGCGCCTGGCGCGTGAGGCCCGCGAGCACGGCGCGCTGGTGATAATGGTGGTCCACGACCTGCTGTTTGCAAGCCGCTATTGCGACCGGTTCCTGCTGCTGTACGGCGACGGGCGATTCGCGCACGGCGGCGCTCAGGAGGTGCTGGACGCCGGCCATCTTGGCGAGCTTTACGGTTTTCCGCTCGATGTAGTAGAGGCGGGCCTTGACCGGTTGTTCCTGCCGCGCCGGGCTTGAGGGTACATGCCGCATGTATAATCGCCGCTTTTACGCAGTACCAACTCCTTCCCGCGATACTTGATGATTCGGAAACTGCTTCGCCGGGTGTTCTCCGGCCGGTCATCAGACTCCACAGAGCCGCAGGTCATTCCGCGCAGCAAACACGGCGTTTCCCGCGACGGTATCAGTACCAGTGCCCGTCGGGTCATCAGCACCCTGCAGGAAAAGGGCTTCGCCGCCTACGTCGTCGGCGGCGCCGTACGCGACCTGCTGCTCGGACTCAAGCCCAAGGATTTCGACGTCGCCACCAGCGCCACGCCCGATCAGGTACGCAGTGCTTTCCGGCGCTCGCGCATCATCGGCCGGCGTTTCCGGTTGGTGCACGTCATGTTCGGCAACGACACGGTGGAGGTTTCCACGTTCCGGGCCAGACAGGGCAACGACCCGGCCGAACAGGTGTCGGACGAACACGGGCGCATCCTGCGCGACAACGTATTCGGCACCCAGGAAGAAGATGCCACGCGCCGCGACTTCACCATCAACGCGCTCTTTTACGATCCGACCAGCGAAGAGATTCACGACTTCTGCGGCGGCCTGGACGACCTCAAGACCCGGCGGCTGCGGATGATCGGCGATGCGGAACAGCGCTATCGAGAGGATCCGGTGCGCATGCTGCGTGCGGTGCGGCTTGCCGCCAAGCTCGGCCTGAAAATCGAGGCAAAGACCCGCGAGCCGATCAAGAGACTGGCGCCCTTGCTCGCCAATGTGCCCTCGTCGAGGCTGTTCGAGGAAATGATGAAGCTGCTGTTCTCCGGCCATGCCACTGCCTGTCTGCTGCAATTGCGCCAGGAAGGACTGCATCACGGCCTGCTGCCGATGCTCGACGTGATTCTCGAGCAGCCGATGGGCGAGCGCTTCGTGATGATGGCGCTGAAGAGCACGGACGAACGCGTGCGCGCGGACAAACCGATAGCGCCGGGCTTCCTGTTTGCGGCGCTGTTGTGGCACGAAGTGCTGGCGGCGTGGAAGCTGGCGCAGGAGGAGGGCCTGAATCCGATGCCGGCGCTGTTCAAGGCGATGGATCACGTGATTCAAGTGCAGGCGGAGAAACTGTCGATCCCGCGCCGCTTCGGAACCGACATGAAGGATATCTGGGCCCTGCAGCCGCGCTTCCTCGGCCGTTCCGGGCGGCGACCTTACAGCGTGCTCGCGCATCCGCGTTTTCGCGCCGGCTATGATTTTCTGGTGCTCCGCTGCGACAGCGGCGAAGTGGACGCCGAAGTCGCCGAGTGGTGGGAAAACTTCCAGAATGCCGACGAAGACACGCGCAAGCAGATGCTGCTTCCCGACCGCACTCAGCGCCGGCGCCGGCGGCGTCGCAAGCCCGGCGGCGGCAATCCACCGGACAGCAATCCTGTTCCCGTGCCGGCGGAATCCTGATGCCCGGAAATGAGCCGGTGGCGGCGATTGCTTTTATCGGCCTGGGCAGCAATCTCGCCGATCCCCTGGTGCAGGTAAGGCAGGCGCTCACGGATCTGGAATCGATCCCCGGTACCCGGGTGACCGCGCGCTCCTCTTTGTATCGCACGTCCCCGGTCGGTTATCTGGAACAACCCGATTTCATCAACGCCGTCGCGTCGGTGCAAACCACGCTCAAGCCGCAGGCGCTTCTTGCCGCGCTTCTTGCCATCGAGAATCGCCGCGGGCGCAGGCGCGCGATGCGCAATGCGCCGCGTACGCTCGACCTCGACTTGCTGCTCTACGGAGAAGAGGTCCTCGAGCAGCACGGCCTGACGCTGCCGCACCCGCGGCTGCACGAACGCGCTTTCGTGCTGGCGCCGCTTGCCGAAATCGCCCCCGAGGCCATGGTGCCCGGGCGGGGGCGGGTGCAGGACCTGCTGGCGCGGATCGACCGCAAAGGAGTGAGCAGAATCGATGCTGCCTGAGAAATACCGATACATCGTGGTCGAGGGACCGATCGGCGCCGGCAAGACCAGCCTGGCGCGGCGGCTGTCGGAACATGTGGGCAAGAGTTTGTTGCTCGAGGATCCGGATTCGAATCCCTTTCTTGCGCGTTTCTACGAAGACCAGCGGCGCTATGCGCTGGCGACGCAACTGTTTTTCCTGTTCCAGCGGGCGCAACAGGTCGCGGGCCTGAAGCAGATCGATCTGTTCGATCGCGGCACGGTCGCCGATTTCATCTTCGACAAGGACCCCTTGTTTGCCAGCCTTACGCTTTCCGATGACGAATTGCATCTCTACCAGCAGATCTACGGCCACCTGACGCCACAGGCGCCCACGCCGGACCTGGTGATCTACCTGCAGGCATCGCCAGCGAAACTGTTCGCGCGTGTACGAAAGCGTGCGGTCGCCTACGAACGCAACATCTCGGAGCAATATCTCAGCCGGCTGGCCGATGCCTACCGCCGCTTCTTCTACCAGTTTTCCGCCGCGCCGCTGCTGATCGTCAACAGCGACCATCTGAATTTTGTTGATGACGCCAACGATTTTGATTTATTGTTGCGCCGCATCAGCGAGATGCGCGGACCCCGCGAGTTCTTCAGCCGTGGCGAATAAGTCAAACTAACCACAGAGACACAGAGGCACAGAGACGGGCGAGAATTCTCAAGACTTCCATCCACGGTGGGGGATGATTGTTCCTCCGTTCGAGGTGTCTTTGGTTTCAAGTAGTGATTCTGTTTTTCTCCGCGTCTCAGTGTCTCTGTGGTGAAAGGGTTTTGGATGAAAGTAACGACGAGCGTTTTGCAAAAGATGCGGCAGGAGGGCGAGCGCATCACCATGCTGACCTGTACCGATGCGAGTTTTGCCGCACTGCTGGATACAGCGGGCGTGGATACGTTTCTGGTCGGGGATTCGCTGGGGATGACGATCCAGGGCCACGACTCGACCTTGCCCGTGACCATGGACGACATGGTTTATCACACGCGCATCGTGGCGCGCGGCGCCAACCGCGCGCTTGTGATCGGCGATATGCCCTTCGGCAGTTACCAGCAAAGCCCGCAAAAGGCGTTCGAGAATGCCGCACGGTTGATGAGCGCCGGCGCACAAATGGTAAAGCTCGAGGGCGGCGAAGTGATGGCGGAAACCGTGGCGTTCCTGAGCGCGCGCGGTATCCCCGTTTGCGGCCACGTCGGATTGACGCCGCAATCGGTGCACGCGATCGGCGGCTACAAGGTGCAGGGCAAAACCGATGATTCCGCGCAGCAGCTGATTCATGCCGGCAAGGCGTTGCAGGATGCGGGAGCAAGCCTGATGGTGGTGGAACTGGTCCCGGCATCCGTTGGCAAGGCGTTGACCGAAGCCCTGGCGATCCCGGTGATGGGTATCGGAGCGGGGCCGCATTGCTCCGGGCAAATCCTCAATCTCTACGACATGCTCGATATCTATCCCGGCAAGAAGCCACGTTTCGTGAAGAATTTCATGGACGGCTCGGCTTCGATCCGGGCGGCGATCGAGCGCTTCGTAGCCGAAGTGAAAGCCGGCACTTTCCCCGGTTCCGAACACAGCTTTTAGAGGAGGCAAGGGCGAGGGACGAGGAACGAGGGAAAGGCGCGGCCCGGCCGAATCAAACCCCTCACCCCTCGTCCCTCGCCCCTCCAAAAATGGAAGTCATTAAAACAACAAAAGATCTGCGCGAGCGGCTGAAGCGTGAATCACGCGTCGCCTGCGTGCCGACCATGGGCAACATTCACGATGGCCATCTGAGCCTGGTCAGGATTGCCCGCGAGCACGCTCCGGTCACGGTCACCACGATTTTCGTCAACCGCCTGCAGTTTGGGCAGGGCGACGACTTCGAGAAGTACCCGCGTACATTGGAGGAAGACTGCGCCAAACTGGAAGCCGGTGGTAACACCATCGTCTTCGCCCCGGATGAAAAGCAGATGTATCCCGAACCACAGGTCTTTTACATCGACCTGCCCAAGGTCGCCAGCAAGCTCGAGGGCCGCTTCCGGCCGGGCCATTTCCGCGGCATGGCCACCGTGGTGTTAAAGCTGTTCAATTCCGTGCAGCCCCAGATCGCCGTATTCGGCAAGAAGGATTATCAGCAATTGGCAATCGTGCGGCACATGGTCGAGCAGTTTGCTCTGCCGATCACCATCATTCCGGCGGAGACGGTGCGCGCCGAGGACGGGCTGGCGCTGTCCTCGCGCAACCGCTTCCTGTCCCCCGCGGAAAGGAAGGAAGCGATTCGCCTGCGCCAGGCCATCCTTCAGGTCAAGGACGCAGTGGAACGCGGCGACCGCAACTTCATCGCGATGGAGTATGCGGCCGGCGAGCTGCTCGCGCGCCACGACTGGAAAGTCGACTATGTGGTTGTGCGTACCCGGCGCGGACTGCGCCCCGAAGCGCAGGACAAGAAACTGGTGGTGCTCGGCGCCGCGAAGCTCGGCACCACACGGCTGATCGACAATCAGGAAATCCTTGCGCCATAAATCGAGGCTGAACCACGGAGGACACAGAGGACACGGAGGAAAGGCAAGAGCAGGAAAATAGGTTCGGGTAAAAACCTTTCGTTGGCTCATGATCCACCGCAGCGAAACTTGGCGGCATAGGTTTGCGAACAGTCATCATGGTTTTTTCCACAATTTGCCTCTCCTCGTTTTTGATTTTCCTCCGTGTCCTCTGTGTCCTCCGTGGTTCAGGAATTCGCTCTGTGACTATTCTCTATTACAGCGAGGCAGATCCGGCGGAGCCGTGGCGCGAGGTTTTCGCGCGCGAACTGCCGCGATTTGCGTTTCGTGTCTGGCCGGATTCGGGTCCGCTGGAAAGTGTCCGGTACGCGCTGGTGTGGAAACCCCCGCGGGGATTTCTCGCGCAGTTTCCGAATCTCAAGGCGATCCTCGCACTCGGTGCCGGTGTCGATCCCATTCCTACCGATCCCGCTTTGCCGAAAGACGTTCCGCTGTTGCGGCTGGTGGACGTGGGCTTCCCGGCGCAGATGGCGGAATACGCGATGTACGCCGTGCTGCACTTTCAGCGCCGCATGGGCGATATCGAGGCCCTGCAGCGACAAGCCCGATGGAACCAGCTAGATCCATTCTTCGTCCGCGACTTTCCGGTCGGCGTGATGGGGCTGGGCGTCATCGGCGCGGTCGTGGCGCAGCGCTTCGCGGCAGCCGGCTACGCAGTGGCGGGGTGGACGAGGGGCCCCAGACAGGTCGATGGCATCGACGTGTTTGCGGGAAGCGAGACCTTCAGGAAGTTTCTCGCACGCTCCCGCGTCGTAGTCAATGCGCTGCCGCTGACGCCGCAGACCGAGAGCGTCCTCGACGCTGCGGCATTCGCCGCGATGCCCAAGGGAGGGTACGTCGTGAACATCGGCCGTGGCGCACATGTGGTCGACCGGGACCTGATCGCTGCTCTCGATGGCGGTCAACTGGCTGGCGCAATGCTGGACGTGTTCCGCGAGGAGCCCCTGCCTTCTTCGCACCCGTTCTGGCGTCATCCCAAGATCGTCGTCACGCCGCATGTCGCGGCGCCGACCATTGCTTCCGAAGTCCAGGCGCAGGTGATCGAAAACATCAG
>DASQOP010000315.1:0-2882 GCA_035644415.1 Burkholderiales bacterium
CGCGGTCTGCCGCGTTCTGGACGGCCACGCCTCTGCCCGCGATGCGGTCGAAGAGCTGCTGCAGCGCGAGCCCAAGCCCGAAAGTATGCGCTAACTGCTGCTGGCACCCGTGAAGCCGCTCTGACGCCACGCTTCATAGACCACGGCCGCCACCGCATTGGACAGATTCAGACTGCGGCTGGTTGGCACCATCGGCAGCCGCAGACGTCGTCGCGGCTCGAAGCTTGCTCTTACCTCCTCCGGTAAACCACTCGTCTCCGGACCGAAAACCAGCACGTCCCCCGCCTGATATTCGACCCGGTCGTAGCGGTTGGCAGCCTTGGTACTGAAGGCGAACCGGCGGCTCGAAGGAACAGTGGCTAGAAAGGCGTCCCAGCCCGGGTGCACCTGGACCGTGGCGTATTCGTGATAATCCAACCCGGCGCGCTTCAGTTGACGGTCCTCCAGCCGGAATCCCAGCGGCTCGACCAGGTGGAGCCGGCAGCCGGTATTGGCGCACAGCCGGATCACGTTACCAGTGTTGGGCGGGATTTCAGGCCGATACAGGACGATATTGAACATTTCGCTTGCACTTGAAATAGTTACAGTTTAATCTGCTAATTCAAGAGGCTGCAAATAAAACCTCAAGTGACATTGAAAGTGCGGATCAGGGGAACTGCCAACCGGAATGGCTAGACCGGAAAAAATCAGGCTGGGGGAAATCCTTCTCCAGCAGAAGCTGCTCACCAGCGAGCAACTCAAGAGCGCGCTCGACGAGCAGAAGACAAGCGGGCGCCGTTTCGGTCGCGTGTTGATTGACAAGGGGTTCGTAACCGAGGAGCAGATCTCGGAAGCGCTCGCCCGCCAGCTCAATATCCCCTATATCAACCTCAAGTTCTACAACGTCAGCCGCGAGGTGATGCTCAAGCTGCCGGAGTCGGCGGCGCGCCGCTTCCGCGCGCTGGTGCTCGAGGACGCCGGCGCGACCTACAAGGTCGGCATGGCCGATCCCACTGACATCACGGCTTACGACGAGATCGTGAGGATCCTCAGGCGCGACATCGACATCGTCGTGGTCATGGGATCCGAGCTGATGCACACGATCGATCGCATCTACCGGCACACCGAGGAGATCAGCGGGCTGGCGCAGGAACTGGGCGTAGAACTGGGCGACGCGATCGATTTTGCGGCCCTCGGCATTACCGCGGGCGCCGAGGATGCGCCGGTGGTCAAGCTGCTGCAATCGGTGTTCGAGGACGCGGTGCAGGTGCGCGCCTCGGACATCCACATTGAGCCGCAGGAAAAGAAGCTGTTGATCCGCTTTCGCATCGACGGGGTGCTGCACATCCAGGCGGAGTCTGAACCGAAGATCGCGCCGGCGCTGGTGTTGCGACTGAAGCTGATGTCGGGACTGGACATCTCGGAGAAGCGCCTGCCGCAGGACGGGCGCTTCAACGTGAGGGTCCGCAACGCCCAGATCGACGTGCGCATCTCGACCATGCCCACTCAGCACGGGGAATCCGCGGTCATGCGCCTGCTCAACCAGAGCGGCGGCCTGCTTGGCCTGGAGCGCATCGGCATGCCGGAACCCATGCTGGAAAAGCTGCGCCAGATCATTCACCGGCCCAGCGGCATGGTACTGGTCACCGGGCCAACCGGCAGCGGCAAGACCACCACGCTGTACGCCGCACTCGACGAACTCAATACGCCGGAACGCAAGATCATCACCGTGGAGGACCCGGTCGAGTACCGCCTCTCCGGAATCAACCAGGTGCAGATCCACGAGAAAATCGAACTGACTTTCGCGCGGGTGCTGCGCACCGCGCTACGTCAGGACCCGGACGTGATTCTGGTCGGCGAAATGCGCGACCAGGCCACGGTGGAAACCGGGCTGCGAGCAGCAATGACCGGCCACCTGGTGCTGACCACACTGCACACCAACGACGCGGTCAGCACGCCGATCCGGCTGCTGGACATGGGGGCGCCCCGTTACATGGTCGCCATGTCGCTGCAAGTCGTGGTGGCCCAGCGTCTGGTGCGCATCATCTGCGAGAGCTGCGCGGAACCCTATTCGCTGCTGGCAAGCGAGCACGAGTGGATGCGCAATTACACCGGGATCGCGACCGACGGATATACCTACCTCAAAGGGCGCGGATGCTCGCAATGCAACGGCACCGGCTATCTGGGCCGCACCGGGGTGTACGAAATGCTGGAGATGACGCGGCCGGTGGTCGAGGCCGCCAATCAGCCGGAGCCGGCGCGCTTCGTCGAGGCGGCACGCGCGCAGATGGAAGGACGGATGCTGAAGGATCACGCGGTGCAGTTGGTGATCAGCGGACGCACCACCGTCGACGAGGCGATGCGCGTCAGTGCGCTACTGGAAGAAGGACTTGATTTACTACCACCGAGTTGATCAACATGCAGATCGAGAGAATCCCCGTGTCCGCCGTGGTGAGACCCTAGCAGTGGCTCATTTCGCCTACAAGGGCAGAAACGCCTCCGGCGAGCTGGTGCAGGGCGTGGCCGAGGGCGCCGACAGCGCCGCGGTCGCGACCCAGTTGTTCGCCACCGGGGTCACGCCGGTGGAGATCGGCGAGACGCGGCCCCTGCAGACGGGTGAATCGATCGGCATGTTGCAGCGGCTGACGCAGCGCCCCGTCGCCCCTGAGGACTTGCTGCTGTTCAGCCGCCAGATGTACGCGCTGCTCAAGGCCGGCGTGCCGATCTTGCGTGCGCTCGCGGGACTGCAGGAGTCCACCGCCAATCCGACTTTCGGGCGGGTGCTGCAGAACATTCGCGAAAACCTGGACAGCGGCCGTCCGCTGTCGGTGGCGCTGCAGCGCCAGGAGCGCGTGTTTTCACCGTTCTACGTGGCCATGGTGTACGTCGGCGAAACCACCGGC
>DASQOP010000316.1:0-4970 GCA_035644415.1 Burkholderiales bacterium
CACCTCAACGGCATATTCGCTATCTTTCAGAAGACCCGCGGCGGTCGCCAGCTCAGCCGGCCGGCTCCGTCGGGGGATGCTTTTCCGGGAGCGTTCAGACCGTGCGGAAAATCAGCGTGCCGTTGGTTCCGCCGAATCCGAAAGAATTCGACATGGCAACCCTGATTTTCATCGATCGTGCGGTGTTCGGCACGTAATCAAGGTCGCACTGGGGGTCTTGATTGAACAAATTGATGGTCGGTGGGGCCACCTGGTCTCGAATGGCGAGCACGGAGAAAATCGCTTCCACCCCGCCGGCGGCGCCGAGCAGGTGTCCCGTCGCCGATTTGGTCGAACTGATTGCGAGACGCTTGGCGTGCCCGCCGAAACAACGCTTCACCGCAATGGTCTCGGCCATATCGCCCAGCGGCGTCGAAGTGCCGTGGGCATTGATGTAATCCACCTGGTCCGGATTGATGCCGGCATTGCGCATTGCATTGAGCATGCCGCGCGCGGCGCCCTCGCCATCCTCGCAGGGCGCGGTGATATGGTGCGCATCGGCGCTCACGCCGTAACCGGCAAGCTCGCAGTAGATGTGCGCGCCACGCGACCTTGCGTGTTCCAGTTCCTCCAGCACGAGGACTCCGGCGCCCTCGCCCAGCACGAAGCCGTCTCGATCCTTGTCCCAGGGTCGGCTCGCGGTCGCCGGATCGTCGTTGCGCGTGCTGAGCGCGCGCGCCGCCGAGAATCCTCCGATACCCAGTGAACAAATCGCGGCCTCGGACCCGCCGGCAACCATGATGTCGGCATCCCCGTACTCGATCAGTCGCGCCGAATCGCCCAAGCAATGATTCGCGGTCGTGCACGCCGTGACCATCGCCAGGCACGGCCCCTTGAAACCGTACATGATCGAAATATTTCCGGAGATCATGTTGATGATCGCGCTAGGGATGAAGAACGGGGAGATCTTGCGCGCACCGCCTTCGATCATGGCCCGGTGGGTTTCCTCGATTATCGTCAGCCCGCCGATTCCCGAACCGATATTCAGGCCGATGCGCTCGGCATTCTTCGGATGGGCCTCGAGTCCGGCGTCGCGGATTGCCTCCACCGCAGCGGCAATGCCGTAATGGATGAAAACATCCACACGCCGCGCCTCTTTCGGCGACAGCACCTGGCCGACGTCGAAATTCTTTACCTCGCCGGCGATCTGGGATGCGAAAGGGCTGGCGTCAAAACGGGTGATCCGGGTGATCCCGGACTTGCCCGCCTGGATGTTGGTCCAGGCCTCCTTGACGCTGTTGCCGACCGGGCAAACGGTCCCCAGGCCGGTGACTACGACTCGGCGCCTAGACAACGGGACTCCAGAAGAAGAGGAAAAAAGGCGTGGTTAGTTGAGGTGCGCCTTGATGTAATCAATGGCCTGCTGAACGGAGGTGATCTTTTCCGCCTCTTCGTCGGGGATCTCGCACTCGAACTCTTCTTCAAGCGCCATCACCAGTTCGACGGTGTCGAGGGAATCGGCTCCGAGGTCGTCGACGAACGTCGATTCATTCTTCACGTCCGCCTCGTTCACGCCCAGCTGCTCGGCAACGATTTTTTTCACGCGCTGTTCTACGGATTCCATTAATGTCCCTTCCCTTTACTTGAAGATGCAGTTACGTGTCTGATTGCCGCCCGCCCCGGAGGGGCACCCGCAACGGCGAAAAACACGCGCGTTAGTCTACCAAAATTGCAGGGCTTCCGGAGTCAATCCATGTACATGCCACCATTGACATGCAGGGTACTTCCGGTGACGTAGGCGGCGCCCTCGGAGGCGAGAAACACGACCGCCGCCGCCACTTCCTGCGGCTGCCCGAATCGGGCCAACGGCACGTGCGCCAGCAGCGCAGTCTTGCTTTCCTCCGGCAATCCGCGCGTCATGTCGGTGTCGATGAATCCGGGCGCCACGCAGTTTACAGTGATGTTGCGGCTACCCACTTCACGGGCAAGCGACTTGCTGAATCCCGCGATTCCGGCCTTGGCTGCGGCATAATTCACCTGCCCCGGGTTGCCCATGGAACCCACCACCGAAGTAATGTTGATGATGCGCCCGAATCGGGCTTTCATCATGGAGCGGATCACCAGCTTACTCAAGCGGTACACAGATTTCAGGTTGGTGTCCATGATTTCGTCCCATTCGCTGTCCTTCATTCGCAGCAGCAGGTTGTCGCGGGTAATTCCAGCATTGTTCACCAGGATTGCGACCGAACCAAACTGCGACTCGATGTTGCCGAGCACCTGTTCCATGACTGCGGGATCGTTGACATTGAGCTTGAACCCGGCACCCTTTATGGCTTCGTCGGCCAGATAGGCGGAAATTGCCGCGGCGCCCGCGGCGCTGGTGGCGGTACCCACCACCGTCGCGCCGACCCTGCCGAGCGCAACCGCGGTTGCCTGCCCGATCCCCCGGCTGGCGCCTGTTACGAGCGCAACTTTTCCTGCGAGCATGAACTCCTCCCCGTAGATCTGTTGCAGGCCTATTTCAGTACGGACAGGGCTTGCACGAATGCTGCGCCGTCGCTGAATGAAAGAATCTTGGATTCCGGCGCGATGCGCTTGTTCAGTCCGGCCAGCACCTTGCCGGGCCCGCATTCGACGATATGGGTAACGCCGTCCGACACCATCTGCCGCACCGTCTCCACCCAGCGCACGGGCTGAACCATCTGCCGAACCAGCGCGTCCTTGATCGCGTCAGGCGATTCGGCACTCTTGACATCGGCATTGTGCAGAACCGGGACCGTGCCGCGCCTGAATGCGCGGGAGCCCAGTTCTTGGCGCATACGCTTTGCCGCTGGCTGCATGAGACTGCAATGCGACGGCACGCTCATGGGCAGGAGCACCGCACGTTTCGCTCCCCTGGCTTCAGCGATTTGCATTCCACGTTCGACGGCGGCCTTGTTGCCGGCGATGACCACCTGCGCGGGTGAATTGAAGTTCGCGGCCTCGACCACCTCGTTTGTTCTGCTCGCCTCCGAACATAACGCGCGCACCGTGTCATCGTCCAGACCGAGTATCGCCGCCATTGCGCCCACGCCGGCGGGCACGGCTTCCTGCATTGCGCGGGCGCGAAACCGCACCAGCGGCACCGCATCGGCAAATTCCAGCGCACCGCCTGCCACCAGGGCCGTGTATTCTCCGAGGCTGTGCCCCGCCATGATCGCCGGCGCCGATCCTTGCCGCGCCTGCCACGCACGATACAGCGCTACGCCCGCCACTAGCATCACCGGCTGCGTATTGGTGGTGAGATTGAGTTCATCCGCGGGACCCTCGGCAGCAAGCTTCCACAGATCCTGCCCCAGCAGGTCGGAAGCCTGCGCAAACGATTCGTGCACGCCCGGCAGTTCTGCGAAGGACTGCATCATGCCGACCGACTGCGAGCCCTGCCCCGGAAAGACGAAAGCAATCCTCATGTCGACGCAATTACCAGCGCAGCAACACCGCGCCCCAGGTAAATCCTCCGCCCACGCCTTCCAGCAGCAGCGTTTGCCCGGGGCGGATTCGCCCGTCGCGCACCGCTTCGTCGAGCGCCAGCGGGATCGAGGCAGCAGAAGTATTGCCGTGATGATCCACGGTGGCGATGACTTTCTCGACCGGCAGTCCGAGTCGTCTGGCGGTCGCCTCCATGATGCGGATGTTGGCCTGGTGCGGCACGAACCAGTCCAGGTCCGACACCTTCAATCCGGCCTGATCCAGCACTTCGTGCGCGACCTCCTCGAATACCCGCACGGCGAACCTGAAAACCGAGCCCCCGTCCATATGGACGAACGGCCGGCCCCACACCTTGCCCCCGCATACGCTGCCCGGGACGGAAAGATGGTCCTTGTAGCTGCCATCGGCGTGCAGCCGTGTGGCAAGAATCCCTGGTGTGTTGCTCGCCGCGAGCACGACCGCACCCGCTCCGTCGCCGAACAGCACGCAGGTGCCACGATCGTTCCAGTCGAGAATCCGGGAGTAGACTTCGGCGCCCACCACCAGCACTTTCTTTGCCTGGCCGGCGCGAATGAAAAGATCCGCCGTACCCAGCGCATAGACGAAACCGCTGCACACCGCCTGCAGGTCGAACGCCGGGCAGCCGGCAATGCCAAGCCTGGATTGCAGGATGCATGCGGTACTCGGGAAAATCATGTCCGGCGTGGTGGTCGCGACGATGATCATGTCGAGGTCGCCCGCCGCGACACCTGCGGACTGCAGCGCCTTCTGCGCAGCCGGCAGCGCCAGATCGCTGGTCAGCTCACCATCCGCCGCGATATGGCGGCTGCGAATGCCGGTGCGGCTGCGGATCCATTCATCGGAGGTGTCGACGATTTTTTCCAGATCGGCGTTGGTGAGAATCTTCTCGGGAAGATAGCTGCCTGTGCCGACGATCCGGGAATTCATCACGCCACCCTTTGATGAATTGAGGCCATGCGCTCGCTGATGCCGTGGAGCATGTCATTATGCGCTTCGTCGTAGGCCCGCTGGATCGCGAAACCGAAACCGAAACTGTCTGCCGAACCGTGGCTCTTGACCACGATGCCTTTCAGACCGAGCAGACTGGCGCCATTGTAGCGACGAGGATCGACGCGGCGGCGGAAGGCATTGATGACGGGCAAAGCCATTGCGCCAGAGAGCTTGGTGAACAGATTGCGGCCGAACTCCTGGCGCAGGTACATCGCCAGCATCTGCGCCAGCCCTTCCGAGGTCTTGAGCGCGACGTTGCCGACGAAGCCATCGCATACGATCACGTCGGTGGTGCCCTTGTAGATGTCGGTACCCTCGATGTTGCCGTAGAAATTGAGGCTGCTGTCTCGCATCAGTTCCGCGGCCTGCTTGACCACTTCGTTCCCCTTGATTTCCTCTTCACCGATGTTGAGCAGGCCCACCGTCGGACGCTCGACACGTTCCACAGCGCTCACCAGCGACGATCCCATCGCGCCGAACTGCAGCAGATGTTCCGCGCTGCAGTCCACATT
>DASQOP010000317.1:0-14278 GCA_035644415.1 Burkholderiales bacterium
TGGTTCATTTCTGCAACGACTTCACTTGGCGGTGCCGCGGCAAAACCGAACTGCGGATAGCCGCCGGCTATGGACCGGTGTCCGAGCGGCGTGAATCTGAACGCATCCACCATGGCGCGCGCCTGTTCCGGTGTATCCACGTGCGGCATCACGATGCCGAGCGCGCCACCGTCCAGGCAGCGGGTGGCGAGCGCAAGTTCGCCGGCCGGCACCCGCACCAGCGGCGCGATGCCGGCGTCGAGCGCCGCCACCGCGATCGAATACGCGGTCTCCACCGAGGTCGGCCCATGCTCCAGGTCGATGAACAGCCAGTCGAAGCCCGCGGTTTTCATCACTCTCGCGATCTCGATGCCGCGCACCGCCCGCACGCCGATCCCGATCGCGATCGCGCCCTTCGATAGCAGCTCTTTTGCCGGATTCACTATGTGCTGCATTCTCTCCCCCATGTGTTGTTATGGCATGTGCTACGTGCTGCGTGTTGCAACAATACCAGCCGCCCATGACCGGCTGTTCCTTCATCCTTCATCCTTCCGCCTTCATCCCTGCACTTCCTCCCATCTTCCGCTTTTCTCGGAGCGAAACAACGCGTCGATCACGCGCATGCTCTGCACCGCGTCTTCCACGCCGTAGGGCAGCGATATTTCGCCGCGAATCGCGCGCGAGAACGCCTCTCCCTGCAAAGTATACTGGTCGCTCTCCGGCAGGGTCTCGGTGCGAATGCCAGCACCCGCCAGCGACGAGCCGTCATCCAGGAAAATGCTGGTCTTCTCGCCCTGCGGCGCGTTGACCGGGATCTGGATTTCGATCCGGCCTTTGGACCCGCTGAGCTGGATGCGCTGGTAGGGCGCGCACTGGGTCGAAACGGTGAAATCCAGATGGCGGCCGGAGCCGAAGTCCAGCAGGGCGCTGGTCATCCGGTCGGTGCCGAAGCCCGGGTCGCGGTCGACCAGCGCGATGGCGCGTTGCGGTTCCGATTCGAAGAAGAACCGGCCGGCGGTGATCGGATAGCAGCCGATGTCGTAGAGGGCACCGCCGCCGATCGCGGCGATGTTGCGGATGTTGCCGGCGTCGACGTTGAAATAGGAAAAAAGCATCTGCAGCACGCGCAACGCGCCAATCCGGCCGTCACGGATGTGCTCGCGGACCCGCAGCCACTGCGGATGGAAGCGCACCATGAAAGCCTCCATGATCAGCACCTTGCCGGCCACGGCGCGCAGTTGTGCGGCTTCTTCGGCGTTGAGCGCAACGGGTTTCTCGCACAGCACGTGCTTGCCGGCTGCCGCGGCCCGCAGCGTCAGCGGCACATGGAGATGGTTGGGGAGCGGGTTGTAAACGGCTTCGATATCGGGGTCGGCGAGCAATTCCTCGTAAGACCCGTAAGCCTTCGGGATACCGAGCGCGCCCGCGGCTGCGCGCGCCGATTGCGCTGAACGGGAAGCGATTGCGCGGATCTCGCACCACTTGCTCTTCTGCATGCCCGGAATGACTCTCTGCCGCCCGATTTTCGCGGTGCCGAGTATGCCCCAGACGACTTTCTTCATTTTCTCCTCCCGGTGGAATTTTTCCGGCCGAGTGTACCTCACGGCCGCAGACATCGTCTCCGGTACCCGTTTCCGCGGGGAGGGTGCAAAGTCCGCCGAATCGCTTCACAATGACCCGCACAATGGAGGCCTGCGAGTAGGCATGAAGCGCACGATCCTGTTGTTCGTCTTCGCAATTTGGGCATCGCCCGGTCTGGGCGCGAGCCCGGAAGAGTTGCTGTCCGCGTATGCCGCGCAGGCCGGCCAGGTGGATCCGGGCTTTGCCGGGTTCTCGGCCGACCGCGGCAAGGCGTTCTACTTTTCCGGCCATCGCGTGGAGGATGGCTCCGAGTTTTCCTGCGCGTCCTGCCATCACGAGGATCCGCGTCGCGAACAGTTCGCCCATCACGACAAGATTCCCTGCCGCGCCTGCCACGGCATGCCCGACAGCGGTAGTTTCGAGGACATTCCCAAGATCAGGCGTCAGTTCCTGCCGTTGGCGCCTTCTGCGAACTCGCGACGCTTCACCGACGAATGGTTCGTCGAGAAATGGTTCCGCAAGAACTGCGGTCTGCTGCTCAAACGCGATTGCACGCCGGTGGAAAAAGGCGACGTGATGACCTGGCTGCTTACTTTCAAATAGGCGAACGCCTACTTCCGGGTTTTCCCGGCCGGCTCAGGGGGCGCGGGAAGCCCGAGGCGGCGCCAGCCGTCATGGCCGATTCTGCGCAGGGTCTCTATATTGCGCTCCGGGATGTGCCCGGCATGGGGGAATGTCGCCACCGCGCGCTCAACGCTTTCCTCGCGCAACAGGTGCAGCATCGGGTAGGGCGAGCGGTTGCTGTAGTTCTCGATGGCATCCGGCTCGGTGTCCGCGAACCGATACTGCGGATGGAAACTGGCAACTTGAATTGTGCCGGTGAGGCCGAGTTCCTCGACGGCGGCGTCGGCGATATCGAGAAAATCGTTGTAGTCCAGAAAATCGTCGAGCACGCGCGGATGAACCAGCAGCGTGGTTTCGACTTGCGCGGGATCGGCCGCAGCCAGCGTCTGCAACTCGCAGCCGAGGTCGGCTAAGAGCGCCTCCGTGGTCTGCGCATTGCTGACTGCGTAGCGGATCTGGTTCGCGACGTGGACGGTCTTGGCGAAGGGGCACAGGTTCAGGCCAATGACGGCCTTCTCCAGCCATGCGCGTGTCGCCGCGACGACTTGGTCTGCCGATGCAACGGTGCTGCTGTTTCCCATCAGCTTTGCAGCGACCGTACAACCGTCCCGGGAAATCGCATGCCGGGTGGAACCCGCATGATGCTGCACGCGGAAAGCATCAGCGCTTCTTCCTCTCGAGGAAAATCTTTATGAATGCGTCCGCTTCCTGGTAGGCGTTCGTGGCGGCGGCGCTGATCTCGGTATCCCTGATCCGGTCCTGGCGTCCGGTGGCCACCCAGGCCCCCAGCCGCTGGACGAAAAGTTGTGCGGCCAGTTTATCGACTTCGTCCATCTGGAATTCGTCCGCCATTTGTCTCTCCTCATGAGAAGGTGCGTCCGTGCGCAGGTCAGTGTAACGTAGCCAATTCGCCCCGGGCGGGGGGACGGCCGGGGCGCCCCTTTCAATTGTCTGCGAGGCGATGCACATGAGGCGAATAAGGAAGCCCAAGCCCTCGGGTGTCTGCAACGTCTGCGGCCAATTGACCGATCAGATCGAGATGATCAATCACCGCTGTACCTACACGCTACACGGCAGGCGCTGCGCCGGCCTGTTCAAGAGCGAGCTTAACCACATCTGGGTGGCGTGCGAGTCGTGCGACGCTGTCGGCAAGGTCGGAACCGTGATCTGCAGCGAGTGTTCGGGATTTGGCTGGCGGCTGCTGGGCGCTTAACGCGAGTGCTGAGCGCTTCGAGAGAAACGAAAAAAGAACAAGGGTCAGGCCTCAGGCCTGACCCCTGGTTATTCAGTTGACGGTCACTGTCGCTCATGGCCGCTCCATCCTGCAAGTCGTGGGCATAACCGTGTCGGCCGGCTCGATACGAATGTCGGTCTTCCAGCCGAAACCGGTGCCTTCGGCGTCGATCTTCACGTCCTTGCCGCCGGCCTTGGTGAAGGTGGCAATGTAGATCGGCTGCATCAACTGATGATCGTCGGCGCGCATCCAGACCTCTCCGGTGTCACTCTGGTACTTCATGCCTTCGAGCGCTCTGGCAACTTTCAGCGGATCGATGGATTTGGTGTCGATCATCGCCTTGGCCAGCATTTCCAGCTCGGTCTTGGCGGTGTTGTAGTAGAAGTCGCCGTTGTATTTTTTCCTGAAATCCAGTGCGAACTTTTCCGCCTTGTTGTCGGCGATGTTCGCGTGCCAGGTGAACACTTGCTTGATATGATCCGCCCCCGCCGCACCGACTGAACTCGGCGCACCGGCGTTCTGGGCATTGAACGTGTAAAAAGTCACGCCCAGCCCGGATTCCTTGCTCGACTTGATCAGCAGCGTGAAATCCGCGCCCCAGTTGCCGGTGATGACCGCTTGCGCGGCAGAGGCCTTGATCTTGGCGATGTAAGGCGAAAAATCCTTGACCTTGCCCAGTGGGTGCAGATCGTCGCCGACGATCTCGATATCGGGACGTTTTCTGGTCAGCATCCCGCGGGCTGCCTTGCTGATAGCCTGGCCGAAGGCGTAGTCCTGATTGAGCAGATAAACCTTCTTGATGTCGTTCTGTTGGGCGATGTGGTTGGTGATGGCGTCGAGCTTCATGTCCACGTGCGCATCGAAGCGAAAGTGCCAGAAATTGCACTTGTCGTTGGTCAGCGTCGGGTCCTGGGCGGCATAATTGAGATAGAGCACCGAGCTGTCCGGATTGCGGCTGTTGTGCTTGGCGACGGCTTCGGAAAGCGCATGAGCGATATTCGAGCCGCCTCCCTGCGTGACGAACCGGATCCCGGAGTCGGTGACCTGCTTGAGCAATAGCACGCTTTCCTGCGGGCTCGACTTGTTGTCGAAGTGCACGATTTCGAATTTCATGCCGCCCGGCACGCCGCCCCTGGCATTGATTTCCGCCGCCGTGGCGTCAAGGTGCTTGCCGAGACTTTCCCCGACGAGCCCGAACGGGCCGCTCATTGGGTCAATGTGGGCGATCCGGATCGCATCCGCCGCACAGGCCGCAAACGCAAACGACAGCGCGACCGTTGTGGCCGCCATTTCTGCAACGGTGATGCGTTCCATGGTTTTTCCTCCCGAATCAATTTTGTCTTCAGTTCCGCCGGTCACCGATAACGAGCGACGAGTGCCTGCAGAATTCTATGTGACTCTCGTTTTGTTCTTATCCCTCTTTGCGTTCTTTCTTGCCCTTCTCCGCGAAAATCAAACGCGATGATGGAATTGTAGTTCCGGCATAACCCGTAAACGGGTTAGTCTGCACTGAAACTCGCGGAGCTCGTTTTCAACGCCCTTATCGCCGGCCCGTGGCTGGCTGGTTTCACTGAGTCCCGAGCATCAAGTCCGGAGTCCTGGTTCTTGTCTGTCACTGACGCGGAATTTCGCCCAGAACCGTGCAGCGCCGGACCACGCGCCGCTGCACCGCCGGATCGTAATCGGTGGCGCGATGCATCAGGCAGCGGTTGTCCCAGACGATCAGCTCGCCCGGCGTCCAGCGATGCTCGTAGGTGAGATCCGGATGAACGGCGAGCGCGTTGAGTTCGTCGATGAGCGCGCGGCCCTCGTCGTAATCCATTCCGGCAATGTATTCGGCGTGATCTCCCAGGAACAGGCACTTGCGCCCGGTGTCCGGGTGCGTGCGCACGATCGGGTGGTCCACCGGCGGGACTTCACGGCGCTGCGCTTCGGTCATCGGGTCTTCGCCGTGGCGGCGGGTGCGCGAAAAATCGAGGTTGTGCACGGCGCGCAGGTTCGCGATTCGCCTTTTCCATTCCGGGCTCAGGCGCTGGTAGGCGCCGTACATGTCGCAGAAGTGCGTCTCGCCGCCTTCTCCGGCGACGACCTCCGCGTAAATGATGGTGGCTTGGCCGGTGACCCGGCGCCATGAGCCGTCGGTGTGCCACGCCAGCGTGCCCTTGTCGGGATGCTTCCCGTTCGGGTTGCCGTTCTCGTCGAGGTTGGACAGGCGATACAGCTCGGGGTGGCCGTCGGCGCGGTATTGGTTCATCACGTGGATCTGTACCTCGCCGAAATGGCGGGAGAATTCCACCTGCCGTCCCGGCGGCAGATCCTGCGTGCCGAACAGCAGCACCTGGTATTGCAGAAAAGCCTGGTGGATCGAGCGAAACAATGCATCGTCCACGCCACGCGCCAGGTCCACGCCGATGATCTCGGCGCCGAGCTTCGGCGTCAACGGCCGGACATCGAATGGCCAACGATGCTGCTTTTGAGACTGCACGGGCATGTCAGTATTATGAGTGATGAGTGATGAGTGATTGAGTGATTTAGTCACCCATTCCCCATTCCCCATTCCCCTTTCCCCATTGCCCATTACCCATTCCCCGAATTTCTCAGTCGTTTATCGCCGCGTAAACGAGCTGCTTGAACAGCCGACGGTAGTACGGGCGCATCGGGCCGGGTGCCTGCACCATGTACACCGCGACGATCTCTTCCTTCGGATCCACCCAGAAGTAGGTCCCGGCGTAACCGCCCCACATGAATTCTCCCGCCGAACCCGGCAGGGCGGCGATGCCCGCGCCCTGGCGCACCGCAAACCCGAGGCCGAACGTGTAGCCGGGCGTACCGAGCAGCAGTTCGCCCGGCGTGAACGGCGCCGCGATGCGGGTGCCGAGGTGGTCGGAAGCCATCAGTGCCACCGAACTGCGGCTCAGCACCCGGGCACCGTCGAGCTGGCCACCATTGAGGAGCATCTGCGAAAAACGCAGGTAGTCCGCCGCGGTAGACACGCCACCCGCTCCGCCTGAGTCGTTGGCAGGCACTGCCGATACGTCCATCAGGTTGCTGGCCTTGCCGGTGGCGGCGTCGGCCAAAAGCGGTTCGGCCAGCCGGCCGAGTTTTTCCTTCGGTACCCAGAAGCCGGTGTCGTTCATCTTCAGCGGCTTGAACAGGCGCCTTTCGAGAAAGTCCGCGAGCCGTTCTCCCGATGCCGCCTCGACCACGCGGCCGAGCAGGTCACTCGCCAGGCTGTATTCCCAGACGGTACCGGGCTGATGCGCGAGCGGCACTTTCGACATGCGCTCCACCTGTTCCGCCGGCGGCAGGTCGCGCGAGTCGAAGTCGATGGTGGTCTTGTAGATGCCGGCCTTGCCCAGCGCCTCTTTCACCGGCGTGTTCTGCGTCAGCTCGCCGTAGGCCAGGCCGGCCGTGTGGCGCAGCAAGTCCTGCACCGTCATTTCCCGATCCGTCGGGACCAGCGTGTACATCACTTTGGCGAACTCGGCATCGGTCTTTGCCACGCTGACCTGCGGGTTCTTCATCGCCGGAAGAAACTTCGAGACCGGATCGGTGAGCTGTACCCTGCCGTCCTCGACCAGCATCATCGCGGCGACCGAAACGATCGGCTTGGTCATCGAATAGATGCGGAAGATCGCGTCCTTCGGCATCGGCCTGCCGGTTTCCTTGTTCTGCAGCCCGATCGCATCCGAGTACGCCAACTTGCCCTTGCGCGCCACCAGGAACACCGCGCCGGGCAGCTTGCCCAGGTCGATTTCCTTTCTGAAGGTTTCCGCGATGCGGCCGAGTTTCTGCGCGGACATGCCGACCGACTCGGCCGGGGCTGCGGGAAGGCCCTGCGCCCAGGCGGCAGCAAAACTTAAAAGGGCGACGAAAAGGATTGCGGTGGAAAGGGTCGCGTTGGTGATGCGTCTGGCGCTCATTTGCGTTTTCCTCGATCGTGAATGCCGTGCTGCCGGAAGGTACGTCGGACGCCGGGACGGTGTCAATGCGGCGAGTCCCGCGGGCGTGTTCGCGCTTGCGATCTGTTCGGATTCTCGGCACAAGGTGACCGGCGCCCGGGTGTTGAAGACTTGATCGCTTGGCGGAAACACTCGTCGCCGAACCGTTACGGCCAAGCGTTAACCGCAAAGGACGCCAAGGACGCTAGGAAAGTCAAAGGCAAGAATCAGGTGACTGTTCAAACCCCGTGCAAGAATCTGCGTTGTGACTGGCCCGTTGCCCGTTACCCCAACTCAGCCTCGCCTTCACGCTATTGCCTTTCCTTGGCGTCCCTGGCGGTGGATGCGTTATTGGTGAGGCGTTCGAAACCCACAGAAAAGTCTGAAGGACCAAATAAAAAGGGCCCGCCATTGCGACGGGCCCTTCAATTCACTTTCATGCCTGCAGGAACTGCGTTCCCAACCAAGCCTGCCGGCTTCTTGTCGGCCTGCGCGGGGCGGGGGCGCGGCGACTGCTCTGCGCCACGCCCCCCCGACACCCTGGAATCAGGCAGCCAGGTTGTGCTTCGAGATCGGCAGGTCGACGATGCGCTTGCCGGTTGCCGCGAAGATTGCGTTGGTTAACGCGGGAGTGAACGGCGGCACGCCCGGTTCGCCCACGCCACCCGGCGGGAAGTTGCCGGCGGCATTGAGGATGTGCACGTGAATCTCGCGCGGAGCCTCCGGCATACGCACCATCTGGTAGTCGTGGAAGTTGCTCTGCTCGATGACGCCTTCCTTGGCAGTAATGCTGCCGTACATGGCGCCGGTCATGCCGTAAATGCAGGCGCCTTCCATTTGCGAACGCACACGGTCCGGATTGACCACCAGCCCGGCATCGCAGGCCACATCGACGCGCGGGATGGAGATCTTGCCGTCCTTCGACACCTGCACACGCACCGCAGTCGCCACGTAAGTGGTGAAACTGCGATGCACGGCGACGCCGATGGCTTCGCGATCCCCGAGCTTCCTGCCGTAGCCCGCCTTCTCCGCCGCGACCTTGAGCACGTTCTTCAGCCTCGCGGTCATGATCGGATACTCATCGTAGGTCTGGTCGTAGTTCCAGTAGTCGGTGTTAGACAGATCCAGAACGCGATCCGGCCCGAGCAGGTCCATCAGGTACTGGTACGGGTCCTTGCCGGCGGCATACGCCATCATGTTCGCCATCGAGTTCTGCGCGAACGCATGCGGGATGTTGTTCACCGAACGCAGCCAGCCGATCCGCACATGCGCTTTCGCCTTGCCGTTTTCCAGCGTCAGGTTGGGGACGTTGTACGGCACTTCGAGGAATCCGAGCGACAACTCGATCTTGTGGCCGTACTGCGGATCCTCCTTCTCGAACGAGGACCAGATGGTAGGGAACACCGTGCGGTGGTGGTAAGCGATCGCTTTCCCGCTCGCGTCCAGGCCAGCCTTGACGTGCTGTGCGCACACCGTGTGGTAGTAGGCATGCTGGATATCGTCCTCGCGCGACCAGGTGACCTTTACCGGCGTCCCGCCCAGCATTTTCGACAGGATTGCCGCTTCCGCCGCGAAGTCGGGCTTCGACTTGCGGCCGAAGGCGCCGCCCAGCAGCGTTGCGTGCGAGGTAACGTTGGCTTCGTCCATGCCGATCGCGCCGGCCACGGTTGCACGTGCGGCCTGCGGATCCTGGCAGGCAGACCAGACCTCGCACTTGCCCCCCTTCACGACCGCGATTGCAGCCGGCGGTTCCATGGTGGCGTGAGCGAAGTGCGGCACATAGAAGGTGGCTTCGACCACTTTCGCCGCTTTCGCCAGCGCTGCGTCCGCGTCACCTTCCTTACGCACCACCTTGGCTCCGGTGCCGTTGCGTGCTTCCTCTTCCATCCCCTGGCGGAATGAGTCCGAGTTGTACACTGCGTTCGGGCCCATGTCCCAGTCGATCTTCAGTTTCTTGCGGCCTTCGTTGGCGGACCAGGTGTTGTTGGCGATCACCGCAATCCCGCCCAGGGTGTTGAACACGATCGGCGGCTGGTTCTGCGGAATCTCGACGACTTTTTCGACGCCGGGGACCTTCATCGCCTCGGACGCATCGAAGGATTTCACCTTGCCGTACGTTACCGGGCAGTGCTCGACCACTGCGTATTTCATGCCGGGGAGCTTGGTGTCGATGCCGTAGGTTGCCTTGCCCACGACCATGTCAGCATTGTCCACGCCGACAATTTCCTTGCCGATGTAGCGCCATTCCTTCGGGTCCTTGAGCTGGACGCGTTTCGCATCCGGCACCTTCAGGGTGGCGGCGATCTCGACCAGTTCGCCATAATCCGCCGATTTTTTGGTGGGCAGGTGCACGACCTTGTGATTCTTGGCCTCGACTTCGGTTACCGGCACGTTCCACTTGACCGCGGCGGCCTGCTCGAGCATGGCGCGAGTGGTCGCGCCGAACTCGCGCATGCGCTGGAAGTTGTGGCGCACGCTGCGCGAACCGTCGGTGTACTGGTTGCCGTACATCTTGTCGCCCACCGCCTGTTCGACCTTGACGCGACTCCAGTCGGCTTCCAGCTCATCGGCGAGGATCATCGGCACGCTGGTGCGCACGCCCTGGCCCATTTCGGAGCGGTGCGCAATGATCGTCACCGTGCCCGACTTGTCGATGGAAACGAACACGTTGGGGCTCAATGTGCCCATCGCCGCGTCCGCGTTGCCAATGCCGCCCAGTCCGGAGAAGGGCCCGGTCTTGGCAACCGGAGCCATTTGCAGGCCGACCACGAAGCCTGTCGCGGCGGCGCCTTTCAGGAAGTCCCGACGGCCGGGTTTGCTGACGTTCTGTATCCAGTTATTCATGATTTTACCCCCGCAGCTTCTTTGATCGCCGCGCGAATCCGCGTGTACGTGCCGCAGCGGCAGATGTTGCCCGACATGGCACCTTCGATATCTTCATCGGACGGCTTGGGCGTGTTCTTCAGCAGAGCCGCGGCCTGCATGATCTGGCCGGCCTGGCAGTATCCGCACTGCGGCACGTTGTTCTTGACCCAGGCTTTCTGCAGCGGATGATCGCCGTTCCTGCTCAGGCCCTCGATGGTAACCACGGGGCCCGACACCGAACCGACCGGCAGTGCGCAGGAGCGCATCGCCATGCCGTTGACGTGGACTGTACAGGCGCCGCACTGCGCCATGCCGCAGCCGAATTTTGTTCCGGTCAGACCCAGCGTGTCCCGAAGTACCCAGAGCAAGGGCATCTCTTCGGGGACGTCCACCTGCTGCGCCTTCCCGTTGACGTTCAGGGAAATTGCCATGACCTCTCCTCCCGACTGATGATGAAAAAACGCGACCCACCGAAAGCCCGAATCGCATACCGGCGCCCATAGTTGTTGTTGTGGGCCTAAGCACTGCTTACGACTGCCGCCGAAAAGATCTTCGCACGCGTGGCGGTCAGCAAAAGTAGCCCGCCTGAAGATCAGCCCGGCAAACCTGCGAAAACACACCCACCGGGCCATCGTGTCCCGGCGGCGCGCCTTCTAGCAGTTGAAGCGGGAACGGTGAAGCTGCAACGCGACCGGTGCAAACCGGCTGGCAATCCGCAGCTGCGATCGCGGAAACTTCGGAGAGAATGCCGGCATTGCGCCTGGACAGCGCAACGTAACTCGCCGGATGCTTTCTCCTCCCGGGACGGGCTTCGAGACCCTTTAGTTCCTGCCGGATTGCGGGATTCGATTTTGTTGCGGCCCCGCTTCCTGCTATGGAAGCCAAAGTAACACTTTGCCGCGGGCTTGAACAGATTTGCCACGGGAAGATTTTCCGCCGCGTTGCGGGAGTTGGAACGGCAGGTGCGTATTGCGCCGCAATAAAAGACTCCCCGCCAGCCGGCCTTAGGCCGGCAATAGGAGCGTCGACGCTGAGGGCGCAAAGAAGGGCAAGGTTGAAGGCGCAAGGACGAAGGAACGGCAAGAGGCGGATTCTGCGTGCCGAGCGCCGTGAAGAAACCAGCCGGCCGTGCTCACGGCCCTACCAGCTCGCTGATGAAGTTGCGCTCGGCGAGGATGACCGAGGAGCGGCCGGACTTGCCCGATCGCTCCAGGCGCAACAATTTGCTGCTTTGGCGCCAGACGAGTACGGCATTTGATGAAGTTGTCCCGGTGTCGGCTTTCCTGATTTCCACGGTGCCGGGACCGTACTCCTGGGCGAGCAATTCCGCCACCTGGTCGAAATGGCTCTCCTGGAAACTGGCTGCGATTCCGGAAAGCCGTTCGCCGGTGAAATACAGCGTCAGCCGATCGATCGGCGTGCCCTTGAAGGCAACTGCCCCGGTCGCCTTGTAGGCACAGGCCGAAAACAGAAAACAACCGGCCAGGCTTTCGCAGTCGTAGGCGGGATCGTTCAGGATCGCATCGTAAGGCAGGCCGAGCGTGTGTCCGCCGAGCGAGAACGACTCCGCCGCGCGGGCACCCGCGGCCGCGAGGCAAAGCCCTCCGGCGGCAAGCAGGCTGATTATTCGGCTGGCTTTCATATCGCTCACATTATCAGAGTCGGGGCTCGGGACTCGGCGCAAACCAGCCGGCCGATGGCCGGCGACAAGGGCGTTGACGCAAAGGACGCAGAGGAAGGGCAGGAAAGGACGCAAAGGAATTCAGTGCGGGAACGAGCGTGACATTCTGTGCCAAGTCTGCGTGACTGCTGGTGGGAGCTCAGCAACGTCAATTCCTGGTTATTCCTTCGTGTTCCTTCACTTTTCCTTCGTGATCCTTCGTGTTGAGTGCGGTTATATCCGGCTAGCGGCCGGGCGGCATCAGTGCGAGAAGGTGCCGGTTTCGATGCGGTGGCGAACCATGCTGATATGCTCGCGCAGCACGTAGAGCTGGTCGGCGAATGACAGCGGCGTCTTGATGTTGTTGACATACTCTTCAATGTTGTCCAGGCGCTTCAGGATCTGCTCGCGCCGCTCCGGCGTGAGCTCGCCGAGCATGTCGCGCTCGATCGCCATCAGCGTGCCGTACCAGCGGTAGATGCGCGAGCGCACCCGCCAGCGATACAGTGGGGGAACGATGCGCGTCACCGGGATGATCAGCACCAGCATCGGAACCAGTACGACCAGGAGCCGATCCACCAGGCTCGCCAGCCAGAACGGCAGCTGCTTGTAGAGAAACTGCTTTCCCGATTTGTAGTAGCGCTCCGCGTCCGGGCTGATCGGAAAATCACGCTCCAGCGGTGCCGGGAATTCGCCCGCGTCGCGGAACAGACCCGGTTCGCCGTGCACTTCCCGCGCCGCGCTGATCAGCAGGTCCGAGAGTGCGGGATGCAGGCCTTCGCGCGCCACCAGTTCCACCGTCGGACCGATCAGTTGATAGTTCTTCGGCGGAAAATTGGCGCCCAGGTCGATCGAGCCTTCCGGCAGGGTAAGGCGCGACAGAAATCGGAACTTGCGCACGTAGCCGTTGGCCTGCTTGAAGCTCATCAACTCGATGCCAGGTACCTGGCGCAACCGGCGCATTACCTTGCCTGTGGCCGAATCGCCGGTGAGGAAGGCGGCGTCCACCGAACCAGCGATCAGCGCGTCTGCGGCTTCCTCTCCGGCCAATTCGAGGAGCACGGTAGGCTCGCCGTCAATCGCATTGGCCTTCAACAGTTTGAGCACCAGCGCCCGGGTGCCGCTGCCTTCCGGGCCGATCGCCAGCCGCTTGCCCGCTAGCTGCGATAACCGCTCCACCGGCTCGGGGTTGCGATAGTAGACCATGACGGGCTGGGGAAACATGCTGCCCAGCGACATCAGGCCGGTGATGTTCACGCCATCGGTCAGCCCTCCCTGCACGAAGGCGACGTCCAGCTTGAAAGCCGGATTGGCCAACCGCTGCAGGTTTTCAAGCGAGCCGCGGGACTCGAGGATCTGCACTTTCACCCCATGGGCCTCGATGATCTTGCGGTATTTCTCCGCGGTGGCGAGGTTGCTGCCGCCCGGAGCGCCGGCGCTGATAATGATGGTGTTGGGCGGAGCGGGGCGGACAAACTTGACCGCGATCCAGGCGGCCGCCGCCGTGATCAGGAGCACGGGCACGCCGATTACCAGTAGATCGCGCCAGGACACCGCCACCAGTCTTGCCGGAAGCCGCATCCGCCGGCGTCTTTCCACGTTGCCTTGTTCCACTTGCCGGTTGCCTTCCACTCGGGACGCCTTCGAAGCGCCGCTGCCGTCATTGTTCGCCATGATGAAGTCTCCGTTTCAGGCTTTCAGTATCGCGGCGCCGCTGGTGGCGAGCACCAGAATGCCGATCGCCGCGATCCAGCTTCCAGCCACACGCACCGCGATATGAATCCAGCCCGCTTTCCGGCGCAGCAGGTAATCGGTGACGATCAATCCGTAAGCGGTCACCGCAAGACCAGCGAGCGCAACGCCGGGAATATATAGATAGGGCTTGGTCTGTTCGATCATGCCGGCGCCGTTGGCAAGGCCGTGGCTCAGCCCGAACACAGCGGCGATGCTGCAGCAGAACGCCATCGGCAATGACCATGCCGCCGCTACCAGCCCGCCGAACAGGATGGCCGAGAGAATATTGAGCAGTACTACGTACGGCGGCGGGGGGATCCATAGCGCAACGGTTGCGCCCGCCGCGAGCGCCAGGCAGAACACGAGCAGTACCGGCTCGGCTTTCCGGCCTTGCTGGCCCGCGAGAATCCCGAGCGCCAGGAACGGGAGTACGTGTTCCAATGCAGTCAGCGCATGCAATGCGCCGGCATAAAAATCACCGGCGCCAGGGTTCGCCGAATGCGCGTATGCGCAGCCCGCCGCGAGCAGCAGGCACAGTGCGACGCCGGCTCTCACGGCCGGCATCGAAAGGCGGGCAGGCATGATGACTTAGTGTCCTGTTCCGCCAATTCGCGGCTGAAAACCCGACGAGAATCGGCGCCATGCTGTGTTACGAGTCCT
>DASQOP010000318.1:0-5350 GCA_035644415.1 Burkholderiales bacterium
CTTGTCGTGTCGGCAGCGTTAATTGTCATCGCGCTGACGCTCCTCATACGCCCACAGATCGTGTCGCCCCAGAATAGCGAGGCGCCGCGCAACGCTGCCCCCGAGCCGAAAACGGCCAGCGTCCAATTCGACGCACAAGAAAGGGAGTGGTTGGCAGCGCATCCGGTCATAAGGGTCGGCGCGGAAACGAGTTATGCGCCCTACGAGTTCGTCGATAACCGGGGCAAATTTGCTGGAGTCGTAGCCGACTACCTGGAAATTATCAAACGACGACTCGGGGTGGAGTTTCAGGTCTTTCAGCTGCTGAATTTCGCGACAGTTCAGGACAAGCTGCAAAGGAGGGATCTGGACATCGTGCTTGCGGTCACGCGCGCGCAGGAACGCCAGCCCTTCCTTGCCTTCACCAAACCCTATCTGCATTACGTAAACGTCATCGTCACCCGTGACGACTATGTTTTCGTAAGCGGATTGCGTGATTTCGCGCCCGAGCGTCTGGCCGTCGTGCAGGGGCACTCGTCCCAGTCGCTGATGGTAAGGGCATATCCGAACCAGCTTGTGCCTGCCTATCCTGACATCCTCGAGGGCCTGATAGCGGTGTCCACAGGAAAAGTGGACGGCCTGGTGGACGACATCTTTCCCATCGTATTTAACATCAGGCAACGGCAGATCAGCAATCTAAGGATTGCCGCGCCGGTCGAGAAGGCTTTGCAGCCGCAGGGCTTCTCGGTGGGTGTGCGCAACGACTGGCCGGAGCTGGTCACCATTCTCGACAAGGTGCTCGACGCGATCAGCGACGAGGAAAAGCGCGCAATTTCGGAGAAATGGCTGTCGGTTCGGTATGAAAGCAAAGTCGACTACCGGGCCATCTGGACATCGCTAGCCGTGTTCTCCGTCATCCTTGTGGCGGGCGTACTGTATATCCGCCTGCTCAGCGCGCAGCGACGGGCTCTGATGGCAGCGCGCGCGGAGCTCGAGGCGGCAAGCCGCGCCAAGGACCAATTCCTAGCCAACATAAGCCACGAGTTGCGCACGCCGCTGCACGCTATTCTCGGGTATGCGGAACTTGTGCGCGAGCGCCCGCTGGCCGACCCCGGCCGCCAGGAGGCACTGGCCACGATAGCGCGCAGCGGCCGTCACCTGCTCGACCTGATCAATGACCTCCTGGATTTGTCGAGAATCCGGTCCGGCCGCCTCGAATTGCACCTTTCTCCCGTTTCTCTGCCGGCATTGCTCGAGGAGATTGCCGCGATGGTGCGTGTGGACACCGAGAGGAAAGGGCTGGAGTTCAATCTCGAAGCTTCGGGCGACCTTCCGGCGCAGGTGGATGCGGACGGCAAGCGCCTGCGGCAGATCCTGCTCAACCTGCTCGGCAACGCCATCAAGTTCACCAACGCCGGGCGGGTGACCCTGACCGTTCAGACGTTTCCGCTCGGCAGTGAGCGCGTCGAACTCCGGGTCTGGGTGCGCGATACCGGCATCGGCATCGCGCCGGAGGATACCGGCCGCATCTTCGCACCCTTCGAGCAGGCGGAGCCGGGGCGCAAGCGCGAGTCCGGTGTCGGCCTCGGGCTGGCCATCAGTCAGGAGCTTGCACACCTGATGGGCGGGGACATCGAGGTCGAAAGCCGCCCGAACGGCGGCAGTACTTTCCGTTTCGCGGTGGCGCTGCCACTGGTCAAGGAGCCGCAGGCTATCCTGCCCGAACACCGGCGCATCATCGGCTACCAGGGAACGTCCAAATGCATCATGGTCGCCGACGATCAGGAAGAGAACCGCCAGTTGCTTCAGCAAATACTCGAACCCCTGGGATTCGAAGTCGCCGCCGCCGCAGGTGGACAGACAGCAGTTGCCGCCGCGCTACAGCGGCGTCCGGCCCTGATCGTGATGGATCTGCGCATGCCGGAAATGTCCGGCTTCCAGGCTGCCCACTCCATTCGCCAGACGCTCGAACTGGCTACGGTGCCGATAGTGGCAGCATCCGCCAGCACCGCGGACCTCGAACGGGCAGAAGCAGATTCGCTGACTTTCGCGGCCTGCCTGCGCAAGCCGTTCGAGAGCACGGAACTGCTTGACATCATCGCGCGCCTGCTCGACCTGACCTGGCGCTACGAAGAGACCGAGACCCATGGGAGCACGCCGATGCGGGAGCAGGCAGATACACAGCTCATCGCGCCTTCCGGTGCCACGCTCGACGAATTGCTTGAACTCGCGCGACTGGGCAAGCTGGTGCGCGTCGAGCAGATCGCGTTGGAGCTGGAGCGGGGCGAAGCGCGGTATCGCCCTTTCGGACGCCGCCTGTACACGCTCGCCCGGGATCTCGACGAGGAGCGACTCATCACGCTGTTGCAGGACTGCGCAGGAACACATCGCGATGTCGCTCCCAACTGAGCTGCGTGGCGCAACCGTGCTGATCGTCGACGACAAGCCGCAGAACTTGCGCCTGATCTCGGATTTCCTGGCTGAGCAAGGATTTGACCTGATGCTTACCCGCAGTGGGGCGCAGGCGCTCGAAAAAGCACGCTTGGCCAGGCCGGATCTGGTGCTTCTGGACGTGCGCATGCCGGAAACGGACGGCTTCGAGGTATGCCGGCGCATGAAAGCCGATCCGCGGACCGCCGGAGTCCCGGTGATCTTCATGACCGCAGTGGACGACACCGCCCACAAAGTCGAGGGTTTTCGCCTCGGTGCGGTGGACTACGTCACCAAACCGATTCAGCGCGAGGAACTGCTGGCGCGCATCCAGCACCACCTGCAGCTGAGCCGGCTGCAGAAGGAGTTGACCGCCAAAACACAGGATCTGGCGCTGAAGAATGCCGAGTTGGAAGCTTATGCGCATACCATCGCACACAGCCTCAAGACCCCGCTCGCAGCCGCTGGCCGCTTCCTGGAGATTCTTTGCAAGTTCAAATCGGACGATCTGTCCGGCGAACAGCGGCATCTGGCGCTGCAGGCGCAAAGCGCGCTGGCCATGACAGGAGAAGTTGTCGACGCCCTGCTCCTGCTATCCACGGTCGCACAGCAGCACGTCGAACTTAAACTGCTCGACACAGGCAGTCTCGTCAGCCGGGCTCTGAGCCAGTTGGGTGAGATGCTGGCGCGTCAGCGCGCCGACGTGAAGTTGCCACAAGCCTGGCCGCAAGCGTTGGGCTACGCGCCCTGGGTTGGAGAGGTATGGCTGAACCTGCTCAGCAACGCGCTCAAGTATGGCGGCTCGCCGCCGCGTCTCGAGGTCGCGGGTGCGCCGGATGGCCCGCACGTGCGCTTCAGTGTGCGGGACAACGGCCAGCCGCTTTCGGAGGACGAGCGCAAACGCGTGTTTACGCCATTCACTCGCCTGCACAAGGAGCGGGCCGCAGGTCACGGCTTAGGCCTCGCCACGGTGCAGCGCATCGTGTCGAAGCTCGGAGGCACGGTGGGTGTGACCGTCGGGTCGGCTGGGGGCAACGAGTTCTTTTTCACGTTGCCGGCGCCGCCGGTACGCGCGCCGGACTAAAATCCGGACCGCGATCCTGCGTTCGACGGTAACACGAATGCCAGCCCGCACTTTTGCAACTCAAACCGCTGCAATGCCGCCATGAAGATCCTGCACGCCGACGACCATCCCATGTTCAGGGAAGGATTGCGGTTCTTCCTGCAGCTTCTGGGGACCCAGGTGACGGCGCTGGAGGCGGGCAACTTGCGGGCGGCGCTGGACAAGCTTGCCCTGGAGTGGCCTGTGGATCTGCTGCTGCTCGACCTGCAGATGCCGGGAATGAGCGAGATCGAGGGCTTTCTCGCCATTCGCCGGGCCTACCCTGCACTGCCGATAGTAATCGTCTCCGGGATAAACGATCCGCAGATCATCCGTACCCTCCTCGACGGCGGTGCGCGCGGATACATTCCGAAATTTAGCGGCAGCGAGCAATTGATGGACGCATTGCGTCGCGTATTGAACGGGGAAGTCTACGTGCCCGATGCGATGTTCCTGCCCCCCTCTCAAGCCGCGGGCAACGGCGAATCGGCGCCGCTGACCTCCAGGCAGTTGCAGATTCTTCCTTTGCTTGCCGAAGGCATGCCCAACAAACGCATCGCGGACGTACTGGGGCTGGCTGAGGGAACCGTCAAGCAGCATCTGAAGGATCTGTTCAGGCGCCTCAATGCCAGCAATCGCACTCAAGCTGTCAGGGAGGCCAGGCGCCTCGGGCTGCTGCCAAAATAGGCCGCAGGAACCCGCTCTACTGTCGGGACGACAATGCGAAATCTTCGAACCAGGCCCGACGGCCGGTTTACCACGCACGCGGAGGGTTCCTGGCGATGATGATCCGTTCGCCGTCCATCCTCAGATAGCCGCCGATGCGCAGGTCCTTGAGGATGCGGCTGATCATTTCGCGCGAACACCCGACGCGGTTCGCCATGTCCTGCTGGGTCAAGCGCTCGCTGATGACCATTTCGCCCTCTTCCTCGGTAGCCAGTTCCAGCAATAGCCTGGCAACGCGCCCATAGACATCGAGCAGCGCGAGATTGCCGACCGTCTTTGTCAGTTCGCGCACGCGGTGGATCAGGCTCATGACCAGTTCCGGTCCTGCATCCGGATGTTCGGTCAGAAATTTCTTGAACTGATCGGTCGTAATAACCGAGAACTTCGAGGGTTCGAGCGTCATCACCGACGCGGAGCGAGGGCCCTGGTCGAGGATCATCTCGCCGAAGTACTCGCCCGGCCCCTGGGTGCTCAGCAATACTTCCTTGCCGTCCTCGTCAGCGAGATACGCCTTCACCTTTCCCGACAGGATGATGAAAAGCGTATCGCTGCGATCGCCGTCGTTGACGATGACCGTATTCTTTGGATAAGCCTTGATCGTACCCCGCTCCGAGAGTGCCTTCAGATGCTTCTCCGACAAACTCCAGAGATGCGTGCTCTCTCTCGATGATACCGTCATTGAAACTCCCCTTGGTCCTGATTGGGCCATTGCGGCGAAAAGTCTGCGCTCAACACGCTGCCATGACAAGGCACCTTGGGGGAGCTTCACAGGGTGCACCGGATTGGCTTTGGATGCGAAACGAACAAAGAAAAGGCCCGCTTCGCCGGCGGGCCTAAAGCTAGAGGAGAACTGGAGATTCAAATGGCGCTAGAGGAAACCAGCCGCACCGGCACGCGCATCTTTGCGGGCGCGCAGAAAACCTTGTTGTCGACCAATACGCAAGCGGTGTTGCCATGCTGGGTGAATTCCACCGGGTGGCCACCATTCTCGGTCGTGACCCGAGCTTTATCGCAAGCTATTACGGCAAAGCAGAACAGCGTGGCCGCGATGAACAGCTTGTTCAGAGTCGTAGTCATAATCTGGGTCCTCCTTGAAGCATTTCATAGTGGGAC
>DASQOP010000319.1:0-18074 GCA_035644415.1 Burkholderiales bacterium
GAACAGATGGTTCTCGGACTGCATGTTCTTGCGTGCGTCGCGGATAAGACCTTTGGAAAGCGCGGCGTACTGGATGCCGTAATCCTCCTCGCCGCACTCCCCGAGGGTGCGTCCGTCGAAGCCGATGATCGCCGAATGGCCAAAGTAGGAGTAAACGCCGTCGAAGCCAGCGGCATTCGCCACCGCCACATAGACGTTATTGGCCCAGGCCATGGCCTTGGCCATGATCACCTGCTGCTCCTTGGCCGGGTACATGTAGCCCTGGCAGCGCACGATCAGCTCCGCGCCCTTCATCGCACAGTCGCGCCAGATCTCCGGATAGTTGCCGTCGTCGCAGATGATCAGCGACACCTTCAGTCCCTTCGGACCCTCGGAAACGTAGGTGCAATTGCCCGGATACCAGCCTTCGATCGGAACCCAGGGCATGATCTTGCGATACTTCTGCACGATCTCGCCTTTGTCGTTCATCAGGATCAGCGTGTTGTAGGGCGCCTTGTTCGGGTGCTCCTCATGCCTCTCTCCGGTGAGCGAGAACACGCCCCAGACCTTGGCCGCGCGGCAGGCGCCAGCGAAGATCTCGGTTTCCTCACCCGGACAGCTCGAAGCGGTGTCGTACATCTCCTTGCTGTCGTACATGATCCCGTGGGTGCTGTACTCGGGAAAGATCACCAGGTCCATGCCGGGCAGGCCGACTTTCATGCCCTTGATCATTTCCGCGATTTTCCTGGCGTTTTCCAGCACTTCCTTTTTGGTATGGAGGCGCGGCATCTTGTAATTGACAACGGCGACCCCTACGGTGTCTTTACTGCTCGAAATGTCTCCGTGTAGCATTTTCCTTCTCCTTTACCTCGCTCGTTAATCACATGCTCGCCCTTGAGCTGCCCTCTGGTCGCCGCCGGCATTCAGACCAGCAATGCCGGATGCGAAAAAGATCTTGCTGTTGCAGATCGGTCCCGACGTCTTCAGATCGTCAAATACGCGTGAATGCTTTTTGTATCCAGGTTGTCCCTGAATCCCTCGTACACGAAGTGCCCTCTCTCGATGATCAGGAAGCGGTCCGCGATTTCCTTCGCGAAACCCAGCACCTGCTCGGACACCAGCAATGCGAACTTGCGGTCCGCCTTGAGCTTGTTCAGCGCCCTCGCTATATCCTTGATGATGGACGGCTGAATGCCCTCGGTCGGCTCGTCGAGAACCAGCACCTTGGGATTGCTTACGAGTGCACGCGCAATCGCCAGTTGCTGCTGTTGTCCTCCCGAAAGGTTCCCTGCGCGTCGCATGCGCATTTCCTCCA
Organism: Burkholderiales bacterium; assembly: GCA_035644415.1. Lineage (GTDB taxonomy): Bacteria > Pseudomonadota > Gammaproteobacteria > Burkholderiales > JACQAP01 > JACQAP01. Next base: position 1,295 of record DASQOP010000319.1, read on the forward strand.
AAACGGGAAACACGGAATACACGTACGCGGGAATTTCCTTGCTCACCGAAGTTTCCATTCCCGCCAGGATGTTTTCCTCCACCGTAAGGTAGGGAAAGATCATGCGCCCTTGCGGGACGTAGCCCATTCCGGCAGCCACCCGGTCGAAAGTCTCCGCATTGGTAATATCCCGGTCGTTCAGGATGATCTTCCCGCCTCGGGGGCGCAAGATCCCGATCAGCGACTTGAGCAATGTACTCTTGCCCATCCCGTTGCGGCCCATGATCGCAACGGTCTCTCCGTCCCGCAGATCGAAGGATACGTCTCTCACTACGTGGCTCTCTCCGTAGAAGACGTTTAACCCGGTTACGGTAAGCACCTCTACCCCTCTCCAATCAGTGGCCCAAGTAAACTTCCTTGACCCTTTCGTCGCCCTGCACTTCGTCCATGCTGCCTTCCGCCAGAAGACGGCCCTGGTGCAAAACCGTGACCTTGTGCGCGATCATGCGCACGAAGGCCATGTCATGCTCGATCACGACTATAGACCTGCCCTTCGAGATCCCGTTCAGAAGCTCCGCCGTTTGTTCCCTTTCCCTGGGGCTCATCCCCGCCACCGGTTCGTCAAGCAGCAGGAGTTCGGGGTCCTGCATCAGCAGCATCCCGATTTCCAGCCATTGCTTCTCTCCATGGCTGAGCTGCGCGGCCTTGTGGCGCAGCACTTCGTGAAGGAAAATCTGGCTGGCGACCTTATCGATCTTGCGAATCAGCTCCTCGTCGCGCTTGAAGAACAGCGAGCCGAGAATACCGCGCTTTTTCGGGTATGAAATTTCCAGGTTCTCGAACACGGTAAGATCTTCGTACACGGACGGGTTCTGAAATTTCCTGCCGACGCCGACCCGCGTAATCTGATATTCGATCATTTGCGTCAGCTCGTAGTTCTTGAACCGGATTTTTCCGTTGGATGGCTTGGTCTTTCCGCAGATCATGTCGAGCAGCGTGGTCTTGCCCGCACCGTTTGGACCAATCACACATCTCAATTCGTCCTTGTCGACATAAAACACCAGATCGTCCACGACCTTGAATCCGTCAAACGAGACGCTCAAATTCTCAATCGACAGGATCAGTTCGCTCATTTTCCGAGCCCGCCGCGTTCTATTTCAGGCGCCTTGAACCGCTTGGGCAGGATAGTCCGGTAACCGCGAATTCGCTCCAGCAATCCTGCCAGCCCATGGGGCAGGAACATCACCACGAAAACGAACAGTCCGCCGATGAAATACATCCAGTATTCAACGAAATTCTCGGAGAACAAGGTCTTGGCCGCGCCCACAAGCACCGCGCCGTACACGGCACCGATGAGGGACAGCCGGCCGCCGACGGCCGCATAGATCACCATCTCGACCGATGGCACGATGCTCACCAGCGAAGGCGAAGCCAGGCCGACCTGGATCGTAAACATCGCGCCGCCAAGCGAGGAGAAAAATGCCGCAATGGCAAAAATGAATGCCTTGAACAGCGCGGGGTCATACCCGGAGAATCTCACGCGGTCTTCGCGGTCCCTGATCGCGACCAGAACCTTGCCCAGCCGGCTTTTCAGAATAAAACTCCCGGCGACAACGCACATGAGCAGAAGCGCACAAGTGATGAAATACATCGTCCGCTTCGCCTCGTCCGTATTCAGGTCGATCCCCATGAAAGTACGGAAATCGTTTATGCCGTTGACCCCGCCGGTAACGCCCTGCTGACCGATAATCATGATGGACATGATTGCGGACAGTGACAGCGTGATAATTGAAAAGTACACACCGCCGACTCGTTTGCGAAAAATCGCGTAGCCGAAACCGAACGCCAGCAAAGGCGGCAGCAGCAGGATGGCCGGAATGGTGAACCAGACGTAGTGAAAGGGTTCCCACCACCATGGCAGCGTTTCGACGCTGTTCCAGACCATGAAATCGGGAAGGTTGGATCCGAAAAAGGAGGACAAAGCCTGCGCCGAACTGCCTGAAGAGGTCGACTCCAGCTTGAGGAACATGGCCATCATGTAACTTCCCAGGCCGAAGAACACTCCCTGCCCGAGACTCAGGATTCCGCCATAACCCCATATCAGAACGATTCCTACGGCACAGAACGCCAGGCTGAGATACTTTGCGGCCAATCCCAGACGGAAAACATCCAGCGCGAGAGGCAGCACCGCGAACAATAACAAGGCAAGAATCGCCAGCCCGGCTCTTCCTATCCAAATCCCGCGGTCGTGCCGATCCGCGGCGGCAGCCTCGCCCGCACGCTCGAACGGGACGCCATCGGTCATCATCTCCTCACCTTCGTTGCGAACAGACCGTTGGGCCGGAAATACAGAACCACGATTACCAGAACCAGAATGCTCGCGCGTGCCATTGACCCGCTCATCCCGAATTCGAACCAGGACTGCAACTGGCCGATGATAAACGCCGAGGCAGCCGTTCCGATGAGGCTCTCCACGCCGCCGAATACGACGACAATGAACGTGTCGACGATGTACTGCTGACCCGTTGTCGGCCCGGTCGAGGCCAGCATCGTAAAGGAACTGCCCGCGATACCTGCAAGGCCACAGCCCAAGGCAAATGTGTACGCATCGACGTGCTTGGTATTGATCCCGGCAGCACCGGCCATCGAACGGTTCTGCGTCACGGCTCGAATCAGGATCCCCGAACGCGTACGGTACAGGAGCAGGTAAACCAGTACGGCCGTGACGATTGCCAGGCAGATGATGAAAATCCGCGATAGCGGCAGCGAAACGCCTTCAGTCACCTGCCACGCGCCCCGAAGCCAGGAAACGGTAGGCACTTCGACCTCTCGCGGATTGATGAACTGGCGGTAGCACTGCTGGAGAATGAGACTGACGCCCCAGGTCGCCAGCAGCGTGTCGAGCGGACGCTGATACAGAAACCGGATCAGTCCGCGCTCCAACAGATATCCGAAGATACTGGTGACGACGAACGCGAGCGCGATGCCCACGAAGATGTAGGCGTCCATCCACCCGGGCAGGAAATGCTGGAAAAAATAAGCGGTACCGTAACTGGTGTACGCCCCCATTGCCATCAATTCGCCATGCGCCATGTTGATGACGCCCATCAGGCCGAAGACAATGGCGAGCCCCAGGGCCATGAGCATGAGGATGGTAAAGATGCTCAGTCCGGTGAAGGCCTGCATGGCGAACATATCCAGAGTCATATGACGGTCCGCCCCTGTTTCAACCGATCAACTCCATGCATCCCAAGACGGCGAGCCGCGGAGAACGCCGCGGAAAGATGCTTTCCGCGGCCCCTCCGCGCCCGCGTCCAGGTGCAAAACGCCAACTGCCGTTACAGCTTCGGGAAAGGATTCGGCTCGATCAATGAAGATTCGTAAATCATGTCCACCTGGCCATCCTTGCGGAAAGTGCCGATGCGTGCATGCTTCCACAAATGGTGATTGGACTTGTGGAATTTGACCTTCCCCTCCGGCGCATCCATCGGCAATTCGGAAGATGCCGCCACCACTTTCTCCACGTCGAAACTCTTGGCTTTCTCGGCCGCCATCTTCCACAGGTAGACCGCAATATAGCCGCACTCCAGGGTATCCCCGACGACGCGGTTCTGTCCGTACTTTGCCTTGAACGCCTTGACGAACTTTTCGTTCGCCGAATTCTTCAGGCTCTGGAAATAGCCCATGCAGGTCAGAGTCCCTTCGGTATTGTCGGAACCGATCCCGGACACCTCTTCCTCCGACACCGCCAGCGACAGAACCGTCTGGTTCTTTCCGGTGATGCCGGCAGCAGTCAGTTGCTTGAAGAAGGCGACGTTGCTGCCCCCCACAACGCAGTTGAGGACGACGTCGGGCTTGGAGGCCTTGATCTTGTTGATCTCGGAAGAGAACTCGATGTGTCCCAGCGGGTAGTAGCCCTCGCCGACCAGCTTGCCGCCGAGACGCGCCAGCGTGGCCTTGGCGATCTTGATCGTAGTCCGCGGCCAGATGTAATCCGAGCCGATCATGTAGAAGGATTTGCCCTTGTTCTTGTACAGCCATTCCATGGCAGCGATCACCGACTGGGTCGCTTCCTGGGCGGTGTACATGATGTTTGGCGATATCTCGAGACCTTCGTAATAGGTCGGGTAGTACAGGAGTCCCTTGTCCTTCTCGAATACCGGCAGCACGGCTTTGCGGGATGCCGACGTGTAGCAGCCCATCACCGACGCCACCTTGTCCCTCACGATCAACTTGCGGGCCTTCTCCGCAAACGTCGGCCAATCGCTGGCGCCGTCCTCGACGATCGCCTCGATCTTGTGGCCCATGACGCCGCCGGCATTGTTGATCTCCTCGATCGCCAGCATTTCCGCGTCGACAACTGATTTTTCCGCGATCGCTATCGTCCCGGTAAGCGAATGCAAGATGCCAACCTTCACGGTGTCGGCCGCCTGCGCACCCCTGGGCCAGATAAAGGGTGCCGGCAAAATACCCGCCGCCGCCGTAGCGGCGCCAGCCTTCAAAAAGTCCCGCCTGTCGAACTTGCTCATTGTGATTCCTCTCCCGTCGGAAACGTGCGCCGCAAGTCGCGGCAACCAGAAAAAAAGCCCACTGGCCGATACCTCCGGCCAGTGGGCTCCTCTGCCTCGCTCGGCTTCGACGTCTTTGTCTTCAGCCGAAAAAACTCAACGCTTTCGCGGACACGCTTCCGTGCGCTTCCGCATTTTCGCTGACCGTGACGCAATATCCGGGCCAACTCGATTCGCAAACCTATCAGTCGGCCATTGGTCACCGCGCGATCACGACCGGGCGGGCCGGGTAACGCCGGCCTGGCAGACGGCTTTCAGAAGAAATTGGGACAGGCCTCTTGCCCTGCTCGTGTTGTGCGCTTCCGGGTTTCGCGCTGCGGTAATCCTTGTGTCTGCACTGAGTTCGTGCCACTTCGCAAGTCCGGCGCCCATTTGTGGGTCATCCCCAATCCCGCGCCGAGAGTGACGGCCCTCCCCGCTTCGGGCATATTTATAATCCCTACGCGTGCCAAATTCAAGCGCTGATTGCTCTTCGCACGGCGTTCATCATGGCCTACACTTCTGCACACGCTCAAGCCTGAATTCGGGCTTTCGGCAATATCCTCCGCGCCCGGGCAAGGGCGCGGAGGTACAGAAACGGGAATTACCCCAGTAACAGTCCAGGCAGGAAAATGAAATCCAGATCAACGGCACCGATCCGTGTCGGCGTCCTGTTTTCCGAAACCGGCGTCACCTCGGTTATCGAGCGCTCCGAAAGGCAGGGTACGCTGCTGGCGGTGCAGGAAATCAACGAAGCCGGCGGAATCAACGGCCGCGAATTGCAATTGATCAGTTACGATCCGCAATCACGCCCGGCGCTGTACGCATCGCAGGCAAAGCATTTGCTTCTGGAGGACCGGGTCCAGGTCATTCTTGGCTGCTACATGTCGAGCACCCGCAAGGCGGTGATGCCGGTCGTCGAGCGCTGGAACGGCCTGCTTCTGTATCCGACGCTCTATGAGGGTTTCGAGTACTCGCGCAACGTCATTTATACCGGCGCCGCCCCGAACCAGAACAGCGTGCAGCTCGCGGAGTTCATGATGCGCGAATTCGGCTCCCGGGTATTCATGGTCGGATCGGACTACATATATCCGTACGAATCCAACCGCATCATGAGCGACCTGATCGTCGAACGCGGCGGCGAGAAGGTAGCGGAGGTCTACTTGCCGCTTGACGCATCCTGGGAATCCTACGTCACCGTCGCAAAAAAGATCCAGGCAACGAACCCGGATTTCATTTTTTCGACAGTTGTAGGGTACGGCACATCTTTGCTCCATCGGGCATACGCACAGGTCAAACTGGACCCGGCGAAAATGCCCATAGCGAGCCTCACTACTTGCGAAGCCGAAGTGCGGCAGATGGGAGCCGACATTGCGGAAGGTCACATCACTTCCGCACCCTACTTTCAGAGCGTCGATACCGAAACCAACAGGCGCTGTGTTGCCCAATTCAAGAATCGTTTTGGCGCGGATGAAGTAACCAATATGTGCTGGGAAGCGGCGTACTTCCAGACTCACCTGCTCGCCGATGCAATGCGCCGCGTCGATACCGACAACATCGTGGACCTGCTCCGGGTCCTTCCGGGCTCGGAATTTTCCGGGCCGCAGGGCAAAGTGCGGATCGACGAGCATAACCACCACACCTACCTGCGGCCGCGCATCGGCAGGGTGAATGGCCAAGGCCAGTTCGACATCCTTCAGGAAGCGGAGCGCTGGGTTCGACCCGATCCCTACCTGGTGTCGCACTCGCTCCAGGACTGGTCAACCCGCGCGCAGATTCACGCCCGGTAATCGCTGCCCCGGCGGAAATCCGATGAGAAAGAGCGAAGGCACGCCGCGTCTGCTGAGAGAGTTGCGCTCTCTTCGCGTGCTTGTTTTCCATCCCGACGACCAGGACGGGCAGGAATTGCTCGGTCAACTGCAGCGCATCGGTTGCCGCGTGAAGGCATTCTGGCCTCCGCTGGACAAGCTCCCCGACGAAACGGATCTGGTAATTTTCGCCATGCGGCCCGAGGTGCTGTCAATGGATCTGCCCTGGCTGCGGCGCGATGGATCTCCGCCGGTCATTCCCGTGGTGAACTACGAAAATCCGGTGATCGTCGAAGCGGTGCTGCAGCTTAATGCGTACGGCGTGATTGCCTCTCCGGTCAAATCTTTCGGCCTGCTCACCTCGATCGTGGTATCCGTGAACCAGGCCGAGAAAGCCCGGGCGCAGGAAAAATACATCGCGCGTCTCGAGCAAAGGCTTGCCGGACTGCGCAAGATAAACAAGGCCAAGGCAATCCTGATGAGTACCCGCGGCCTGTCGGAAGACGACGCCTACAAGGTCATCCGTGATCAGGCGATGAGCAAACGCGTCACCGCCGAAGAAATCGCCGACGCCGTGATCAATGCGAACGATATACTCGGTTTCGATCTGAAGTCATAAGGGCGCGCGCGGGCGCGCCATCAGAACAGGAAATAGCGCTGCGCCATCGGCAGGGACGTGGCGGGCCCGCAGGTAAGATGTTCGCCGTCCGCGCGAACTTCGTAGGTTTCCGGGTTCACCTCGATTTTTGGCGCGTAACCGTTCAGCGGCAGGTCTTTCTTTCCGAGGGTCCGCGTTCCGCGAACCGCGACCAACCGCTTTCGCAGACCGAGCGCGTTGCCGATTCCGTTCTCGATGCCTGCCGCCGATACGAAAGTCAGCGACGTCGCCTGGCAGGCCGGCCCGAACGAACCGAACATCGGCCGGTAGTGGACCGGCTGCGGCGTCGGGATGGACGCGTTCGGGTCGCCCATCGCGGCCGCGGCGATCATGCCGCCCTTGATGATGAGACCCGGTTTGACGCCGAAGAAAGCCGGCCTCCAGAGTACGATGTCGGCAAGCTTGCCGACCTCCAGCGAACCTACTTCGTGCGCGATCCCGTGGGTGATTGCCGGGTTGATGGTGTACTTGGCGATGTAGCGCTTGACCCGGAAGTTGTCGCAGTCGGATCCCTCCTCCGGCAGCAGGCCGCGCTGCACGCGCATCTTGTGCGCAGTCTGCCAGGTGCGCATCACCACTTCGCCCACTCTTCCCATGGCCTGCGAATCGGACGACATCATGCTGATCGCGCCTAGGTCATGCAGGATGTCCTCCGCGGCGATGGTCTCCTTGCGGATGCGCGATTCCGCGAACGCCACGTCTTCGGGAATGCCGGGGTCGAGGTGATGACACACCATGAGCATGTCGAGGTGCTCGTCCAGCGTATTGACAGTGAAGGGGCGCGTCGGATTGGTCGACGAAGGAAGGACATTGGCCTCGCCGCACACGCGGATGATATCCGGCGCGTGGCCGCCGCCCGCGCCCTCCGAGTGGTAGGTGTGAATGGTTCTTCCGCGGAAGGCCGCGATTGTGGTATCGACAAACCCCGACTCGTTGAGAGTGTCGGTGTGGATCGCCACCTGAATGTCCATGTCGTCTGCCACCGCGAGGCAGTTGTCGATCGCTGCCGGCGTGGTGCCCCAGTCCTCGTGCAGCTTCAGGCCCATCGCGCCGGCCGCCACCTGCTCGATGAGCGGATCCTTGAGGCTGCAGTTGCCCTTGCCCAGGAAACCCAGATTCATCGGAAACGCTTCCGCGGCCTGGAGCATGCGCGCGATATGCCACGGTCCCGGCGTGCAGGTCGTCGCATTGGTTCCGGTCGCCGGCCCGGTGCCGCCGCCGAGCATCGTGGTGATGCCGGACATCAACGCCTCCTCGATTTGCTGCGGGCAGATGAAGTGAATGTGCGCGTCCACACCGCCGGCGGTGGTGATCATGCCTTCGCCGGCGATGATCTCGGTGGCGGCGCCCACAACGATGTTCACACCGGGCTGAATGTCGGGGTTGCCGGCCTTGCCGATCCCGGAGATTCTTCCGTTCTTGATGCCGATGTCGGCCTTGACGATTCCCGAGTAATCCACGATGAGCGCATTCGTTATCACGGTATCGGCGACCTCCGCGTGCGGACGCTGGCTCTGTCCCATGCCGTCGCGGATCACCTTGCCACCGCCGAATTTCACTTCCTCACCATAGATGGTGTGGTCCTTTTCGATCTCGATCCACAATTCGGTATCGGCAAGTCTCACGCGGTCGCCGACGGTCGGACCGAACATGTCGGCATACGCCGCCCTGGTCAGTTTGAAAGTCATTTCAGCGCGCCCATTACTTTTCCGAGAAAACCGTAGACGGTACGCCCGCCGCCGAGTTCTACCAACTCGACGCGGCTGTTCTGACCCGGCTCGAAGCGCATCGCGGTCCCCGCAGGAATGTTGAGCCGATAACCGTAGGCGCTCTTGCGGTCGAACTGCAATGCCTCATTGGTTTCGAAAAAATGGTAGTGCGATCCGACCTGAACCGGCCGGTCGCCGCTGTTGATCACCGTGACCGTGACGGTCTTGCGTCCGGCGTTGAGTTCGATCTCGCCAGGCTGTGTCCTGATCTCTCCCGGAATCATCGTTGTTCTCTCCCGAACGTCGGCCGGCATCAAGAAATCGGATTGTGGACGGTAACCAGCTTGGTCCCGTCCGGGAAAGTCGCCTCGACCTGAATGTCGGGAATCATCTCCGGCACGCCCTCCATGACCTCGTTGCGTCCGAGCAAGGTCCTGCCGTAACTCATCAGTTCGGAGACGCTCTTGCCGTCGCGCGCGCCTTCGAGAACCCCGGCGGAAATGAAGGCAACGGCTTCGGGGTAGTTCAGCTTCAATCCGCGCGCCTTGCGCCGCTCTGCCAGCAGTGCCGCGGTGAAAATCAGCAGCTTGTCTTTCTCCCTGGGTGCCAAATCCATTCTCTTGATCCTCTTCGCTTAAGTACGTTTTCGCGGCCTACACGCCGTTGCCACTGCACAGCCCGGCCGCGGATCGTTCGATGCCGCTCGGTCAGTGAAGACTCGACTAACATGGCAAGGCGTCAAGATGTCAAAGTTTGCAGCAAAGCTCAAGTGCCTGGCATCGGAGCAAGAATCGTGCGACTGCAGGGTTATTCACCAGCGCCTGGTTCACTTTTGCGTCACCGCCGGGCCGATGAAGCGCAGGATCTCCTCCCGCTTCGCCATCGTGTCCTTGTACCCCAGCGCAATCAGCGCGCCGCAATAGGCCGGTTCGAACAGAAGGTAACTGGTCAGCGTCGCGCCGCCGGTCCTGGTCGCGCCCAGACCGCGCAAAAGAAAACGGATTGGACGCGGCAGTTCGCGCGTATAACGCGCGGCGATCCTGTCTATTTCCTCGCTCGGGGAAATGACGAGCACGTCAATTTCGCGCAGCTGCACGTCATGCCTGGATCGGTCCTCCGGAGAAATCAGCCGGATGGTCCGGTTGATGCGCTGCAGGCGCTCGATGTCCACTTCGAGGCTGTCGAGAAAAATGCTGTTGAGCGCGTGGCCGGCGATCTGTGCCAGCGACGGATAGGCGATCGTCCTGGTCCGTTCCGTCGCAGCACCTGCATGCCGGCCGGCACCGATGACAATGACCCGGTCCGCGCCGAGGTGCAGCGCCGGGCTGATGGGCGCGATCTGGCGCATACTGCCGTCGCCGAAAAACTCGCGACGCAGCGGCACGGCCGGGAAAATGAACGGCAGCGCACTGGAGGCCATGAGATGGTCGATGTCGATCATTTCCGGCACGCCGATCCGGCGCGCCCGTTGCCAGCCTGCAAGTCCGGGCACGCCCTGGAAGAAGCTCACCGACTGGCCCGAGGTGTATCCCGATGCCGTAACCGACAGCGCGTACAGTGCGCCGGCCTCGATGCTGCTGCGAATGCCGTTAAAGTCCAGATAGCGGCGCAGAAGTTGCGCAAGCGGGGAGTTGTCCAGCAACGAAGTCGGATTGTTCCTGCCCAGACCGCCGAGCAGCATCGCCCCAAGCCACTTGCTTCCGGTACTGATGACGCTCAGAACGTCGGACCGATAGACCTGGTCGGCGTGAAAATACTTCCAGACCAGCATCAGCCGGCGCACTGCGCGGTGGAAATCGGTGGCGCCGGCAGCCATCACCGCCGCGTTGACCGCGCCTGCGGAAGTCCCGCAGATGATCTGAAACGGATTGGGCGTACCGCGCGGCAACATGTGCGACACCGCGCGCAGGAATCCGACCTGGTAGGCAGCTCGCGCGCCGCCACCGGTAAGGATCAGTCCGATCCTGGGTATCGCGCCGGATATGGATTCGACCATGGGGATGCGGCCGGCCGGCTGCCGCTACGTGACGCTCCTGCCGTCAGCTTTCCTGCTTCTTCGCTTCGATTCGGGCCGCTTCCACCGTCGGGCGCACCAGTTCGAGCGCATCGCGCAGTGAATCCTCGGAGAGCTGGTTGAGCGCATGGGCGAGGATATCCGCAACCGCGTAGGTGCTCTCGGGCAGAGACTCGCTGTCGAGATTGGCAACAAACACTGCTGCCGCACCGGTTGCGCGCAACAGGCTTTGCCGCTCGTTCATGAGCATTTCGATCTCGGAGCGCAGCATCTGGATTTCCTGCGCGTGGTGGTCGCTGGTCATGGCACTCTCCCTGTGTCCTTAACCCCATGATGCCACAAGACTTTTAGGAGAGCCAGAAATCGCTGCGCAATCTACGAATATCTGATGCAGATTGCGGTCGTGCTTTGGCAGCAGCGCAAGCGCCGTTGAAATCAACCGGGAGGCGCTGGCTCAATGTCCCGGGATTACGATCTCGATATGAGCGCGGCTCACATTGAGAAACGGCGTGTTCATTACATGCCGGCCCGCGATCTCCCAGACCTCCGCATCGGTGACGGCAATGAATTCCTTCGACTCGACCAGGTAGTCGGTCACCCGCGCACCCACCGTCAATTCGATATGCCCCTTGATCCGGTAGGTTCCGGTCAGGATGGTCACTTTGGTCTTGTTCTCGCCAGCCATAAACACCCTCCTGGGTCAGTCTGCAATTTTCGGTCTCGGCAACGGAATTGAGCCTCGAATATTTACGCAAGTATGCGCGTTTGGCAACGCCGGCTGTTGCCCGTCCTCATTCGTCTACAATCTGCCTGTCTTCGGGATATTCGAGTATCTCCATGCTGCGACAAATATCGTTCCTCATTCTTCTCGCGTTGTCGCCCCTTGCCGCGCAAGCCCATGAACCCGGCGAGGCGGACGGAGCCAACGCGAGCTGGTTCACTTTCGCGTGGCCGCTGGGCGAGAACACGCTGAAGCCTCGCGGTGCCAGCACGCGTGGCGCCGCGGTCGTTCTCGACCCCGCGCCCGGCGAAGCCTGGAGGCGGTTGCGCGAGCCCGGCCTGAGCACGCTGGAGCGCGACCGCCGCGCCATCCTGGCCATGGCTGGCCCGTATCGTGTCAGTTTCAATTTCCTTGAGGTACTGCGATTCGATCCGGCGTTGAAGCCCGACGCGCCCTATCAGAGTTGGGGAACGGAATACGTCTTCGTATCGGAGGACCGCGAGAATTTCATCGCCTTGCAGCACATCCTGGTGATGCGAGTAAAAATGGAAGACGGCAGCACCGGCATGCCGATGGTAGTGCGCCACTGGCGCCAGGAATGGCGTTACCAGTCCGGCGCGCTGCTGGCCTACGAAGGTGCCAACACCTGGGCGCGGCGCCCGGTGCCCGCGCAGCAGCGCGACGGCGCCTGGGTGCAGAGCGTGTTCCAGGTCGATGATTCCCCGCGCTACGCGGCGCGCGGACGCTGGCAGCACAACGACAGCAACTCCACCTGGGTCAGCGACGAAACCTGGCGTCCGCTGCCGCGCCGCGAGTGGAGCGTGCGCAAGGACTATCAGGTATTGGTTGGAACCAACCGCCACACCATCACGGCGGACGGCTGGGTGCAGGAGGAGAACAACCTCAAGCTCGCGCTCGACGACAACGGCAATGCGCGTGCCCAGATGCCGTACCTGGCGCGCGAATACGGATTCGCGCGCTACCAGCGCATCAAGGACTATGACTTCAGCGCGGGAGAAAACTACTTCGCGCGCACCGAGCCGTTCTGGGCCGAAGTGCGGTCCGCCTGGCGCGAACTTGCACAGCGCGAGGCACGCTTCACGCTCAAGGCGCCGGTAGACCAGGGCCGCCTGTTCGAGCCATTCTTCGACTATGCGCAGACCCTTGCCGACAGCAAGCGCTTCGATCGCGACGATGCGCGCGCCTTCATCGACCGCACGCTTCGCGACAGCTATCTCGCGAGGGACTGAGAAAAACCGCGATTCGAGCGTCGTGCGGTCATCCCGGCCGCAGCCGCGATGCGGCTGATCGAGCCGGGAAGGTCTGGACTTGCCGGTCTTGCGGGCGCATGCTTTTGCCTGTCCGGCGACGGGCCGTTGGCCTATGACGACGCCATCATTGCGGCCGATAAGTTGCCTGCGCAGTGCTGCCGGGGGAAGACTGCAAATAAATCCAACACCGAAGGGGAGAAACCATGAGTGCTGCCGGATCTGCTGCAAGCCCGCGCTGGTGGGTGCCGGGCGATTGGAACGGGTTCTTCGGACTCTTCACCAACGTCCTGCTCAATGTCATCGTCCTGACCACGCTGTGCCTGTACGTGGTACAGCTTCCGCCTGACACGGTCTTCGGGCGCGTGCTGCCGGCGATGGGCATCGCGCTGCCGATCGGCAACCTGTTCTACGCCTATCTGGCATGGCAACTGGCGAAGAAGGAGGGCCGCTCCGACGTCACGGCGATGCCTTACGGGCCGAGCGTTCCGCACATGTTCATCGTGGTGCTGGTGGTCATGTTGCCCACCTATCTCGCCACCAAGGACGCGATGCTCGCCTATGCGGCGGGGCTGGCGTGGGCCTTCATCATCGGCGTGATCGTGCTGCTGGGCTGCTTCGTCGGGCCGTGGATCCGCAAGATGACACCGCGCGCGGCGATGCTCGGCACGCTGGCCGGCATTTCCATCGCCTTCATCTCGATGCGCCCGGCGTTCCAGATGTGGGAAGTGCCGTGGATCGGCTTCGTCTGTTTTGCCATCGTGCTGATCGCCTGGACCGCGAACATCCGCCTGCCCGGCGGGATTCCCGGCGGCCTCGCGGCGGTGATTGTCGGCGCTGCGATCGGCTGGCTCGCGGCCGCGTTCGGCTGGAGCGATTACATGAAGGGCGACCAGGTCGGCAAGGCCTTCGAGCAATTCGGCCTGCACCTGCCGTGGTTCTCGGCAGACGTGTTCCGCGGCCTGGCGGGAATCGCGCCGCTGCTCGCTACCGCCATTCCGCTGGGAATCTACAACTTCACCGAGGCGATGAACAACGTGGAGAGTGCCTCGGCGGCAGGGGACAACTACAACTTGCGCAAGATCCTGGCCGCAGACGGAATCGGGGCGATCGTGGGTTCGATGCTGGGAAGCCCGTTCCCGCCGGCGGTGTACATCGGCCATCCGGGCTGGAAATCGGTAGGCGGCCGCATCGGCTATTCGCTCGCCACCGGTGTGGCGATTGCGCTGGTGTGTTTCCTCGGCCTCACCGCGCTGCTGCTCAATTTGATTCCGCTGGTGGCGATCCTGCCGATCCTGCTGTACATCGGCCTGGTGATCGGTGCGCAGGCGTTTCAGGCGAGCCCTTCCAAACATGCGCCGGCGGTGGTGCTGGCGATCATTCCGAACATCGCCGAGTGGGCAAAGATCAATATCGATGGCGCGCTGGGCGCTGCCGGCACCAGCGCCGACAAAGTAGGCATGGCCGCGCTCGGCCAAGTCGGTGTGGTCTACCAGGGCCTGGCGGTGCTCGGCAGCGGATCGGTGCTGGCGGGCATGGTGCTCGGGGCGATGGCGGCGTTCATCATCGACCGCAAGCTCAGCCACGCCGCAGTGACGGCATTCATCGGCGCGGCACTGTCCTTCATCGGCCTGATACACGGGCCGGCTCTGGGCTGGATGGTTTCGCCGCTGGTGTCGCTCGGTTACGTGATGTTCGGCGCGCTGTGCCTGGCGATGTCGCGCCAGACTGCGGCAGCACCGAGTTGACGGGCGACAGGACGCGGGGCCACGCGGCTGTCTCATGAGGCCGCACCCATATCCTCGCGCGGGTGCCCAGGTTTCGGCGCACGGTCAACACACGACTGCGCGCCGAAACTTACCCGCTGTGCGAGGACTTCGGCCAAATCGACGACCACGCAGCCCCGCGTCCCGGGCGCGTGCCGGTGCCGTGCTGGAAGAAGTCTGTTGAAACTTTGTGGGAAGCGCTTCAGTCAGTAACGATGTGCGTGCCTGTGGCGCCGGATAATGCGCGCCCCAGATTGGGCGGATTGGTGATCAGCGCTCGCGTGCCGCCGCCCTCCAGAAATGAAATGATCGCCTCGATCTTCGGGCCCATGCTCCCTTTCGGGAACTGGCCTTCGGCAAGATATTTGCGCACCTCAGCGAGCGATACGCGTTCGAGCCAGCGCTGCGTCGGCTTGCCGAAGTCGACCGCCACTTTCTCCACGCCAGTGGAAACCACGAACAGTTCGGCGCCGAGGTCGCGCGCAAGTAGGCTGGAAGCGAAGTCCTTGTCGATCACTGCCTCCAGTCCCTGCAGGTCGCCCTGCGCGTCGCGCAGCACCGGAATGCCGCCGCCACCGCAGGCGATCACGATGTAGCCCAGGTCGATCAGCGCCTCGATGATGTCGCGCTCGATGATCTGTTGCGGCATCGGCGAGGCCACCACGCGCCGCCAACCCCGGCCGGCGTCTTCCCTCACCACCCAGCCGAAATCGTTCGCCAGCGACTTGGCCACGTCCTCGGTCATGTGCGCGCCGATCGGCTTGGTCGGATTGCGGAACGCTGGATCGTTCGGATCCACCAGCACCTGGGTCACCACGGCCACCACCTTGCGCTTGAGCTTGCGGCGCTGGAACTCGTTATAGAGCGCGCGCTGAAACATGTAGCCGATCGCGCCCTGCGTGTCGGCGTCGGCATAGTCCACCGGCACCTCGGGCACCACGCCCTTCGCGATTCCCGAGCGGCGCAGGATGAAACCCACCTGCGGGCCGTTGCCGTGCGTGAGGACCGCAGTCCAGCCAGCCTCGACCATGTCGGCGACGTAATGCGACGTCGTAGTCGCCGCCTTCACCTGGTCGGGAATCGACTGGTGCTGATCGTCCACGATCAGCGAATTGCCGCCGACAGCAACGACCGCCGTGTGCTTGCGCTTGGCCATCGCCATCTCCTCTACGAGAGCGTGGAGCGGATGCTGCCAGGCATGCCGACGCCGGCCCGCGACGCCAGCGCGATGATGGCCTGGGTGAAGCACTCGAGCGGCGCGCGCGTAATGCCGGCGCCGATCTGGCCGACCCCGGCTTCCTTGTGCGCAATGCCGGTGTTTATGATCGGCGTGATGTTGGTGTCAAGCACGCGGCGGGCGTCGATGCCGGCGGGCGTGCCGCTGAAATTCATCGCCGGCAGCGTGAATGCGCTGTTGCGTCCCAGCGTGATGTGCCCCATTTCGCGCGTGTTAGCGACCGCGTCCTGCGGGGTGCCGCCGACGAACTGGACGATGGCGGGCGCTGTCGCCATGGCGAAGCCGCCAAGGCCAGCGGTCTCGGTGATCGAGCTGTCGCCCATGTCCGGTGCCGCGTGCTCCGGCCCGTAGCTCGGGAAGTACAGTCCGCCCACCACCGGGGACGGTGCCTCGAACCATTGTTCGCCGGTCCCGGAAAGGCGGATGCCGAAGCGCACGCCGTTGCGCGACATCGCGGTGACCAGGCTGCTGCCCGGCACGCCGTGCGCGGCGTCGAGCATGGTCTTGCACGCCGCCATCGACAAGTTCAGGAAAAAGTGGTCGTTGCCGGCAATGAACGTCACGCCATCGGCGATCGCTTGCGCGTCGAAGCCGGAGTGCAGCGCCGCGGGCACGATCTTCTTGAGGAACAACGACGACGCGGCCGCGTTGCGGTTGTGGACTTCGTCGCCCATCTGCAGCGCCTGCGCTATCAACGGCTTGAGTTCCATCGATCCCAGCTTCGCAAGCGCCGCGGCGAGCGCCGGCGCAAGCACTTGCGCCATCCAGTGCAGGCGCTTGAGCACTTCCGGAGAATTGGCACCGAAGCGCAGCACCTTGCCGAGGCCCTCGTTCAGGTTGGAGAACGCGCGGTTCCTGCCCGCCGCATTCTCGACGATCCATACCGGCATCGACGGGCTGATGACCCCGGCCATCGGCCCCACCGCGGCGTGATGATGCGCGGGCTCGAAAGCGATGCTGCCGCTGCCGGCCAGCCGCCATGCCGCGTCTGCGTCCGCCGCCCAGCCTTCGTAAAGGATGGCGCCGATCACCGCACCCTGCATCGGCCCGCACATTTCCTCCCAGGCGATCGG
>DASQOP010000320.1:0-3577 GCA_035644415.1 Burkholderiales bacterium
GGCGTTTCCGTGATGATCTACGACCAGACCTGTGCGGCGGAAAAACGTCGCCGCCGCAAAAAAGGCGAGTACCCGAAGGCCACGCAGCGGGTATTCATCAACGAAGCCGTCTGCGAAGGCTGCGGCGACTGCGGCGTGCAATCGAACTGCACTTCGATCCTGCCAGTGGAAACCGAGTTCGGGCGCAAGCGCGCGATCGACCAGTCCTCCTGCAACCAGGACTATTCCTGCGTCAAGGGCTTCTGTCCGAGTTTCGTGACCGTGGAAGGCGGCACCCCGAGGAAGTCGCGGGCGGCAAGACGCGAAAACGCTGCACCGCTCGCGCCGCTGTCCGAACCGGTCTCGGCAACGCTCGGCGAAACACCCTACAACATCCTGATCACGGGAATCGGCGGCACCGGTGTCATCACCATCGGTGCGCTGCTGGGAATGGCCGCGCACCTGGAGGGCAAGGGCACTTCGGCGCTGGACATGACCGGAATGTCGCAGAAGAACGGCGCCGTCACTTCGCACGTTCGCATCGCGCACACACCGGCGGGCATCCGCGCGCAACGCATCGCCACCGGCGAGGCCGACCTGATCCTCGGCTGCGACATGCTGACCGCGGGCGCGCACGATGCCATTTCCAAGACCCGGCCCGGGCGCACGGTAGCGGTGATCAACATGCACCAGCAGCCACCCGGCCAGTTCGCGCAGAATCCCAACTGGCAGTTCCCGGCCGAGGAAATCCGCGCGCTGATCGACGAATCGGTCGGTGGCCGCGCCCATTTCATCGACGCCACCCGGCTCGCCACCGCCCTGCTGGGCGACTCGATCGCCACCAACCTGTTCATGCTCGGCTTCGCGTTCCAGAACGGGCTGATTCCCCTGCAGAGGGCCTCGATCCTGCGTGCGATCGAGTTGAACGGTGTGGCTGTCGACGCCAACAAGCAGGCGTTCGACTGGGGACGCCGCGCTGCGCTCGATCTGCGGCAAGTCGAGACGATTGCCACACCCGCCCAGCCGGTGGTGGTGCAGATGCCACAGAACCTGGAGACCCTGCTGCGCCGGCGCATCGCCTTCCTGACCGGGTACCAGGACGCGGCCTATGCGAAGCGTTACGAGGACCTGGTCGCAAAGGTGCGCGATGCCGAGACGGGCATCGGTGCAGGGGATGCGTTGAGCAAGGCGGTGGCGAAATACCTCTTCAAGCTGATGGCGTACAAGGACGAGTATGAAGTCGCCCGGCTTTACGCCAGCGAAGATTTCGAAAAACGGCTTAACGACAGCTTCGAGGGTGAGTTCACGGTGAAGTACAACCTGGCGCCGCCGCTGCTGGCGAAGCGCGATGCGCAGGGGCATCTAGTGAAGGCGCAATACGGTGCCTGGATGAAATACGCATTCAAGTGGCTGGCGAAGTTCAAGGGCCTGCGCGGCAGCTTCCTCGATCCGTTCGGCCGTACCGCGGAGAGAAGGATGGAGCGCGGGCTGATCCGCGAATACGAAGATCTGGCGGAAGAAATCGCGGGCGCCTTGTCAAAGGAGAACCATGGAGTCGCCGTCGCGCTGGCCAGCCTGCCGGAACGCATCCGCGGTTTCGGCCATGTGAAGCAGCGCAACGTCGGGGCGGTCGCTGCGGAACGCGAAGCCTTGCTGGCCCGCTTCCGTGCCCTGGCAGCCGGGGTCGAACATGCCGCCTGACGCGCCGCAGCGCGATTTGGGCAAGGGGTTATGCTGGTGGTCAACGGGCCGGTGGACCAGGTTTACGTTCACGTAAACGTAAGCAATAATGGCTGCCCCGGCGCGATGACCCATTCCGGCATCAGCGCGGAAACGCCTGGGCCGCGTCAACAACCGCAAACGGACGGGACTGCTTCATGACCGATCTCAGCGTACAGGCCGCCGATCAAGACAAGCAGGCGAAGAACAAGGTGCGCTTCGTCACCGCCGCCAGCCTGTTCGACGGTCACGACGCCTCGATCAACATCATGCGCCGCATCCTGCAGGCGAGCGGCGTCGAAGTCATACACCTCGGCCACAACCGGTCGGTCGACGAGATCGTCACCGCGGCCATCCAGGAAGACGTGCAGGGCATCGCCGTATCCTCGTATCAGGGTGGTCACGTCGAATATTTCAAGTACGCGATCGATCTGTTGCGTGAGCGCGGCGGCGCGGGCATCAAGGTTTTCGGCGGCGGCGGCGGCGTGATCGTTCCGTCCGAGATCGAGGAGCTACATAGCTACGGTGTGGCGCGGATTTACTCGCCGGAGGATGGCGCGCGCATGGGCCTGCAGGGAATGATCACGGACATGATCCGCACCGCGGACCGCAATCTTTCCGCGGAGTTGCCGGCGAGCCTCGACGAAGTCTTCCATGGCAACGTGCGCGACCTGGCGCGTGTGATCACCGGGCTCGAGAACGCGACGCTGCCGGAGCCGCTGCGCCAGAAGCTGGCGAAGCGGGCGGCGGAGCACGGCAGCGTGCCGGTGCTCGGCATCACCGGAACCGGCGGCTCGGGCAAGTCGTCGCTCACCGACGAACTGGTCCGCCGCTTGCGCATCGACCAGGACGACGCGCTCAAAATAGCCGTGATCGCCGTGGACCCGTCGCGGCGCAAGTCCGGCGGCGCGCTCCTGGGCGACCGCATCCGCATGAACGCGATCAATCATCCGAACATCTACATGCGCTCGCTCGCCACCCGCGATGCCGGAGCCGAGATCGCCGCCTGCCTGCCGGACGTGATCGCCGTCTGCAAGTGCACCGGCTTCGACCTGATCCTGGTGGAGACTTCCGGCATCGGCCAGGGAGACGCGGCTATCGTCCCGCATGTGGACTTCTCGCTGTATGTGATGACACCCGAGTTCGGCGCCGCCAGCCAGCTCGAGAAAATCGACATGCTCGACTTCGCCGACTTCGTCGCGATCAACAAGTTCGACCGCCGCGGCGCGCAGGACGCGTTGCGCGACGTGCGCAAGCAGATGCAGCGCAATCGCGGCGCCTTCAACGCAGCCACCGAAGCGATGCCGGTGTTCGGCACCATTGCCTCGCGTTTCAACGACGACGGCGTGACCGCGCTCTATCATGCCATCGTCGCCGAGCTCAAAACCCGCGGGCTCAAGGCCGGCGATGGCAGGCTCAAGCCGACCACGGTAAAAGCGTCTTCGGGCCAGAACGTCATCGTTCCGCCGGCGCGCGTGCGCTATCTGGCGGAAATTGCCGAAACCGTGCGCGGCTATCACGCCGATGTGACGAAGCAGACCAGGATCGCGCGCGAGCGGCAGCAGTTGCTCGAAGCCAAACGCATGCTGGACGCCGCGAAGAAACCTTCCTCCGACCTCGAACCGCTGATCACGGAGCGCGACAAGGCGCTCAGCGCCGAGGCAAAGGCGCTGCTGCGGGAATGGCCGCTGATCCGGCAGTCCTATTCGGGCGACGAACAGGTCACAAAGATCCGTGATCGCGAGATGCGCACGGCGCTGACCACCACGTCACTGTCCGGAACCAAGGTGCCGAAAGTGGCGCTACCGAAGTTCGAGGACGATGGCGAGACGCTGAAGTGGCTGATGCGGGAGAACCTGCCCGGCTATTTCCCGTACAC